>JBIOYC010000044.1:0-8954 GCA_044869955.1 Thermoanaerobaculia bacterium | reverse complement strand
CGCAGGCAAGGGCCTTGATACCTGGTGCGGCGCCCCTCGTGATCGATCTCGGCCGTGACAACCAGCCAATTGCCGTCCCAGAAGTCCTGATGACCTGGAAACTGGCGCCCGTGGACGTGGAGCCGGAGCGGCCCGAGGGTGAGGTCGGGTTCTGTACGGGGGCGGGCCATGATGAGTCGGATTCGAGGATAGCCCAACCGGCGGGAGGGACGGTCGACTCTGCGCGGCGGAGGTGTCGAAAAGAGTGAGCCGAGAGATGAGCTGCAACGATCCCTCAGGGAGGTGGACCATGACGACCCGAGTGTCGTACAACCGTCAGTTCGGGATCCTGTCGTCGGTGCTGTTCTTCGTTCTTCCAACCTGCTGGATCTTGGTCTTCGCCCCCCCATCCTTGCTGTCGGGACTGCTCGCCGAGCACGCCCTCGGCCCGCGCTTCTGGACTCTTCTGGGCTTCGAGACGGGAGTGCTGAGCGCGAGCGGCTCCGGTGAGTCCTCCTGGGGTATCACTCGGGTGGTGCCGGGAGGGGCCTTCGATCGGGCAGGGATCGCAGCCGGCGACGTACCGATCCGGGTGACCTGTTGCCGGGACTGGGGTGTGCCAATGCACCTTCACCCCATCTGGTATCACGGCAGGTACGGAGCCATGGCCGAGTTCTACACCTTCCTCCGAGACCATGCCGGGCAAGGGCCGGTGAACCTGACGGTCTGCCAGGTCTCACCAGACCCATGCTCCGATCTTTGCGCCAGCACAGAGAGGACGATCCAGCTCGAGGTGCCGCCGCTTCCCCCTACCGATCCCAGTGCAGCTCCACAAACTCGTATATGAAGTTCCCCGTCCCGGTCGCGTCCGACACCCCCTTCCTCCCCCGGCCCGTCGATCGCCAGCTGCCAGTAAGCCACCCCCGCCGCCCCCTGGTTCGAGTGCAACCCGAACAACCGCACCGAGCTCAGCTCCCGCTCGTGCCGCGGCGAGAACTGGTAGGCCTCCGCGCCCTGGAAGATCAGGAAGCCACTGTCGCAATCTTCATGTTCGGCGACCGGGGCGGCGGGGAGGGGAGAGGCGGCGCCGAAGAGCAGGGCGCCGAGGAGCAAGAGAGCTGGAAGGGACACGGATCCTTGAGACCTCGCAGACCTCCATAGAAGGAAAGAGATAGGCGGCTGAGACTCTAGAGGCGCGAGGAGGCAGGAGCGGGACAGGGTGGTGGCGGGGGGAGGGCAGACCTTCGCGGGGCGGTCAGACAGTCACCTGGTCGGTACTGGCGCGGACCGAGCGGGCGTGAGGGCTTCTCACTGGAGGAGCCGTTAACAGAGAGTGAGAGCCGATCTCGTAGGCGACTACCGCTGAGAGTCCCTCTGGCACCGGCGCTTCCTACCGTCGCCCCGGATGGGGACGCCACTCAACTGGGAAAGGACACCCGCTATGAGACCAACAGCCCGCCAATCTTGCACCACTCGCCGCATGGCACCAGCCTGGCAAATGAGTCGGTGTGTGGTGGCTCTCTCACTCCTGATGCTGGTGGCGAGCGGCTGTACTTGCCTTCAAAGAGGGCCTGCTTGGCCATCGGCGAACGATGGACCTGCATGGGGACCGACCAGCGTCAGCACCGTCATCGATTTCGAGAGACCGCACGGCGACCAGGGCGTCGCCGAGAGCCAGTATCAATGCGAGGGAATCCGTTTCAATCGCCCGGCGATCGTCGACTATGCCCGGTCGCCCGGTCTTGGCGAGTTCGCCCACTCGGGAAGCCGGGCCATCGAAGCCTGCCATGGCTCTGAGGTCTGTTCACAGCCGGTTGAGATGTCGTTTGCGTCGCCACAGCGTCGAGTGCGTGTGTGGATTGGCTACCGGGAGCCGCTGGCAGAGCCCCAGATCGTGGTGCTGCGCGGGCTGGACCGCGTCGGAAACGAGGTGGCAACGGCGAGGACAGAGCTCCCGTCGAGCCCGGCTCCTCAACCGATTCGCTGGCCTCTCGAGCTCCGGTCCTCGGCTGCCGAGATTTCCAAAGCAGAAGTGGACTTCGAGGTCTCCCACCCATTGCCGGGTGGGCTCGCCGTAGACGACATCGAGTTCGGTGGAGGGCCAACAGCGGGGGTGAGTCTGGACGTGAGCTCCACGGCAGTCTGCAGTCTTTCTGTTTCCCACCGGGTCGGGCTCACGTGGACGAAGAGCGACGGATCCGCGTCTGCTGAGGTTGTTGTCCAGGTTGCCAGCCCTGAAGGTGGTCTCCAGCGTTTCGCCGTGGTCTCAGAGTCGGGCCAGATGGACGCCATCCCCATCGCGGCCCGAGGAGGCGGAGACCTCGTCGCGCGAGTCACGGTGGCGACCATGGAACCAGGTCTCACAGTGACCGCGCCGGGTCGCACCGCCCTCGTGCCTTGCCATTCCGTCGTGGAGGGGAAGTCGACCAGGATCGGTGTACTGCTGCCCCTCTCAGGCCAGCAGAGCGAGGAGAGCAGGTGCTTACTGGCCGGGGTGCGGTCCCTGGCAGGCCTCACCGGTGGCGCCGAGGTCGTCGCAGCGGACACGACAGGCTGGGACCAGCAGCTTAGGCGCGGCGGCCTTGCTCGCGACGAGCTTCAGGACTTTGACGCCCTCGTGATCCACACCGCTGCGCCAGCTTGGGGAGAAAGTCGACACCCCTACTTGCAGTCTGCCCGATCACGCGGGGTGCCGATTGTCACCCTCGGACGGCCCGTTGACGATACGGCGGCTCACATTGACCTGGAAGAGGGTGACTGCCAGCAGGCCGGAGAGCAGGCCCTGGCCATGGCCCTGGACGTCCTGACACCTGACCTCTTCGTGCCTTCCTGGGACCAGACCCCAGAGGTCATTCCACCTCCGGGAGAATGTCGCGCGATGGTGGCAGATGACCCGGAAACGGTGAGCGTGCTCCGACCCGAGGTGACGGTTGAACCGTCTGTGCTCCAGCTACCTATGCGGAGGATCGACGTTCGAGGTCGATTCCACACCAACCTACTCCACGTCCGGCTCGACGGACCGATCAGCTATGATACGCCGCCACTCGGGCGTGTCACCGTACGAGGTGAGGACTCCACGTTCTTCGTTCTGCGAGACTCCGTGCCTCCCGGTGACTATCAACTTACGATCATCGGCGCTTACGGCTGCACGGCCCGCAGGACCTTCCCGCTGAAGGTACTACCGCGGGTTGCCGATCCACAGTGGTTCGTAGCCAGTGTGAACTGGATCGACTACCTGGACAATCAGGAATCGGACGAGTCAGATCCAGCCGAGGCACGGCTGGTGGCCGGAGGCGCCACGAGGAGCCCAGCCAGCCCGAACAGAAGAGCTGTCGTGTACCCTGCTGGTTTCTGGTCGGCAGCCCTCGATCAGGGGAGTTGGTTGGCTTCTGGGTACGACCTCCCTTCCCAGTACACGCTCGATCTACCGATCTTCTGGGACCTGCACTCGCCAAGATGCCTGGGCAAGGCCATCGACCTCGCAGTATCCGGTATCGAGCGTGATCCTGGATCGAGCCTGGAGGGATGGCAGAAGCTGGGGATCGAGGCACTGGCTTTCGCCATCGGCTGCAAAACCGGCGGCATCTCTGGTTGCACCGAAGGCTTGGAGATCGGGCAGATCGTCAGCTCCGAGTTGGAGCGCAAACTCAAGGGCGGAAGCGAGCCGCTGGGTGACGCGAGCTTGCAGTGTTCCCGGGAGCAGGACTACTGCCTCTTGGGGGAGCGACAGAGGCTCCGCGATGCGGAGATGCGTTCTGACAATCGAACCTCTGCACCGATGGCGAACATTCAGTTCCGCTTGAGGTCGGTGGCGGCTCCTCGGCTGAGCGGCCTCAAGGTGGACCTCACACACTTAGAGCTGACCGCGGACGCCGAGGGTCCGGCAAAGCCCGGACCTTCCCTCACGAGACCAATCGCTCCCGGTGAGAATGGCGAAGAGATCTTCGTCGTCAGTCGAGTCGCTCCCTTGACGCTGGCGACGGGAGAAGAACTGAACATCTCGCGGCGGTTCCCCGATCTCAGCACACGAAGCTGGAAGCTCTGCACCGCCGAGGAGCGGGCGAAACCGCGGTGGTGCGACTGCAACATCACCTCGGAACGCTGCACAGCGCTCCTCGATGACCGCGGGCAACCAGTGAGAGACCGACGGGGACAACCTGTCTTCAAGTACCCGAGTCGCCTGGACACGCCAACTCTGCCCCTCCGCCTATTCTCATCGGGAGCCACCTCGGGCGATGTACCGGTCACCGATGTGAATGGTGTACCGGCGGTCTACCTGGAGATCGCGGTCTGGGAAGATGACGGGGACAGTGCTCCCGACCTCGTCGGCATTCACTCTCGGCTCTTCTGGTTGGCGGATGTCCTGGGCGATAAGGATCAAGCTGTCGTCGACGTGCCTCCCTTCGAGATCCGATCTCTTGTTGACTTTGGCCGCCACGGCGAGGCTGGGAACCTCCATGCGGTGGGGCGGGCTCTGATCGGGTACCGGCTGGAGGTCACTCGGCAACTGGCGCCCCCTGAGGTGGCGATCGACGAACTCTGCGAGCGTCGCGGCGGACCGTAGCGCTCGTGCGAGACCAGGAGCCGGTGAGGGCGGGCGGCCATGCGCGTGCAGAGACGATTTCGGGGCCAGGAGAGGACTGCTGGGGCAGCGCTCGATCTCGGCTGGTACTCCCATCAGGGAGCCGTGCTTCTGCGCAGAGGTGGCTCGTTCGTCCTAATTCGATGGCTTCCCTGGAGAGGGTAGACTGCACGGTCAGAAGAAGCCCCTTGAAACCGGTGCTGGACATCCTGGCAACCCGCTCGTTGACGCGGAAGCGCATCCCCTGGCGCGCCGGGCCAGCTCGAAGATGGGCGGCATGGGCCGGCTTCCTGCCGGCTGCGGCCACCGCGAACGCCGTCGAACTGAAAGGCAGGATCCTCGAGAATGAGGTCACCGGCCCGCCAGTGACCAACGCGCAGTACGCTCTTTTCAACCCGCGCAAGAAGCCGATGGCACAGCAGGGAGTGTCGGATGCGGAGCTTGCGCATTACCCCAGGACGGACGTGACCTGGTACGAGGCGGTGGCCTTCTGCCGGTGGCTGAGCTCGGCCTTGCCGAGGGCGGTCTCGATGACGCAGACGGTCTCCAGGGCGCCGAGGGCCTCCTCGGCGGAGAGATCCAGTCCGGCGTCGTGGAGCTTGCGCTCGAGGGCGCGCAGGAGCAGGAAGGCCAGGGCGGCGATGCCTTGCGAGCCAGCAGCTGATCGAGCGTGCGATACCAGGTCTGCAACTGCGGCGACTGCACGCGCACCCGCGGCGAGCGGCTGGCCCGACGCTCGCCGTCCTCCCGCCAGCGGGGTTGCCACGAGCGGCCCAAGCGGTCGCAGACGTAGTCGGTCTCCAGCCAGCGGGCCAGGCCGTGCTCACTGCCGGGTGCGGCCAACCGGTGGGCCACCAGCACCAGCCATCGTTGGTCACTACAGAAAAACGCGAGCGCACAAACCCGCCCCTTTGTCTGCAACAGTTACGAGGCCAGGGAGGCGAAAACAGCCCGAGAAGTGTCAACCATGGGCTAGGATTCGCAGCCCAACACCTTCACAACCACGAGAGGCCGAGATGGCGACCGAGAACCCCAAGATCACGAACGTACAGCAAGTCTTTGACAACGTGCCGCAGCAAGGCAAGCTGCACACCTTCAGCAACCCGCTGAACTATGTACCTTTCGGCCCGCACGTCCAAGGCATCGCCCGCTACGGCAACTACTTCGTGGTGTGCCACAACTTGATCGCCCTTTACGACAAGGGGTTCTACGCGGTCATCAACGCGCAAGAGACCAAGGTGACCCAGATGTTCTGGTCGCCGGACCCGGACTATCCCCATCCCGGCGGCATGCAGGTGATCGGTGATTATTTGGTGGCACCGGTCGAGGGCAGCGAGCACGAGAAGTCCCGCGTCCACTTCTACGATCTATCGACGATGACGGACACCAATCCTCCCACGCTCTTATCGACCTACGTCGACCGACCCGCGGTGGCCGGCCAATCGCGCGGTGCGGGAGCCGCCGGCATGACCAGCTATACCGTGGGTGATACGGAGAATTACCTTCTGGCGGTGTACGACAACGGCGCCATCGACTTCTACCAGTGGCAAGGCGGCCCCGTTCCGAGCACCAACTCCCCCAGCGTCCTCTTCTCGGTCAAGCTCAAGGCCACGGACTACAGCGCGGTCTGTCTGCTCACCAACACCAGCCAGAAGGTGTTCCTCGTCGGCTTTCACACCAAGAACCTCTGGGGCACCGATCATGCCGATGAGGACTGGGCGGCCCTGCACGTCGTGGACCTGGATACGAAGACGGTCGAGGCGCCCGTGAGCAAGCGTCACATGGTGACGACGCACGGCAGCACCATTGGTCCCCTCGGTGTCCACTTCCGCTACGGCGCCGGGCTTGCGATCATCCCCGGCAGCGGTGGTGCGAACCCGAGCCTGAAGTTCTACGCGACCGCGCGGAACTTCGTAGGGCTCCCGGAGGCGCAGCAGCTCGCCATCAATGGTTTCTGAGGCTGGTGCTGCGCTGGTCGCCAGCCGCAAACCGCACGATGGCCGGCAAGCGGCGGCAAGAAACCGCAGTGAGCTGCCGTTCGCTGCCACCTCCTGCCGGGCATGCCCGCAACCAACACACTCTCTATGATCTAGGTTCCAGCCTCTAGCGCTCGGGGACGGCGGGCAGGACCACGCGGAAGCCCTGAATCTCGAACCTGAACCTCGGGAACCCGTAGAAGCGGAAAGCCGAGCGCGCCCTGGACGCGTCGAGCCAGGTCGATCCACCGCGCATCACCCGGTACTCGCCGAGGGGGGGCCCCCAGGGATCGAGCTGCCGTCCAGCCGTGTAGTCTCGATAGCAGTCCGCAACCCACTCGAAGGCGTTGCCGTGGAGGTCGTGGAGACCCCAGGGGTTGGGCTCCTTTTGGCCCACCGGATGAAGCGTGTTACCGGAGTTCCCGAAGTACCAGCCGACCTGGTCGAGCGTCGCCTCATTGCCCTGGCGATCGCAGTAGGCGTGCCGGCAGCCAGCCCGGGCCGCGTACTCCCACTCGGCCTCGGTGGGCAGCCGGCCACCCAGCCAGGTCGCGAAGGCGTAGGCCTGGTGCCAGGAGACTTCGACGGCCGGGTGGTCGTCCGGGCCCTGGTGATCTGGCAGGAGCTCGCGAATCTGACGATTCGTCACCTCCTGGGCCAGCATGCGAAAGCCGGACAGGGCCACGGCATGCCGGGGCCGTTCGTTGTCCTCCCCTTCGCCCTCCGGGCTGCCCATCTCGAAGTCCCCGGCTGGCACCTCCACCCATTTGAAGAGCTCGGGCGGCGGCTCCCCATACCGTGCACGTAGCTTCTGGGTGATGACATCGCGCAGGACTCGAGCCCATTGACGATGCTCGTCAGAGGCGCGCTCGCGCGCCGGGAAGTAGTCCAGCGCCCAGGTCATGCTGCCCACGGCGGGGCTCCCCGGTTCCTTCACGGGGAGGTCCGGTAGCAGCGCCTCCACCAGTGCGAGCACCGCAGACGGCCTCTCGGCCTCGGGCTCCAGTGCGCCGGGCCCGGCTTCGAAGAGGCTCTCGAGCTCCCCTCGCTTCAAGAGGAGCTTTGCCACTTCTCCCGCGCTCAGCTGGTCGTCCCGGAGCAGGTGCCAGGCGCTCTCGAAGGCCTTCTTCGGCGGCGCGGCCATGATGAGCGCCACCCGGGCCGAGCGCTCTCCGGTCACCGAGAAGAGGCGTTGCCCCAGCGGCACCAGGATCATCAGCCCAACCAGGACCCCCGCTGCCCAGCCGAGCCTCCGCCGTCGCCGCTTCTCCCTCCAAGCCACACAGGCCGCCCACCAGCTCCGCCGCTCCTCATCCCACAGCAGGGCCTCCGGCCGCGCGGCGATGGCCCGGAAACGCGCCGCCGGGATCTGCAGCCCTTGGTCGCGTTCGCCCTCGGCGAAGAACTGCGCCTGGTGGGTGACGAAGCGCCGCAGCTCGAGCACCGCGGGATCCGCCTCCACCCGCCCGAGGCGGCCTTCCTCGTCCACCACCCGCCGCACCACCTCCGCCAACCGATCGTGCGAGAGGGTGTAGAGCAGCCCCTCGGGTCCAAGGAGTGGCACCAGGATGCGCGTCTCCGCCGCGGCCAGGGCTTCCAAGATCGCCTCTCCCCCCGGCCCCACGGCGCTCGCCAGGGCGGTAGCGGCCAGACCCCCTCCCTTGCGGCCATGGTGATCGGCCAGCTCCCGCAGGGCCAGCAAGGTGCGGGAGCGGCCTTCCTGGGGTGCCGCCGATCGACCGGCCGGGAAGGCCCGGTTGAGGGCGACGCGCAGATGCTCCTCCAGGGCGGATTCGATCAAAGGGCTGGGATCCTCGGCAACGCGCAGCGGGCACGGCTCGCCGCCCGGTCCCGGCGTCCCCGCCTCCTCCAGCAGGTGAGCCAGCACCACCTGGAGCTGCGGCACCAGCGGTGCCTCCGGCTGCGCCCGCCGGGCCTCGGCAAAGGCCGTGGCCAGGCGCTCGGCATCCTCGCTGGTGATCGTCCACGGATAGGCCCGCTGCCCGGGCTCCCGGCAGGCCTCGAGCGGCCGGACGATGGCGGCCCGGAACGCCTCGACCGCCCGCTGCCGGGCCTCGCCCGGCGAGGAGCCCGGCGGCGGGGCGCCCAAGGGAGGCAGGTCCCAGGCCTGGAAGCGCTCCTGGCCGTAGAGGTTGTGGGGCAGCTGGGCCGGGGCCACCAGGCCCTCGGCACGGGCCTCCCGCAGGGCATCCGGCAGCCAGGCCGCGAGCTCGCCGTGGAAGTCCCGCCGGCAGGCGAGCAGCCACCGGCAGAGCGGCGTCGCCTCGCCTGGCAGCCGCTGCACCGTCGAGGCCAAGAGGACGCCCACCCGGGCACGGGCGCGCTCGCCGTCTCCACCCCGGAACAGGTCCTCGAACTGGTCCAGCACCAGTACGGGCGGGCGCCCGCTCAGCCGC
>JBIOYC010000043.1:0-11840 GCA_044869955.1 Thermoanaerobaculia bacterium | reverse complement strand
GCGCTCGGGCTCGGCGCCGCGCCCGTCGGCGTCGATCTCCGCGAGCTCCCGGTGCGCCCGGCCGAGCCGCTCCCGCGCCTCGGCGGCGGCGGAGAGGCCCGCGAGCTCGTCGAGGAGGACCGGTCCGCTCTCCTCGCCGGTGACCTGCAGCGCCAGCTCGGGCAGCAGCAGCTGGTTTTCCACCAGGTCCTGGAGGAACGACTCGGCGTCCTCGAGCGTGACCTCCTGCTCGGGGTCGTCGGCGACCAGGGCCGCCGCGAGGTCGGCGAGGCGGGCGCCGCTCGCGGCCCTCTCGAGCGTCGAGGTGAGGGCGTCGAAGCCGTCCACCGCCACCAGGTGGTAGGTGCGCAGCCTCCCGGCCAGGCGCGCTTCCGCATAGCGCAGCCTGCCGGCGGCCAGGTAGAGGCTGGAGTTGGGCCGAAACAGCAGGTCGGCCCTGGCCTCGGGGCCTCGTCCCAGGTGCTCGGAGAGGGCGAACAGGTAGTCCATGTCCAGCCGGCTGTGCCGCCGGTGGCTCTCCCGTCCGGCCAGGGCGAGGCGCGTCCGCTCGCCCAGGGTGCCCGCCGTACAGCCGGAAAAGAGGCCGAAGGGAGTCGGGCGCGAAGCCATGCGGAGCAGGTAGCGCACCAGACCGTGCTCGGTGCGCCGGCCCTTCTTGCCCTCCGGCTCCCGTCGCCAGGGGTCGAGGCTGTCGAAGAGGTCGGGAGAGGCCAGAAACACGGCCTCGCGGACCTCGGGGCGGTCGAGCAGGGACTGGAGGCGTTGGCGCAGGGCGGCACGGTCGTGAGCCAGGGCCTCGACCAGCGCTGCCTCGTCCGCCTCGCAGCCAGGAGCCAGGAGATCCGCGCCCCAGGCCTCGACCTCCTCGAAGGGCAGGAGAGGCGTGCGGAGCACGACCAGCTCCGAGGGGCTGAAGTCGTGCATGGAGGTCACGCGGGCTCTCCCCCGTCAGGGGCCGTGGCGCCGGGCGGGATGGCCACCAGCATCACCCGGTCCCAGGCCGGCTCGACGTCGCTCACTGCCCCGAGTAGCGCCAGCCCGATGCCCGCGGCGCCGGCCAGGAACCCGGGGTCGCTCTCCCACGTCCCGGGCTCGGGACCCGTGCGGACGTAGCTCAGGAAACCGCCGATACCCTCCGTAGTGCACCGCAGGTCCAGGGCGTGCCGGTACCAAGCCAGGGCGGCTGCGCGGATCTGGAGATCCCCGGTCGCCTGGTAGAAGCGGTTGAAGAGGTGGGCGATGCCGGCTGCACCGTGACAGAGGCCAGCATCCAGGACCTTGAAGGCGTCGGCGGGCCGCGTGGCCGCGAGGCGGGCGAGGGAGAGGGCCTCCTCCTCCCAGTCCAGGCGGTGGAAGCTCCTCGCCGCAGACATCAGCACGGCGGCGATCCCCAGGTCGCCGTAGCACCAGGCGGTGCGGGCCGGCGTGGGTTCTTGCCCCGGGATGAGCCAGGTGGGGAAGACGGAGCGCCCTCCGGCCGGCTGCCTCTGGGCGAGGATCCACCGCACCGCCCCCTCGGCGAGGCGCTCGACCCGAGGATCCGCCACTCCTTCTCGCCAGGCTGCCGCCAGGAAGCCGACCACCCCGGGGACGCCGTGAGCCACCCCGAGGTTGTAGCCACCCTCGGGCATCCACTCGCGCTGCGCGAAGGGAACCCACTCCGGCAAGGTCGGCCAGGTGAGGCCGGCCTGCGACTCCTCGGAGGTCTCGTCGAGGCGCTCGAGGATCCGGCCCAGCGCCTCCGTCACACCGGGCCGCGACGGCCGCTCGAGCAGGTAGATGCCGAAACCGGCCAGACCATTGAGCAGCTCGTACTTCAGCGGCGGTCCCGGTGCGGAGAGCGCGGTGCACAGCGCCTCGTCGAGCTCGGAGCAGAGATCCCCGTCCCCCTCGAAGAAGTGCCGGGTCAGATGCTCGACCGTCCAGCCGACGCCGGAGAAGCCGCCGTAGAGCGCCGGGAGCTGGTCGCCCTCGCCCAGGGCGGCCACGCTCTGCTCGAGGGCCTCGAGCGCACGGTCGGCGGCTTCCCCCTCGGTGCGGGCAGCGCAAAAGTATGAGAAAAAGAGCGCCAGGCCCGCCGTCCCGCTGGCCAGCAGGGGGTCCTGGATCGCCGGAAGCCGGCTCACGAGGTCGACCTCGATCGCCTCGAGAGCGCGCCAGCAGCGCTCGGCGGTCTCCGTGTCGGCGATGGGCGTCCACATCTTCAAGTCACCTCCGCAGCGGTCGAGGAGAATCTGGCCGAGGCGGGCCGTCCAGCCCACCTCGGCCAGTCGAGGATCACTAACAGCAGTCAGACCAGCGGGAAGGACAGCCGCTGTTGGTGCAGGCGGGGTCCTCGGTGGGACAGCCGTTGGTGCCACAAAGGCCGAGCGTTGCGCCGCCGACCGCTCCCTGGAGCTCGCGCTCCGACAGGTTCCGCAGGGTCTCCTTGCTGAGGGTGAGCCTCTTGGTGATCTGCTTTTTCATGTTGGGTCTCCTTGCGCTGTCGCGCGTTAGGGCACGAGGGATCTCGCGCCGAGAGGTGGCTGGGGTAGGGGGCTCAACGCAGCAGCTCGAGCGGTGTGCCCCTCCAGGCTTCTTCCGCCGGCGAGGAGGTGGTCTCGCGCTCGAGCTGCGCGGCGACCAGCTCTCGATAGCGGCCGGGGCGTGCCAGGAGCTCGTCGTGAGTCCCGGCGTCGACGACGCGCCCCCGGTCGAGCACCACGATGCAGTCCGCGTGGCGGATGGTGCTCAGGCGATGGGCGGCGACGATGCGGGTCGCTCGCAGCCCCGCGAGGTTGTCCTGGATCTTGCGTTCGGTGACCGTGTCGAGGGCGCTGGTGGCCTCGTCGAGGATCACCACCTTGGGCCTTCTCACCAGGGCGCGAGCCAGCGCGATGCGCTGCTGCTGCCCCCCCGAGAGCGAAGTGCCGCCGTCGGCGAGCACGGTCTCATAGCCCATGGGTAGGGCCGAGATCTCCTCGTCGATCTCGGCCAGCTTGGCCGCCTCGACGATGCGCGCCAGCGGTAGGCCCGGATCCGCCAGGGCGATGTTGGCCCGGATGCTGGTGGCGAACAGATACGGGCGCTGCGGCACGTAGGCGAGCTGCCGTCGCAGCCATTCGACCGGCAGCTGCGCGAGTCTCCGCCCGTCGTAGAGGATCTCCCCCGCCTCCGGCGGCAGCAGGCCGGCGAGCATCCCCGCCAGGGTGGACTTGCCCGAGCCGGAGAACCCGACCACGGCGATCAGCTGCCCCGGCTCGACCTCCAGGGACACTCGATCGATCGCCAGCGGCACCAGCGGGCCATAGCGGAAGGAGGCCTCGCGCAGCTCGACGCGGCCGGCGAACGAGGAGGGCCGAGCTCTCTCGGCGCCCAGGGGCTCACGCGCCGTCGCGAGGACGTCGTCCATGCGCTCGAAGTAGCTGCCGAGCAACTGGAACTGCGTGGCGTTGCCCACCAGGGTCGACAGCGGGGCGAGGAAGCCGCCGGCCAGGGCGGCCAGGGACAGCATGGTGCCGAGCGACAGGTCACCGGACATCACCCGGGTGCCGCCGTAGAGCAGGATGGCGAGGGGCGAGGCGAGGGCCAGGGCATCCAGGAGCGAATTGACGAAGGCGTCGAGTCGGCCGCGGGAGAGCGAGACGTTGAGCACGCGCACGAAGAGGTGGGACCAGCTGTCCACCGCCCGGCTCTCGCTGCCGCTGGCCTTGATCGCCTCGATGCCGGCCAGGATCTGCACCTGGTAGCTCTGCGCCGCCGCCTGCGTCTCGAGAGCCTCGGCGGTCAGCCGGCGCCGGGGGCGATGAGCGCCCAGCAGGATGGCGATCCGGACCGCCGCCAGGCCGGCCACCAACAGCCCCAGGCGGGGGTCCGCGACCAGCAGCAGGGCGAGGTAAGAGAGCACCATGAAGCCATCGAGGGCCGCGGAGAGCACCGTCGAGGTGAGCACCTCGCGGATCGTCGCGTTGCTCGACAGCCGCATCAGCAGGTCGCCGGCGGACCGCTGCTGGAAGAAGAGATAGGGCAGGTGGACGAGGTGGTCCAGGAACTCGAGGGTCAAGCGAGCGTCGAGTCGCGTGCGCAAGGCGACCAGCAAGTGGCCGCGGATCAGCGCCGCCAGCAGCTGGAAGCCCACCAGGGTGGCCGCGCCGACGGCCAGCAGCCACAGCAAGGGCAGATCGGCCCGGGGAATGACCCGGTCGATCAGCACGCCGGTCAAGACCGGTACCGTGAGGGCCATCAGCTGCAACGTCAGGGAGCTGACCAGGACCCGCGACAGCAGGCCCGAGTGGCCGAGGACCTGCTGCAAGTAACGGCGTGCGAGGGGCGGCCGGCCGCCGCCACCGGCGAAGCCCTCCCCCGGCTCGAGGACGAGGGCCACACCGGTCAGGGCACGGCCGAGCTCCGCGCGGGTCACGAAGCGGCGACCGAAGCCGGGGTCGACGACCCAGGCACCCCGCGCCGTGGCCCGCTCGAGGACCACGAAGTGCCGGAACTGCCAGTGCAGGATCGAGCCTGGGTCGAGGTAGCGCAGCTCCTGGGGGCCCTGCACCTGGACGCCGCGAGCGCGCAAGCCGAAGTGCTCGGCGGCCTGGAGCAAGGTGCGGGCATCGATGCCGTGGCGGCCCAGGCCGGTGACCTTGCGCACCTCCTCGAGGGTGACCACCCGGCCATGGAGGCCGAGGCTCATCGCCAGGCAGGCGGCGCCGCAGTCGGTCGCCGCGGTCTGGGGCACGAAGGGGATCTGGCGCCGGCGCGGCAAGCCGAGGGTGGAGAGCGCCCGGAAACGGTCGGCCAACCCGCTGCCTGGCTCAGTCATGGCCACCCGCCAGGAGCCCGCGCAGGGCCGGGATCAGGGTGAGCAGCAAGCGCTCGGAGCGGACCTGGACCTCGGCCCGGCCGGGCATGCCGTCACGGAAGGCGTAGCTCTCACCGGCCAGCTCGAAGGTGGGTGCCGGCAGCCGGGCCGTGATCACCGCCACCGCGCCCGGCAGGTCGATCGAGTCGGAGGTGGCGGGTCCGAGCAGGCGCCGCGCTTCGGTGGGGCCGAGCACCTCACTGGCGACCCCGTCGAGGGTCAGCCATTGGTAGAGATAGGGATAGCCCCCGAGCTCGAAGCGAACCCGCATGCCGCGGCGTAGCTGCGGCAGATACTGGCCGGGGATCAGCGCCACCAGGCTGGGCGCCGCCGCTCCCTCGACCAGGGAGAGCATGGGCTGTCCCGGGCTCAAGGACTGGCCGCGGCGCACGCGCAGGTCGCTGACGATGCCGGAAACCGGGGCGCGGATCTCGCGCTGCGCGACCTGGACCGCCGCCAGGTCGCGATCCGCGCGCAGGGTGAGCAGATCCTCGGCCACCCGCGGATCGCCGGGCGCTTGCAGCCGCTGGACCAGCTTCAGCTCGAAGGCGCGCTCCAGGCGTGCCAGGCTGGCGGCCTCCTGCTCGTCCCGCAGGGCCACCAGGAGCCGGCCCGCCTGGACCGCCTGGCCGGGCTCGACGGCGAGCGAGGAGACCACACCGCTCGCCGCGGCGGTGACCTCGGTACGGCCGCCGAGGCGGACGATGGCCGGCCCGGAGGCGTACTCGGGAACGCGCACGAAGACCGAGGCGAGCCCAGCGGTGAGCAGGAGGGAGACCACGAGGCCGTGGGTCCAGCCGATCCAGGAGGGGGCCAGGCGGAGGGGCTCCTGTTGGCCCGGGGAGGCCAGCTCGAGCTCGCGTAGGGCCTCTCGGCGGAAAGGGCCGGTGCTCCCGCCGTCCGCGCCGTCGGTCACGAGGAAGGGAGCGGCGATCCGGGCGATCGCCTTGAGCCTCGCGACCTCGGCCGGCTCGAACGGAGGCTTGCCGGCAGGGCGCAGCACGACCAGCACGGCCAGGGGCGAGCGCGTGACGCCGAGCACGGGCACGGCCAGGAAGCGGTCCGTCGGCGAGCCGCCGGGATCGTCCGCCTCGCGGTCGAAGCGAGGATCGTCCCCGAGCTGCGGCAAGCAGACGGCGACGCCGGTGCGCAGGACGAAGCTCACCAGGCCGACGGCGGGGCTTTCCGCCCTTTCCTCGTCGGCCTCGGCCGCGCTCCAGAGGATCTCGCGGGCCGGATCGTAGAGCAGGCAGCGAGCCCGGTCGGAAGCCAGGGCGCGCACGGCCTGGGAGGCCAGGATCTCTGCCACCTCCGAGGGGTCGCGAGCCTGGGCGAGCTGGCGCAGAAACTCGACCTCGAAGCCGGGGTCCGCGACCGAGGCCGGGTCATCGGCCTGGCCGACAGATCCCGACCGCCGGCGCAGAGTGCCCGCGGCGCTCTCGATCAGGCTCAAAAGGTCGCGCTCCGCGGGCAGGCCCCGAGCGAGAAAGAAGAGCCGGTCATCGTCGATCAGCGGTTGGAAGCGAGCGGGGTCAGCCCCGGCCGAGAGAACGAGGCTGACCGCCGGGCGGGGCGGGCTCTCCGCCGCCAGACCGTCCAACAAGGCAGCGACGCCCATGGCCTCTGCGCCGTCGCCGAAGCAGAGGATCGGCAGGGGCACCAGGGCCTCCCACACCTCGTCCACGGTGGCGACCTGAAGGCAGGGGAGCCCCTGCTCGCCGAGCTTCGCCAGCAGCTCCGGCGAGAGCGTCTCCGGCCCGACCCAGACCACTCCGATCGTCCCGCCTGCCGGCACCGTGGTCTCGCCAGGACGGCGGGGAGGCTCCGGGCGACTCGCGATCGAGAGGCGGGTCAGCCCCGCCTTGAACCTCCGAGTTACCATGCACTCTCTATGGCGCATTTCCAATTGGCGGTCTGTCATGCTCTTTTTTCGCCGGCGCTCAGCTTGCTCCGCGCTTCACGAGGCGAGCGAAAGTGGGGCCCGTCGGCCTCTCTCCTGTTGGCCGGAATGGTCCTCTCCGGCTGTTTCGCGGGCCCCCCGACGACCTCGGAAGCTCCGGCTGGCGGCACGGGCATCGCCGTAGAGCCGGTCACGGGCCCTCCGGCTCAACCCGAGGCCGAATCGGCTGGGAGCTACGTGGGAGTGTTGGTCGCTGCGCAGACCGTGGAGCTTTCCGCAGCCATGAGCGGCCGGCTCGGCGAGAACCTCGCCCGGCCGGGGCAGCGGGTGCTCGCCGGGGAGGAGGTGGGTCGGGTGGATCCGATCGACCTCGATGCTCAGCTAGCCGCCTCGCAGGCGGCGGCGGACGCCGCCGAGGCGGAGGCGCTCTCGGCCGAGGTCGACCTGCGCACGGCGCAGGAGCGCAGGGCGCGAGTCCAGAGCGTCCCCGACCTGTTCTCGGCCGAGGCTCGGTCGCTGGCGGTGGCCGGCGAGGAGACGGCCCAGCGGGCTGCCGAGGCGGCTCGAGCGCGGGCGGAGCAGGCCCGGGCCGAGCTGAGGCAGCTGCGCTCGCAGGCGGGAGCCACCGTGCTTCGAGCTCCTTCGAACGGCTGGGTGGCAAACCGGCTCCGCGACCCTGGCGCTCTGGTCGAGGCGGGCGAGCCCATCCTGCGCCTGATCGGTGGCGACGACTACCTGGTGCGCTTCGCCGTGCCTCCCGCGGAAGCGCTGTCGTTCCAGCCCGGGCAACGGGTCCACGGGACCTTCGAGGCGACTCGCTCCCCTTTCGCCGCCACCGTCGCGCGGGTGGCGGCGGAGGTCGACCCCTCCTCGCAGCTCGTCTTCGTGGAGGCCGAGCTCGACGACGTGAGCCGCCTCGCAGGGAACCTCAAGGCCGGGCTGGTGCTGCGGATCCAGTCGCACTGAGGGCCGGCGTCCACGGCCCGGAGGGCGCCCGGCTCACTTCCTCGAAGCGACCGAGCCCTGCTCGCGGGCCCGGAAGCGGCGGACCTTGGCCAGGTTGCCGCAGCCCTTCATGTCGCACCAGCGGCGGCGACCCGTGCGGCTGGTGTCCTCGAAGAGCCAGCCGCAGTCGTCCCCGGCGCATTGGCGGACTCGGGCGAGGGCCGGGCGAGTCAGCAGCTCGACGGCGGAGGCGACGATCGGCCCCAACCAGCGGGAGGGGGAGCCGGGCGCCAGCGACGGCCGCAGGAGGAAGCCCCCGTCCTGGGCGGCGACCAGCCGCTCTCCCTCCCGTGCGGCCAGGACCTCGCGGCTCAGGGCGTCGAGGTCCCCGGAGTCGGCGGCCTCGGCCCGGGCCACCGCGCGGAATATCCGATAGAGGGCCTCGCGCAGGGCGATCGCCCTCTCGAGGGCCGAGCCGGGGTCCTCGACGGCCTCGCCGTCGACCGTCAACCCGGACTCTCGGACCCACGCTTCGACGTCGTCCCAGCTACGCAGCCTCTCGTCGCGCACGGTGTAGCCACCGGCCTCGCCGTGATTGCGGGCTCCCACGGTGTTGACGAAGTCCAGGCTCAGCCGCCCGCCGACCCACTTGAAGGGTGAGGTGCTCATGGGGGAATCGTAACCGATTTGGCTTCCTTGACAAGTTACGGCCCTCTCCGTAGGCTGTAACCCCTATGAGATGCAAAAGAGGTTTCATCGGCCTGGCCGTCTGTCTGTCCTGGAACCCGGCCGCCGGCGCCGCGCCGGATGCCACCGAAGCGGTCGCGGTTCCCCGTTGGCGAGAGCCTCCGGCCATCGACGGCCGGCTCGACGAGGCCGACTGGACCACGGCGGCCCTGCTGGGCGGCTTCGTCCAGACCTATCCGGAGGCGGGAGCGGTGGCGACCCGCACCACCGAGGTCCGGCTCGCCTACGACGCCACGGCCCTCTACCTGGGGATCTGGGCGGCGGACGATCCGGGCCAAGTGCGGGCCGGTCTCCATCGGCGCGACGAGCTGGCGGACGACGACGTGATCGCCGTCTACCTCGACACCTTCGGCGACGGCACTCGCGCCTACGCCCTGCGCTTCAACGCGCTCGGCGTGCAACAGGACGGCGTCTTCCTCGAGGGCAGCGGCACCGACCTGAGCATCGACCTCAGCATGACCTCGGTGGGCCGCCTCACGGACGGGGGCTTCGAGCTGGAAGTGGCGGTCCCCTTCGCTTCGTTGCGCTTTCCGGCCCGTCCCGAGCACCGCTGGGGCCTGCAGGTGCTGCGGCAGATCCGCCATCTGGGCGAGGAGTCGTCCTGGCGTCCGCTGCCCGTCGAGCAGGCGGTGCGCTTTCCCCAGGAGCGCAAGAGCCTGCTGGGGGGAGCCGGCCGGCTGTGGATCGCGGACGGCCTCGCCGCCGGGCGCCGCCTGGAGGTGGTGCCCACCGTCTCGACCTCGGTGGTGGGGGAGAGGGTGGCGTCGGGCAGCGGGGACGCCGACGACTTCCGGCAGGGCGATCCCGAGAGCCGGGCCGGCCTCACGGCGCGCGGTGGCTGGGGCCGCAACCTGCTGCTCGAGCTGGCCTGGCGGCCGGACTTCGGCGAGGTCGAGGCCGACGCGCCGGTGCTGACCGCCAACAACCCCTTTCCGGTCTTCTTCGCCGAGCGGCGCCCCTTCTTCCTCGAAGGTCTGGAGCTCTTCCGCACCCTCGCGACGACGGTCGACACGCGGAGGATCGAGGCGCCGGAGTCGGCGTTCAAGACCACCTGGCAGGGGGAGCGCGATGCCCTCGCCCTGCTGGCGGCCCGCGACGGCGAGGACGGTGCGGCGGCCGACGACCTCCTGCTGCGCTACCGCCGCTCGCTCGGCGGTGAGGCCTGGCTGGGCGGCCTGGTGACCGCTCGCGAGACGGCGGATCGCAGCAACACCGTGGCGAGCGTCGACGGGCGCTTCCGCCTGGGGCCCAAGACGACGCTCGCGGCCCAGCTCTCGGGGAGCGTCACCGAAGGTCTCTTCTACGACCCCGACCAGGACCGGGAGGTCGACCGCAGGGGCACCGGAGCCGGCCTGGCCCTCGACCTCGATCACCAGCGGGAGCGGCTCTCCTTCCGCCTCTCCGCCCTCGGCTTCAGCCCCGACTACCGGGCCGACCTCGGCTACCTGGCCCAGGCGGACTCTCACCGCTGCCTGGCCGAGGTGCGCTACAGCCCGCCGGCCCGGCCCGAGGCGAAGCTGGTCTCCTGGGCCTTCCTGAGCACCGTCCTGCTGCAGACCAACTCTGCCGGCCGCAGCGAGTACGGTTACTTCTATCCACGCGTCGAGCTGAGCTTCCGGCGCCAGACCTACCTGAATCTGGCCCTCTACTACGACTATCGGCGGGTCTTCGAGGAGGACTACGGGCCGCGCCGCTCGGCCGAACGCGCGGGGGCCTTCGCCGGCGACTCCGAGCGCAGCACCTACTACCACGGCGGGACGGTCACCCTGGGCACCAGCGCCGGCAAGACCTGGAGCGCCGAGCTGGCCGTGGACCTGACCTGGAACACCCTCGACTACGACCTCGGCGCCGGGCCGAAGTACCCGCGGGTGAGCCCGGCGGCCCTCGCCGATCCGGCGGCGCCCCTCGATCCCGGCAGCGGGGACAGCCGCACGGCGACGCTCAGCCTCAGCTGGCAGCCGAGCGAGCGCTGGCTGGCGACCCTCTCGCTCTCCCGCGACCGCCTGGTGCGGGACGACACCGGGCGGACCGCCTACGCCTCGACGCTCGCCTCGCTGCGCCTGCAAAGGCACTTCTCCCGGGCGACCCTCGTGCGCCTGCGTCTGGACCACGATTCGATCGCCTCCCGCACCAGCGGCCAGCTGCTCTTCGCCTTCCAGCCGAGCCTCGGCACGTCGATCTATCTGGGCTACGACGACACCCGCACCTACGATGGCTTCGACCCCGCAACCGGCGCCCCCGAAACCGGCTGGCACCCCAGCCGCCGGGCAGCGTTTCTCAAGCTCTCGTATGCCTGGGGGCGGGGGTGGTGAGGCTCTCCACGACTCGGCTCGTGCCAGGCTGCCGAGGCATTTCAATGCTTCGCTTCTTCTCGACGTCCCTTGCGGGACGAAGGGACTCTCCCCCCCTCCGTCATCCCCGCAACAGTGGGGATCCATCCCCTCCGGCCCCCCTCTCCCGGGAGGCCGGTGTGGGCGGGCTCCATCAGGAGCTGACGCGGTGTCCTGTGCAGGCCAACCTGGTGCGGTCGGTGCTCAGCAAGATGATGACCCTTGCCGAGCAGTGGGAGCTGCGCCCCGACGGCACCAGCCCCACCCGGCACGTCGAGCGCTACCCCAGCCGGCGCCGGAAGCGGCATCTCTCGGCCGAGGCGAGATCCTGAACATCAGATGGGAGGCCGAGGTCTCGATCGGCTCGTTGGTGGTTTGGTTGCGGCCGGTGCACGCTCGGTGCTTGACAGCGCCCCGTTCCCCGCTGGCATGCCTCAGTGAGGTGCCGTCGCCGCCAAGCTCGGGACCACCAACCTCAGCTCTCCGCCCGGGTTCAACAGGCCGGTCGCACAGCGACCCGGCGGGATGATCCCGGCCTCGGCTGCCGCTTGCTCCGCAGGCCGGATGAGGCACGCGGCATAGTCGCCCGGCTCCATCATCGGCACGACGAAGCGCCTGGAGTCACTCCGCGACGATCCCGCCAGGTCAGCCCAGCGCAGCAGGTAGCCGAGGGGTTCGAGGGCACCCCGGTGCAGCACCACGATGCGTGGAGCGTTGTCGTCCTGCCATTGGGGAGCTTGCTCGGTCTCCACCACCAGGGTGCCAGCGAGAGGATCCACGGCGAAGGCCAGGCTTCCTCCCTCCGGCACTGGCACACGCAGCATGCGAAACGCGAAGCCCGGCGGGCCGACACTCAGCAGCAGCTCTCGGGTGCCCGGCGGCAACAGCAGCTCGAACCGGCCTTCGGCGTCGGACGCCACGGATCGAAGACTGAGAGTGGTCTGCCCGACCGGGGCGGCCTTGATCCGTGCTCCCGGCACAGGCCCCACTGGAGACGCCACCACGCCGGAGACCCGAAGTCGCTTTCGAGCCACCAACACCAAGGGCTCGCCCTCGACCTCCTCGACGACCTCCACGG
>JBIOYC010000042.1:0-7232 GCA_044869955.1 Thermoanaerobaculia bacterium | reverse complement strand
CCCGGGCGGCGACAGCGAGGGGGATGCGGTCGTGGCCGCCGCGCAGGTCCGGATCCGCGCCGCTCGCCAGCAGGGTCTCCCCCACCGCGGTCGCCCCCAGCTGGCAGGCTCCGAGCAGCGCCGTGCGTCGCCGAGAGCCCACGGCATCGACCTCGGCACCATCGGCGAGGAAGTGCTGCACCTGAGCGGCGTGGCCCTGCTCCGCGGCGAGGATCAGCCCCGCCTCCGCCGCCCCGGCCCGGGCGCCACGCTCGTCGAGCAGGGTGACCAGCTGGGAATGCCCCTCGAGGATGGCCACCATCAGCGGCGTGCGGCCCTGGTGGTCCCTCGCCTCGGGATCGGCACCGGCCCTGATCAGCGCCGTGGCGGTGGTCACGTGCCCGCGCAGGCAGGCGACCATCAGGGCCGTTCGACCGCCGCGGCCTTCGAGGTTGGGCGAAGCGCCGGCGCCGAGCAGCCGGCGCACCACTCGCAGGTGGCCCTCCCCCGCCGCCCGCTCGAGGGCCGAGGCTCCCTGCCAGGACTGATCGTTGACGTTGGCGCCCTTGTCGAGCAGCGCCTCCACCACCCCCAGGTGACCGCGCTCCGCCGCCACCAGGAGCGGGGATTTGCCGCCCCGCGGTCGCACGTCGGGCGGCACGCCGGCCGCCAGCAGGGCCGTGACGGCGCCGGCATCCCCCCGCTGCGCCGCGAGGAAGAGCTCCGCCTCCCGCTCCCCCTCACGGGCCCCGGCCCCGCGCAGGACCTGCACCATCGTCGGATCGTCCCGGAGCAAGGCGAGCATCAGGGCGGTCTCCCCGGAGCGGGCCTTGAGGTTGACGTCTGCCTTGCGGGCGATCAGCAGGCGCACCACCTCGAGATGCCCCCGCTCGGCGGCGAGCAGAAGGGCGGAGCGCCCGTCCTGGCGCGCCCGGTCGACGCCCGCCCCGAGGTCCAACAACAGCTCGACCAGGTCTCTGCGCCCGGCGTGCGCCGCGTCATGAAGGGCGGTGGCCCCGTCCCGCCGGCGGGCGTCCACCTTGGCGCCCGCCTTGTGAAGGAGGCGGACGGCCTCGCCGTGGCCGTTGGCGGCGGCCAGCATGAGGGCGGTGCGCCCCCGCTCGTCGGTCTGCTCGAGCTCGGGCCGCTGGCGTTCGGGAAGGGCGAGCAGGCGCCGCAGGATCGCGCTCCAGCCACGCCGGACCGCCCCCGAGAGGGCCGAGCGGCCGCCCGGTGCTCGCACCCGCGGCGAGGCGCCGGCCGCGAGCTGGGCCTCCACCTCCGCGAGGTCCCCCCGCTCGGCGGCGAGGATCAGGCGGGCCTCCCGTTCCCCGACCTGGGCGCCATGCTCCCGCAGCAGCTGGGCGATGGCGCCGTAGCCTTCGAGCACCGCGACCAGCAGGGGCGTGGCGCCGTGGAGATCCGCCCCGTCCGCCGGCGCTTCCGCAGCGAGCAGCCGCGCCACCACCTCTCGCTGGCCCGCCGCCACCGCCACCAGCAAGGGCGGGGCGCCGTCGCGGCCGGGCAGGTCCAGCCGGGCTCGGTGGCGGATCAGCTGCTCGAGGATCGCCAGGTCCCCGGCCCGCGCCACCAGGTGCACCGCCGCGTCGCCGTCGGCGTTTCTCAGGTCCGGCTGCGCGCCCTTCTCGAGCAGGGCGCGCGCGCTCTCCGCGGCTTTGGCGGTGACCGCGACCGCCAAGGGCCGGCGGCCTTCGGCATCCGGCCGGTCGAGATCCGCGCCCCGCCCGGCCAGAGTCCTCACGGCGTCGCCTCGGTCGCGCTCGGCGGCCAGGTGGATCAGCGCGTTGCCACCAGCCAGGGGACGATCGACCCACTCGCGAGGCAGGTCCTGCAGGGCCGCCTGCTCCGCCTCCGTCGAGGGACGACCCGGCTGCCCCGCTTGCACCGCTGCCTCCGCCCGTTCCTGGAGCAGGGCCTGGGGCGTTTGCGTGGGGGTAGCCCCGTGGGCTTCGAGTAGCCTGGCCACCGCCCCGCTGCGGGGATGTCTGGAGGCCAACGAGGCCGCGGAGTCTCTGGCCACGTCGAGGAGGAAGAGATCCGCATTATGGCGGATCAGCAGCTCGGCCGCTGCGAGGTTGCCGGCCTCGGCCGCGGCCATGAGGGCGGTGCGGCCCTGGCTGTCGGTCTCGTCGATCCGAGCACCAGCCCGCAGCAGCTCCTCGAGGACCGCCGGATTGCCGCTCAGACGGCGCGCCGCCTCCAGCAGCAGGGGACTGCCGTCGGCGGTGCGCGCGGAGAGGCTGGCGCCCAAGGCGATCTGATCCTTCACCCGCTGGAGATCGCCATCCTGGGTCGCGACCAGGAGCCGGGCGCCGGCGCCGCCTTCCTCGCGAGCCCCGGCCGACCGCAGGCAGGTCTCGAGGTCCTCTCGTCGGGCCAGCACGGCGGCGCCGAGGGGGGTGAGCGCCGGCGGCGCCGGCCGGCTGGGATCGGCCTTCTTGATCAGGAAGCCGCCGCGAAGCAGCAGCCGCACGGTCTCGGCCTGGCCGGCGAGGACCGCCTCGACCAGGGCGGTTCGACCTTGGTCGGTCGGGATGTTGGGATCGATGCGGCAGAGGAGGATGCGCCGGACGATCTCGAGATGGCTGTCGCCGACTCGGACCCAGTGCACCAGGCCGGGCCGTCCTCGGGGCTGGATGTCCTGTTCTTCCAGCCACTTACAGTGCCGGCGCCGGATCCACCAGACGACCAGCTTGTAGACCGGAGCGGCGAGCACGCCGAGGCCGATGACGATCCGGACCAGCAGATCGAGCAGCTCCATGGCTAGCCTCCAGGCCGGCGCGGCAGCCCGGCGCCGCGGCGGACGGCGCCCCGCGCAGCCTCCTGCTCAGAATGACGAGGGGAAGCGAGCATACTCCTCTGCGCCGGGCTCCCCGCCCAAACCCACGCGCCGCGCTTGCGTATACGGCGGAAGCCGAGAGCCGCCGTCGCGGCCAGGGAGGGTCGTCCGATGTCGAAGAGTCGTTGGTGGGAGAGCCTGAGCCAGGACCTGGGATTCGCCCTCCGCACCCTGCGCAAGAGCCCCGCCTTCACGCTCATCGCCGGCCTTTCCCTGGCCCTGGGCCTGGGCGCCAACACCGCCATCTTCAGCCTGATCTCGGCGCTGATCCTGCGCCCCCTGCCGGTGCCGAATCCCGGCTCCCTGGTGGCGGTGGGCGACCCGTCGCGCGTCGACTCGATGTCGATCGGCTCCGTTCGCCCGGATCTCTTCTCCTACCCGATGTACCGGCTGTTCCGGGGCCAGGGCCGCTCGTTCGACGGCCTGCTCGCCGCCGGGCGCACTGGCCGGCTGACCCTGGGGCCCGCGGACGAGGCCGTCGGCAGCCCCCGCGGCCGCATGGTCTCCGGCAACTACTTCGACGTGCTCGGCGTGCGGGCCGCGCGGGGCCGTACGCTGACCCCGGACGACGAGGGAGCCCCGGGCGCCTCGCCCCAGGTGATGATCAGCCATGGTTTCTGGCAGCGCGGCTTCGCCGCGGACCCCGAGATCCTCGGTCGCTCCCTCGAGCTCAACGGCACCGCGTTCTCGATCGTCGGGGTGACGCCGCCGGGCTTCGCCGGCGAGGTCGTGGGCCAGGCGATCGACGTCTGGATCCCGATCTCGATGCAGGCGGCCATCCACCGCGGCCGGCCCAACCTGGACCGCTGGGAGGCCGGCTGGCTCCAGCTCATCGGTCGCCTGCGCCCCGGCACCTCGCTCGTGGAGGCGCGCGGCGAGATCGCTGGCCTCTACCGCCGGACCCTCGACTCCCTCGCCGACGGTGCCATCGACGCCGACTTCATCAACGACCGCCTAGCGCCTGAAGTCGCGGTCACTCCCGGAGCCTACGGCCTGTCCCGCCTGCGCGCGCAGTTCTCGCGCTCCCTCTTCACCCTCATGGCGATCGTCGGCCTGGTGCTGCTGGTGGCCTGCGCCAACGTGGCGAACCTGCTGCTCGAACGGGCGACCGGCCGGCGCAAGGAGATCGTCGTCCGCCTGGCCCTGGGGGCCGGGCGGGGGCGGCTGGTCCGCCAGCTGCTAGCGGAGAGCTTCCTGCTCTGCGTCCTCGGGGCAGGGCTGGGGCTGCTCTTCGCCGCCTGGGCGGCCGAGGCCCTGGTGGCCCTGGTCGGGGCCAGCTCGGTGGCCCTGAGCCCGCGGCCGGACGGCCCGGTGCTCGCCTTCACTCTGCTGCTCACCCTCGGCACCACGGTGCTCTTCGGGCTGGCCCCGGCCTTCTCTGCCACCCGGGTCGCCCTGGCCCCGGTACTGCGGGAAGGGGGCCGCGGCCTCGCCGCCGGCCGCTCGCGGGCCGGCCGGCTGCTGGTGGTCACCCAGCTCGCCTTCTCGCTGCTCCTGCTGGTGGGCTCCGGCCTTTTCGTCCGCACCCTCCAGAACCTCGAGAAGCTCGACCTGGGCTTCGACCGCGAGGGCATCCTGATGCTCAACGTGGATCCGGTGGGGGCCGGCCTACCGGCAGAGAACCTCGAACCTTTCACGGCCGGCCTGCTCGGCCGGCTGGCCGAGCTGCCGGGGGTCTCCGGCGTCACGGCGTCCGAGAACGGCATCTTCAGCGGCACCGAGTCGAGCGCCACGGCCCGGCCCGAGGGCTTCACGCCCGCGGACGGGCGAGATCCCGAGATCCGCTTCGACCACGTGGCGCCGCGCTACTTCTCGGTGGTGGGCGTCCCATTGCTCGCCGGTCGAGACTTCACGGCGGCGGATCGCCAGGGCGCCTCCCCGGTCACCGTGATCAACGCGGCCCTGGCCGAGACCTACTTCCCGGGCGTCAACCCGGTGGGCCGGCACGTCACCGCCGTGGGGCCGCCGGATGAGGTCTTCGAGATCGTGGGCGTGGCCGCCAACGCCCGCGACCACGACCTGCGCGGGCCGGTGCCGCCCCGCTTCTACCTGCCGATGTTGCAGGCCGACGGCTTTCCCTCGCAGTACAACGTGGAGATCCGCACCGAGCGGCCCGCGGCCCTGGTGGCGGCGGTGCGCCAGGCGGTGCGGGAGCTGCACCCCGGGATGGTCATCGATGACCTCGACCCGCTGACGGCGATGATCGCTGATTCGATCGGCGAGGAGAGGATGATCGCACGGCTGTCGTCGGTGTTCAGCCTGCTGGCGCTGGTGCTGGCGTCGATCGGGCTCTACGGGGTGATCTCCTACGCGGTCGCCCGGCGCACCCAGGAGCTGGGCGTGCGCCTGGCCCTGGGCGCCAACCACGGCACGATCCTCTGGCTGGTGCTGCGCGAGACCCTGCTGCTCGCTGCCGCCGGCATCGCGATCGGAGTGCCCGCCGCCCTCGCCGCCACTCGCCTGATCGAAAGCCGCCTCGTCGGCCTCTCCGCCGCCGACCCGTTGACGCTGATCGTGGCAGCGGCGACGCTGGTGGCAGTCGCCGTCGCCGCCGGAGCCTTCCCGAGCCTACGGGCCACGCGGGTGGATCCGGTTCGGGCTCTGAAGTGGGAGTGAGGATCAGGGCACGCCCTTCTCCGGGGCGAGCAGCGAGTGGATCCTCTCCTCGAGGACCTCGTAAGGCGGCAGGCCCTTCACGACCCCCAGCACCTCGACCTTCTCGCTGTCCGGGATTCGGCGGCCGACGAGGAAGGCCGGCGTGCCGGTAATTTCGAGACTCTGGGCGATGCGCAGGTCTTCGCGGATTCCCGGGAGCTGCTTGCCACCCGAGAGGCATTTCTGGAAAGCCGGCACGTCCAGGCCCAGCTCCTGAGCGTAGCCGACCAGGTCCTCGGGCCTCAGGGCATCCTGGTGGGCGAACAGGTGGTTGTGCATGTCCCAGAACCTGTCCTGGGCACCCGCACAGCCGGCCGCTTCCGCCGCCTTGAGAGCCTGAGGATGCATCTCGAGCGGCAGGTCGAGGAAGATGATCTCGACCTTGCCCGTCTGCACGAAGGCCTCGTGCACCCTCGGGAGCAGGTCGGCGGCGGCGCGGCCGCAGTAGAAACACTGGAAGTCTGAGAGCTCCACGAGCACCAGGGGAGGCGAGCCCTGTTTCATTGAGGGATCGTTGCCCACGGAGATTTTGGGGCCCTTCTTGGCGAGGACCCCGGGTGTCGACCCGAGGGCCAGGAGGAGAGCGATCCCGAGCACGACCAGCCAGGGAGAGATCCGCCGAGTCCTCACCGTCATGACTCCAACCTCCCAGCAAAGGAGCCGCGGGTAGAGCGACGAGGCTGGAGATACTCGCTTCCGCAGCTTCGCAGGTTCACGGTAGCGGAAGTCTAGCATCGGCCGGGTGATCCAGGACCAGCTCGAAGGAATCCTCGAGCCCGGGACGCCGCGCGTCGTCGAAGTTCTTACCCTGACGTGGCAACCTGATCCGAGGTCACATCGAGGGCAGGGCCGAAGGCCCGGCGCCGAGGAGCCTCTCGGGCAGGGCGCCCGCCCGTGGTAGCCTCCCCGCACCTCGTACCCGGTGCCATGTCTCTCCTCCACCAAAGCGATCGCCTCGATCGCCGGCACCTGGCCATCTTGGTCCTGGCCTTCGTGGTCTGGTGGCAGGGGTTCTACTCGCTGACCGTGCTGTCGTTCCTCCTGGGCGGCATCCAGCGGGACTTCCAGCTCCTGGACGGCGACCTCGCCCTGCTCACCGGCCTGGGCATCGGTGCCACCGGCCTGGGGGGCTTCCTCTTCGGCTGGCTGGCGGACAAGACCGGCCGCCGGGCCTCGACTGCCACCGCCCTCGGCGTCTTCTGCCTGGGCAACGCCTTCTGCGCCCTGGCCCCGAGCTTCTCGACCCTACTGGTGGCGCGGGGCGTGGCCGGCCTCGGCATCGGCGGCGCCTGGGGAGCCGGGCAGGCCCTGATCGGTGAGACCTTCCCCCCCGCCGAGCGGGGACGCTGGGGTGCCGTGGCCCAGAGCGGCGCCCCGCTGGGGTTGGGCCTCGCGGCCCTGGTGGGAGCCTTTGTGGCACCCGGCCTGGGCTGGCGCGGCGTATTCGCCCTGTCCACCCTGCCGATTCTCGCTTTGCCCCTGGTGCGCCGGGTGCCGGAGTCCGACCTCTGGCGCCAGGCCGGCCCGGGCGGCCAGTGGCGGCAGCTGCTGGCTCGCGGCACCCGCGGCACCTTCGCCCTCGCCTTCCTGCTCACCGCCTTCAACATGACCGCCTATTGGCTGGCGGTGATCTGGCTGCCCCGCTACCTCCA
This sequence comes from Thermoanaerobaculia bacterium, assembly GCA_044869955.1. GTDB lineage: Bacteria > Acidobacteriota > Thermoanaerobaculia > Multivoradales > SZUA-115 > CALMKX01. The sequence goes on along the minus strand of JBIOYC010000042.1, from coordinate 86 downwards.
GGTCGCCCGAGGTCTTTCCGAGGCCCGCTCGGGCGTCGCCACCCTCGCCTTCGTGCTCGGCTCCCTCCTGGGCTACCTCTCCTTCG
>JBIOYC010000041.1:0-12044 GCA_044869955.1 Thermoanaerobaculia bacterium | reverse complement strand
CCGCCGTCCGGCAGGCGCCGGAGCATCGCCACGGCCTCGCCGAAGAGGCGGTCGGCCCGGGTCAGGTCCTCGCGGTTGCCAGTCCGCCGGCCGCGGCCCCCGAGCAGCTGCGCGTGGAGGCTGAGGTTGATCGCCGCGTCGCTGGGCGAGCCGCCCGCCCCGGCGAGGATGCGCTCCGCCTCGGTGAGCATGCGGTCCGCCTCGGCCTCCCGAGCCGCTTCCGGGGCACCATCGGGGGAGGCCGGCGCGACCAGTAGCCGGGCGAGGTTGCCCAGGCTGTTGGCCACCGCCGGGTGGTCGTCTCCCAGCAGCTCTCGGCGCAGGGCGAGGACTTGGCGGTAGGAGGGCTCGGCCTCGGCGCCTTTGCCCTGTTGCTCGAGCACGAAGGCCAGGTTGTGGAGGGCGTTCGCGGTGTCGGGATGGCGGGGCTCGACCTGCCGGAACAGCTCGAGGGCCCGGCGGAAGCCGACCTCGGCTTCCGCGAGGCGGCCGACTCGTGTGTGGAGGCCGGCCAGGTCGTTGAGGTGATGGGCGAGACGCAGGGTCAGCTCCTTGGGGTCCTCGGGCCGCCCTTCCGCAGTCTTGGTCAACCTCTCCGCGAGGTCCACCCCTTGCTTCAACAGGGGCTCGGCCTCGTCGAAGCGGCCGGCAGCGGTGTAGAAGGCTCCCAGGGCCTCGAGGCTCTCGGCCACCCGCGGCGAGACCTCGGGCCCGTGGCGCCGGGCCAAGGTGAGGGCCTCGCGCAGCAATGCCTCGGCTTCTTCGACCGGGTCCCCCCTCTCGACCAGCAATCCCCCCAGGTGCAAGAGGCTGTCGGCGAGCCCCAGAGAGTCCGCCGGCTCGAGCTCGCGCCGCAGCTCGAGAGCCTTCCGCAGCAGGGGCTCGGCCTGCTCGTAGCGCCCCAGGTTCTTGAACGCCAGGCCGAGCGTGTCGCGCACCGCGGCCTCCACCGCCGGCTCCTGGCGCCGCTCGAAGGAGGCCTCGGCTTCGCGCTGCCAGTGCCCGAGCGCCTCCTCGACGGTGCTCTCGCGGGAGAGGCCCAGGCGAGGGTCGGAGGAAGAGAGCAGGCTCTGCAGGATTCCGGTGACGCGGGCCGCCTTGTCCCGCTCCCGCTCCACCTGACGCCGGCGGCTCTGCTCGGTGACGAAGCCCACTCCGAACAGCAGAACCAGCACCGCCGCGACGCCCAGCCCCCAGCGCAGAGCAGTCTGCTGGCGTCGCCGGCGCCTCTCCGCCTCGGCCTGGCGCCGCCGTTGCGGCAGGGCCCGCAGCCTCTCGGCCAGCTCGTGGGCGCTCGCCAGGCGCTGGGCCGGGTCGCCGTGGACGCAGGCGCGGACGTCCTCGCGCAGCAGCTCGTCCTCGATCTGCCCCTCCCAGCCCACGGCCAGGGGGCGGCCGAGGTCCCCCACCGCCATCTGGTAGAGCAGGACCCCCAGGGCGTAGACGTCGCCCTGAATGGTGAAGGGCTTGCCAGTCAGGGTCTCGGGAGGCGCGTAGATCCGCGTGCCCGTGCGCGAGGACTCGTTGCCCGCGAGCAGGGTCTCGGTGAAGCCGGTGACGGTGATCCCCAGGTCGGCCAGCCGAGACGGGCCGGTGACCACGCCGATGCCGAAGTCGGCCAGCCGGGGCCGGGGCTGGCCATCCTCGGCCAGGTAGATCAGCAGGTTCGAGGGCTTCAGGTCCTTGTGCAGCACGCCCACGTCGTGGGCCGCGCCGAGGGCGGTGGCCGTCCGCGCCACCAGGTCGAGGCGAGTGACCAGCGGCACGCCCTCGATGCCGCCCCGGCGCTCCGCCCAGTCGGAGAGGCTGCCGTGCTCGGTGTACTCACTTTCCAGGAAGTAGGGCGGCTCGTCGAGCTGCACCTCGAAGAGGCGGGCGATGTCGTTGCGCTCGCCCAGGGCGGAGCTCAGGAGGCGGAAGAGGGTGAGCTCCCGTTTGAAGCTGCGCAGCCGCTCGGCGTCGAAGCAGAACTTGAAGATCCGCTCGGCCTTGGTGCGGCGGTTGCGGCCCAACCAGGCCTCGCCGAAGCCCCCCTCCCCCACCTTCGCCACCAGCTCCCAGCCGTCGCGGAAGGGGATTGGCAGGCCCACGGCGGGGCGCCAGCCGAGGGTGGGCTCCTCCCCCGGGGGCACGTCACGCCGGGCTTTCTCACTGTCCGGAGGGGGCGCCAGAGGTGCCAGGCCCGCGGCGCCGACCTCGAAGACGGGCAGGGGCTCGTCCTGTCCCTTGAACAGATAGCTGCCGTGCGCCCGCCACTCCAGCGAGTGACCGGAGGCGAGGCCGGGAGCCGGTGGGTGCTCGCGCAGGTACTGCCGGGCGTCGTCGAAGACGTTGCGCGACACCAGGACCTGCCCGGGCAAGGCGAGTCCCATGATCCGTGCCGCCAGGTCCACCGGCAGGCCCACCAGCTTGGGCGGCGCTCCGTGCGCGTCCGGCAGCACTTCGACCTGGCCGCTGTGCAGCCCCACCCGCACCTCCAGGGGCTCCCCCGCCCAGGGCTCGGCGCGCAGGGCCTGGAGGAAGGTCAGGGCCGCTCCCACGGCGGAGTCCACCCGCTCGAAGTGGGCCAGAAAGCCGTCGCCGGTGTCCTTGTTGACCTCGGCGTCCGGGTAGGGGGCGAGGCTCTCGCGGAACAGCGCGTCGTGGCGGGCGATCAGCCGGGCATAAGCCGCCACGCCCAGCCGGCTCTTCTTGTCCACCGAGCCGACGACGTCGGTGAACAACAAGACCATCAGCCGGGAGCCGTGCTCGCTCTCCATGTGGTCACCTTTTGTGGTTACGACAATGTAACACGGCGTGGATGACTGGGGGGTGAAGCGGAGGGGGCCGACCCATGGGTCGGCCCTACGAGGAAGGGAGCTTCCCTCCGCTGTAGGGGCGGACCAGCGTGTCCGCCCTGAGCGCAGCCGAAGGGAGAGGGGCCGAGGGGGTGAGGGTCCCTCAGTCCGGCGGGAAAACCCCGTTCTTGGCCACCGGCACGCAGAGCTCTTCGGCCTCGGTTACGTACACGTACTCGGGGGGAAGGCCCAACTCGATCAGCACCGGGTTGAGGTGCCGGAGAGAGAGCTGAGTGTTGAGGGGCCGGCCGGGCACCTTGTAGCAGAGCACGTCGGAGAAGCTGACGTGCTTCAAGACGTCATCCGGCGGGATGCGCTTGTTCTTCGCCACCGGCACGCAGAGCTGCTGCGGAGGGGGTTCGAGGTAAACCTCCTCCGCGCGCAGATCGGCGAAGAGAGGGTTCAAATGGTTGAGGCGCAGGAAGGTGCCGAGCGAGACCTGGAGCGGCTCGACCCGGTAGCACTTGACGTCCAGCCACTCCACCAGCTTCAGCACCTCCGGTGGCGGGTAGAGGTGGTTCTTGGCCACCGGCACGCAGAGCTGCTGCGGCTCGCGGACCCAGACGTGATCGGCCCAGCCGGGGAGCTGGGGGTTGAGGTGGTCGAGGCGGAGGAAAACGTCGAGGGGCGGGCCGTCGATGCCGTAGCACTTCCAGTCCACGTAGCGGATGAACGGCAGGACGTCGTCCGGCGGGTACTGGTCGTTCTTCGCCACGGGCACGCACAGCTGCTGCGGCTCGCGGACGTCGACGATCTCATAGTCCAGCCCCATCTCCACCAGGACGGGGTTCAGGTGGTCCAGTCTGAGGGTGATGCCGAGCGGCGGCTGGTCGGGGATCTGGTAGCAGCGCACGTCGAGATTCTCGACGAAGGCCTTGACCCCGGGCAGGGCGGGCACCGGTTGGGCGAGACCGGGCGCGGCGAAGGTCGCGACCACGAAGGCGAGGATCGCCGGTCCGAGCCAACGGACGGAGATTACGCGCATGGAGAGCCTCCTCACTCGGTAGAAATTGAGATCGAGCACGCAGGGCGAACCTAGTCGGTCACGGCGGCATGGGACCTCCCTTCTGGAGCGATCTGTACCAAGCATACACTATTTCACCAGAGCGAATGACAGAACAGTGGCTAGTGCGAAATATCATACCCGGAATTGCGGCCCTGCCAAAAAAGAAAACGGGCGGCCTTTCGGCCGCCCGCCCGTGCGTCGAGGAGGAGCGTCTGGTCTAGGCGGTGCGCCGCCGGCGCAGCACGCCCCACGCCGCCGCCGCCATGGCCAGGACCAGCAGAGCGAGGCCGAGGGGCGACAGGGTCGGGATGTCGAGAGTGGCCGCCCCCACCACGAGGTCGGTGGGATCGATCTGGCCACCGACCGCCGGATCGTCCGTCGAGGTCGAGCTCTCGTTGGTGCCGTTGCCGTCGGCGTCGAAGTTGATGGTGCCCTGGTTGGAGATCGTCTGGCCGATCGTGCCGGGGTTGATGGTGGCATCGATGGTGATGGTCACCGAGCCGTTGCCGGGGATCGCGCCGTTCCAGGTCACCGTGTTGGCAGCCGCCAGGGCCGTGCCGCTGGTGGCGGAAGCGCCCACCAGCGTGAGGGTGGCGGGCAGCACGTCCACGAACTCGTCACCCGGGTTGTCCAGCTGCATGCTGGCGCTGGCGTTGGTCAGCACCACCGTGTACTGGATGGCACCGTTCTCGCGGAAGTCGCCCGAGACCGTCTTGGTGCCGGAGATGCTCGCCGCCGAGGCCACCGTGGTCGAGTCCGTGGCCGAGTCGTTGGCGGGGTCGGGGTCCGTGATGCCGGGGCCCGCGGTCACCGTCGCGGTGTTCGACAGGACGCCGACGAAGGCCCCGTCCACTGTGCCGTTGACCGTGTAGGTCACCGAGCCGCCCGCAGGCAGGTTCACCGTGTCGCTGATGTTGCCGGCGCCCGCCGCGGTGCAGGTGGCTCCACCCGCGCCCACGCAGGTCCAAGTGGCGCCCGTGAAGCCGGCCGGGAAGGTGTCGGTCACGTTGGCGGCCGGGTCGGCCTGCGGTCCGGCGTTCGACACCGTGATGGTGTAGGTGATCGCCTGGCCCGGGCTGGCGTTGGTCAGACCGTCCGTCTTGGTGATGCTCGAGTCGGCCAGGATGACGCAGGTGCAGGGGGTGAGGGTCAGGGTCCAGGAGGCGATCGAGCCGCCGTCGCCGGCGAGGTCGTCGCTCACCGTCAGGGTCCAGGTGCCGTTCGAGTCCTCGCCCAGGAAGGCGCCCAGGGCCTCCTCCACCACCAGCGGGGTCTCGGTGGTGAGGTTGACGTAGGCGGAGTCGGTGGTCACGCCGTCGTTGGTGGTGTAGGGCACCTGGCCGGCAGGGTTGGCGTTGTCACGCCACTGGGTGCCGTTGAAGGTGTTGTCGTTGCCCGCGCCATTGTCGGTCGTGAAGGTCACCACCGTGCCGGCCGGCGACATCAGGGTCATGTCGATGTCGGCCGAGAACGTGTGCGTGATGGTGGTGTCGACCACGATGCCGCAGATCGCCGTCGGGCCGCCGGCCACCGTGTTGGTGCTGGTGGCCACCGCCGGGCCGGTCGGGATCGGGACCGGCGTGGCCTGGGTCGCGATGGTGGCGGCGCCGTTGGTGGGCGCCGTGGGGAAGGTGGTCACCTCGATCGACCAGCTGTCGATCGAGCCGCCGTCCCCGGCCAGGTCGTCGCTGACGGTGAGGGTCCAGGTGCCGTTGGGATCCTCGCCCACGAAGGCCGCCAGGGCTTCTTCCGGCACCAGGGGGGTCTCGGTGGTGAGGTTGACGTAAGCGGAGTCGGTGACCAGGCCGTCGTTGGTGGTGTAGGGCACCTGGCCGGCGGGGTTGGCGTCGTCGTCCCAGTCGGTGCCGTTGAAGACGTTGTCGTTGCCCGCGCCGTTGTCGGTGGTCAGGGTCACCACCGTGCCGGCCGGCGACATGATGGTGATGTCCAGGTCGGCGGCGAAGGTGTGAGTGATGTTGGTCAGCAGGTTGGCGTCCCAGAGGTAGGGACCCACTCCGGACACCACGACCGTCGAGGTCACCACCGCCGGACCGGTGGGGATGGCCACCGGCGTGCTCTGGGTGAAGGTCGAGGTGGTGCCGGTGCAGCCGGCGGGCGCGGTGGGCACGGTGCCCTCGGCGGGCGGCGACCCACCCTCGGCAGGCCCCGGGCCGCTCGCGACCGGCTCGTCGCCGCCGAGGGCCGCGGAGATCTGACGGTAGCGCGCCGCCTTGGTGTTGTAGCTGGCGGCCGCAGACGGGTCGCCGGCGATCGAGGGCTTGAGCTGGCGCATCTCCTCGGCCAGCTGGGCCATCTCTTCGTGCATCTGGTCTTTGGTCGCCGCGGCGACCAAGGCGGTCGGAGAGAGCAACAGGCCGATGGTCAGGATGGCCACGGCGCGGCTCCAGGGGTGGGGCTTCATGACTCCTCCTTGGAGGGACAGGAGATCGCTGTCAAGGGTACCGAGTGATCCCGCGGAGCATACTCCGCGGCCCCGACAGCGGTCAATGAAGCGCCGAGCTACTCGACTCAGACGGCCGGGGCCTCACCGGTCCGGTCGGACCGGGCGTGGAAGGGGCAGCCCCGGGCCGCCGCCTCTTCGTGCCGATGCGCCGTCCCCCACGGCGGATCCTGGTAGAAGAAGTTGGGCGTCAGCTCTTGGTTCTCGAAGGGGTGCTGGAAGAGCGGCGAGGCGGAGCCGGAGAGCGGTGGCACCACCCAGGTCCACTCGGCCTGGGTGTCGCGGCCGCAACGGGCCTCGCGCTCCTCGAAGCGCAGGAAGTGATCGGAGACGGTGTGGTGGTCGACCATCTTCACCCCCGCCTTCTCGTAGGAATGGAGCACCGCCGCGTTGAGCTCGACGAGGGCCCGGTCCCGCCACAGGCTGCGCTCGTGGCGGGTGTCGAGACCCATCACCCGGGCCATGGCGGGCAGCAGGTTATAGCGGTTCACGTCCGAGAGGTTGCGCGCGCCGATCTCGGCGCCCATGTACCAGCCGTTGAAGGGGGCGCAGGTGTAGTGGATGCCGCCGATCTCGAGGCGCAGCGAGCAGATCGAGGGCAGGGCGTGCCACTTGAGGCCGAGGTCGGCGAAGGCTGGATAGTCGGGGTGCTCCAGGGGCACCTCGAGCACGGTGTCCGCGGGTAGCTCGAACAGGCGGGGCGCGGAGTCCGGTAGCTGGATGACCAGGGGCAGGACGTCGAAGGGTGTGCCAGGCCCCCCCTGCCAACCGAGCTCGCGGATCACCGCCGTGATCTCCGATTGGCGGGGGTCTCCTTGCACGCTGCCATCGGGTCGGACGTAACCGGCGTAGCGGATCAGCTGCTCGTTCCAGATGCGCATCGGCCCGCGCCCGGGAGCCACCGGCGGGAAGACCAGGATGGTCGGCCGGATCCGCCCGCCGTGGGTGGCCTCGCGGAGGTAGTGGCAGATCATGTCGCAGGTTTCTCCAAACTCATCGACATGTCTGCAATCTATCAACTGCAAGCTATGCCAGTAATGACGGCCGACACAGCGCACGCTGTTGCGCCAGGCCACTCGGCTGCCGTGCTCGAGCTCGGCCCGGGTGTGCTCGTAGGTGCCACGGGTCCGGATCGCCTCCTCCACCTCCTGCCAGCGGTGAGAGAAGGCGTCCTCCTGATTGGTTTCCTGGTGAAAGAGGCTGAGGAAACGATGCGCCTCGTCGAGAAGCTGCTCGACAGCCGGATGGAGGCTGGGCGATTCGAGGATCATCCCGGAAGCTCCCAATTCGATCGGACGGTTCAAGAATCCAACTGCAAGGCAAGATATTTGGATTTCCAGCTGCCGTCAAGGGATAAATCGTTGTCCTAAACAGGCCCAGAGGACGTCCTCTCCATGCCCCGCTGACGACCGGCGGGCCCAGGGTCGAAGGAGTCGAAAAGTCAGGTCACCCGCGAGAGCAGGCGCTCGGAGCGGATGGCCCGGCTGTAGGCCACACCGACGTGGTACCAGTGGAGCAGGCAGGCTTCCTGGGCAGCGCGTTGCCACCAGCGCAGGGACCCGGGGCGCGGCGGCGCCGCGCGGGCTCCGGACAGGCGCACGTCGAGGCGGAAGCCCCGGGCGAAGGCGGCCGCCCGGGCCAGGTGCAGCGGGTCCGAGACCACCAGCAGGCGCCGCCAGCCCCGCTCGGCGAGGGCGGCACGGACGTTCTTAAGGTTGTCCAGGGTGTGGCAGCTCTCGTCCTCGCACAGCACCTGGTCTGCGGGGGCGCCCAGCTCGAGCAGCACGTCCCGGCCGGCCTGGGCCTCGGTGCGGGTGGCGCGTCCGGTCAGGCCGCCGGCCACGATCAGCCGCGGTGCGAGCCCCTCCCGGTAGAGCTCGAAGCCGTGGCGCAGCCGGGCGAGGAAGACCGGCGTCGGCCGGTCCCCCTCCAGGCTTCGACCGAGGATCAGGATGGCATCGGCGACCTCGCGGTCGTCCCGGCGGGCCGTCACGAAGACCTGCCGCATGCGCCAGAGCACGGGCAAGCCCAGCCCCAAGGCGGCGACCAGGAAGGCGAGCGTCATCGACGTCACGGTGCCGGCACCGAAGTAGCTGCTCCAGCTCTGGGATACGTGTCGGGCCACGCCGAGCTGCTCCGCGGGGATCTACTCCAGGTCGTGGAAGAAGCGGCCCCAGCGCAGGGGCCCCAGGGGGAGACCCAACGGACAGCCCTGGCAGGAGTAGAGCACCAGGGTGGCCTGGCCGACGATGCGCTTGCGCTCGACGAAGCCGAACACCCGCGAGTCCTTGCTGGCGTAGCGGTTGTCGCCCATCACGAAGTAGTTGCCCGGCGGCACGATGATCGGGCCGTAGTGGGTGCCCGGGTCGTAGGGGCGCAGCATCACGGCGTGCCCGTCGTGGCCCAGACCTTCCTTCTCGAAGACGTGGCTGAAGCGCTCGGCCGGGGCCAGGTCCTCGGCCACGGTGCGCTCCAGCGGCTCGTAGCTGAGCCGCTCGTCGTTGATCAGCAGCCGACCACGACGCACTTCGACGGTGTCGCCGGGAATACCGATCACCCGCTTGACCAGACGCTTCTCGTCGTCTGGCGAGAACAGCACCACGATGTCGCCGCGCTGGGGATCTCCCCAGCCCATCAGCCGGTGGAGGGTGAAGGGCACCCGCAGGTCGTAGGCCGCCTTGTTGACGAAGATGCGGTCCCCCTCGACGATGGTCGGCTTCATCGAGCCGGTGGGCACGTCGTTCCAGTCGGCCAGCGCCGAGCGGAACACGCACATCACCGTCAGCACGATCAAGAGGGGACGGATCCACTCCTGCCACAGCCAGGACGAGCGGCTCGGCCTGGGGACGACGGCGGCGGGAGGCCCGGCGGGGGCCGGCGCGGCGACCACGCCCGGGCCCAGCTCGGGATCGGCGACCGGCTCGACGACGTGGATCTCTTCGGCGGGGATCTCAGGGTTCTCGTTCATGTGGGTCTCGCCAGGTTCTCGCTGCCACCCAACCACCAGGCCGCCCTCAGCAGGGCGCAGGCCGACTTGCCGTCGGCGATCTCGCCGCGGGCGGCACGGGTCACGGCCTCGGTGAAGGGCAGGCGCTCGAGGAAAAGCAGCTCGTCCTCTTCCAGGTTCTGCGTCGCGGGTGTGAGGTTGCGGGCCAGGAAGAGGTGGATCACTTCATCGGTGAAGCCGGGGCTGGCCCAGAAAGGTCCGAGGGACACCAGCTCGCCGGCCGCGAAGCCGGCCTCCTCGGCCAGCTCACGGCGGGCGCACGCCTCCGCGCTCTCGCCGGCGTCGAGCTTGCCGGCCGGCACCTCGAGCAACCAGCCGTCGGTGGCGTGGCGGTACTGGCGCACCAGCACGACCGTGCCGTCCGACGCCAGGGGGACGATCGCCGCCGCGCCAGGGTGGCGCACCAGCTCGAGGTCGACCTCGATGCCGTTGGGCAGCGCGACCCGCTCCCGGGTCATCTCCAGGAACGAGCCGCGGTGGAGAGTGCGGCGATCGAGCAGCCGGGCCTTGGTCTCGAGCAAGCTCAGCGCTCCCCGATCTCGGCACCGGTGGCCTGGATCTGGACGATGCGGTAGGGACCGTCGCCCACACTCGCCGGGTCGAAGGCCTCGCCCTTCTCCTCGGCGATGTGCCGGAGCCAGCCGGTGAGCTGCTCCTTGCTCATCGGCAGGACCTCGACCTTGCCCTCGACCACGGCCGGCTGGCCCTTGGCGGTCTGGGGGAAGACGATGACGTCGTCCTCGACCTTCACCCGTACGGTCGCGCCCTCGGCGCCGAGCTGCAGCCAGCAGCCCTTCTTGGGGCAGACGTCCTGGACGGTGCCTACGAGGCGTACGACCTTGCCGGCCCAGGCTTCGGGGTCGGCGGCCAGCCGGGCGAGAGAAACGGTTTCACGGGTCTTGACGCCCTCGCCGTAACGGGAGGGGGCGGCGATGGCCGGAACGGCCAGCGTGAGGGTGAGCAGGAGGGCTGGGATGGCGGTGTTCGATCGGCTCATGGGCAGGCATTATGCCGCAGGTCGAAAGGGCACGAACGCTCCGAAGGGCGGTTGCAATGCAAGCCAGCTGCCTGGCGACTCGTGGCGCCCGCCGTTGCCTCGCCCGGGGCGATCCCGTATCGTGCCGCGCCATGTCGGCCGAGCGGATCGCCCGCCTCCAGGCCACGCTGGATCGTCGCCAGCCGGACCTGACCGTGGTTCTCGAGGGGGTGCACAAGCCGCACAACCTGGCGGCGGTGCTGCGCACCTGCGACGCGGTGGGGGTGTGGGAGGCGCATGCCGTCACCCGCGAGGCCGCCACTCGCTTCCACCTGCACTCGGCCAGCGGCGCCAAGTGGGTGGGCGTCGAGGTCTGGGAGGAGGTCGGCGCGGCGGTCGGGGCCCTGCGCCAGCGGGGTTTCCAGATCTGGGCCGCGCACCTCGACGCCGGGGCACGGGACTTCCGCAGCCTCGACTACACCCGGCCCACCGCCTTCCTGCTCGGCCAAGAGAGGCTCGGCGTCACCCCCGAGGCCCTCGCCGCGGTCGACGGCTCCGTGACCATCCCCATGGCCGGCCTGGTGACCTCCCTCAACGTCTCGGTGGCGGCGGCCCTGCTGCTCTTCGAGGCTCAGCGGCAGAGGAGCGCCGCCGGCCTCTACGACGCCTCACGCCTCCCCGAGGAGGTGCGCACGCGGCGGCTCTTCGAGTGGGCTTGGCCGGAGGTGGCCGGCTACTGCCGCCGTCACGGCCTGCCGTATCCCCGCCTCGACGAGGACGGTGACCTTGCCGAGCCTTTGCCCCGCTAGTATCCTCCCCGCTCAATGACCAGCTCAGCTCTCGGTTCCGCCGAGCGGCCCCTCCGGGTGGCCATCGTCGGGGCGGGTCCGTCCGGGTTCTACACCGCGGCGGCCCTCCTGGCGCGCCCCGACCTCGCCGTCTCGATCGATCTCATCGATCGCCTGCCGGCCCCCTACGGCCTGGTGCGCTACGGCGTCGCTCCCGACCACCCCAAGATCAAGGAGGTCAGCCGGGTCTTCGAGCGCACCGCCCTCGACCCCCGCGTGCGCTACCTGGGCCACGTCGAATACGGGCGCGATCTCGACCTCGCCGACCTCCTCGCCTGCTACGACCAGGTGGTCTTCTCGGTCGGCGGCCAGAGCGACCGCCGCCTGGGCGTGCCCGGCGAGGACCTCGCCGGCAGCCAGTCCTCCACCGCCTTCGTGGCCTGGTACAGCCGCCACCCGGACTTCCTCGCTCTGCCGGTCGACCTCTCTTGCTCGGCGGCGGTGGTGGTGGGCGTGGGCAACGTGGCCGTGGACGTGGCGAGGGTGCTCGCCCGTGACCCCGAGGAGCTGGCCAGGACCGATATCTCGGACGAAGCCCTCGCCGGACTGCGGGCCAGCCGCATCCGCGACGTCCACGTGCTGGCCCGCCGCGGGCCGGTGCAAGCCAAGTGCTCGCCGGCCGAGCTCAAGGAGCTGGCGAGCCTCGCCGGGGTCGATCTGATGGTCGATCCGGCCGAGCTCGTGCTCGACCCGGGCAGCGAAGCCGAGCTGGCCCGCGACGCCCAGCTGCAGAAGAACCTGGCCATCCTGCGCGCCGCCGCCGAGCGGGGTGCCACCGGCGCGCCCCGGCGCATCCACCTGCGCTTCCTGGTCTCGCCGGGCGAGCTGCTGGGCGAGGACGGGCGGGTGGTGGGTGTCCAGCTCGAGAAGAACCGCCTCGAGGCCCGGGGCGAGGACCTGGCCGCCCGC
>JBIOYC010000040.1:0-10280 GCA_044869955.1 Thermoanaerobaculia bacterium | reverse complement strand
GTCAACGCCGCGGCCCTGGCCGCGGATCTGGCGGCCGGCCGCTCGCGGGGCCTACGCTTCGGCCTGCTCGCCGCTGCGCTGGGTCTGGGCCTGCTCGCCTTCGTGGCCCTCGGGGCCGCCGGCCGAGTGGGCGGCACCTTGAAGCGGCATCGCCAGGCCTATCTCTACACCCTGCCGGCCATCCTCGGCATGATCGTCCTGGTCTACTTCCCCTTCATCTACGGCATCACCCTCTCCTTCACCGAATCCACCCTCTACAACAACAACGAGCCGCTGCTCGACAAATGGGTCGGCATCGAGAACTACCGGGAAATCCTCGGGGACTTCTCCGTGGTCAAGACCACGGAGCAGGGCAGGACGTACGACTACGAGAACTTCTACTGGACCCTGGGCTTCACCATCCTCTGGACTCTCACCAACGTCGCCTGGGGAGTGACCATCGGCCTGATCCTGGCCCTGGTGCTCAACACCAAGGGGCTCTTCGCCCGGCCGGTCTATCGCGTCCTCTTCATCTTGCCCTGGGCGGTGCCCAACTACATCACCGCCCTGGTCTGGAAGGGGATGTTCCACCAGCAGCTCGGTGTGATCAATCAGATCGTGCAGGTCTTCGGTGGCACGCCGATCTCGTGGTTCGAGCAGCCTTTCACTTCGTTCCTGGCGCTCCTCGCCACCAACGGCTGGCTGTCGTTTCCCTTCATGATGGTGATTTCTCTGGGCGCCCTGCAATCGATCCCCGGCGAGCTTTACGAGGCCGCCCGGGTGGACGGTGCCACCAGGTGGCAGCAGTTCAAGGCGATCACCCTTCCTTCGCTCAAACCCGCCCTGGTGCCGGCGATCATCCTGTCGGTGATCTGGACCTTCAACATGTTCAACATCCCCTACCTGACCTCTGCGGGGGAGCCGGCCCACGCCACCGAGATCCTGGTCACCGGGGCCTACAAGATCGCCTTCGAGAAGTACCAGCACGGCTACGCCGCGGCCTACGCCGTGATCATCTTCCTGATCCTGCTGGCCTACGGCACCTGGCAGAACCGCGTCACCCGGGCCACGGAGTCGATCGGATGAGCGACACCCAGCGCAAGGGCGAGTCGCCCCACGCCTTGATGCACGTGCTGCTGGTGATCGCCGTGCTCTACTCGATCTATCCCATCCTGTGGGTGATCACGGTCGCCTTCTCCGGGCAGCAGAGCCTCTCGTACGTCGACCTGCCCGCCGATCCCGGCCTGTTCGATCGTTTGCGGGCGATCATCCCCTGGCCGAGCGCGCTGTCGCTCGCCAACTTCCGCGACGTGCTGGGCGACCAGCCCTTCGGCCTCTGGCTGCTCAACAGCATGTTGGTGGCCACGGCCACCACCGTGCTCGGCGTCTTCCTCGCCTGCACCGCCGCCTACGCCTTCTCCCGCTTCCGCTTTCCGGGGCGGCGCGCGGGCTTGATGTCCTTCCTGGTGTCGCAGATGTTCCCCGGCGTGCTGACCCTGGTCCCCCTCTACATCATCATCGTCCAGTGGCTGGGCCTGGGCTCGACCCGCACCGGCCTGGTGCTGGTCTACGTCACCACCGCCATCCCCTTCTGCGTCTGGATGATGAAGGGCTACTTCGACACCATCCCGCGCGAGCTCGAGGAGTCGGCGCTGATCGACGGCGCCTCGCCGTGGATGATCTTCTTCCGCATCGTCCTGCCCCTGGCCAAGCCGGCGGTGGCGGTGACCGCCCTGTTCTCCTTCATGACCGGCTGGAACGAGTTCATCCTCGCCGCGACGTTCATGGACTCCGAGAAGATGTACACGGCGCCGGTGGGGTTGAAGTTCTTCGTCGGCGGCTTCTCCCAACAGTGGGGTTATTTCGCGGCGGGAGCGATCATCGTCGCCCTGCCGGTGGTGCTGCTCTTCCTCTTCCTGCAGAAGTTTTTGATCTCCGGCCTCACGGCCGGATCGGTAAAAGGTTAGGTCGGATGCACCGGCCGACCGGAAGGAGGTTACCTCCCATGAAGAAACTGCTCAGAACGCTTCCTCTGCTGACGTGCGCGCTCCTGCTCGGGGCGCTCCCGGCCTGGGCGCAGGCGGTGTCGTTCTCCGATCCGACCGGAGACGACAACGGCCCCGGTGGCTACACCTATCCCACCGACGCCGTCTACAAGGCCGGCTCGTTCGATCTCACCAAGCTCGAGGTGAACACCAAGGGCGACAAGGTGGAATTCGAGGTCTCGGTGGGCTCTAACCTCGACGATCCCTGGCGCATGGGCGTCGGCTTCTCGGTGCAGATGGTCTTCATCTTCATCGACACCGACGGCAAGGAAGGCGGCGGCTTCACCGACAGCCCGCCCGGCCTCAACGTCGCCTTCGCGCCCGCCAGTGCCTGGGAAAAGTGCGTGATCCTCTCGCCGCAGGCCTTCGCCCGGGTCAGCCAGGAGATCGAGGCCAAGGGCGGCGCCATGAAGGGGTCCTTGCTGGCGCCGAACCGGGTGCGGGGCTCGGGCCGGACCCTCTCGGGCTCCGTGTCCCTCTCGGACCTCGGCGGTGGTGATCCGGCCACCTGGGGCTACCAGGTCGTGATGCAGTCGAACGAGGGCTTCCCGGCCGACAACGACCTCTTGACCCGCAAGGTCAACGAGTTCGAGGGCCAGCATCGCTTCGGCGGTGGCACGGACGGCGACTGCGACCCGCACGTGATGGACGTGCTCGGCGAAGGCCAGGCAGCGATGCTCGCCTACGAGTGCAACGCCGACGGCTCGTCGAAGAAGAAGGCCACCCTGACCATGGTGCGCAAGGGCTGAGCGCCCCGACACTTTTCAATTCTGATGCGATGAGGAGAACAACATGAGATCACGCACTTGGGTCTGGCTCGCCGTCCTGGCTTGCCTGAGCCTCGTCGCTGGCCCGTCGCTGGCCGACGACACTCAGAAGCTGACCTGGAGCGGCATCAACTACACCAAATTCCTCTGGGGCAACCAGCGCGACGACGGCAGCCTCTACAACTTCACCACCGTCCCGGGCGAGGGCTACGGCAACAATGGCCAGGGCACGGAGCTCGAGCTGCTGGTGAGCGCCAAGCCGAGCAAATTCGTGGAGGTCAACGGCCGCGTCAAGGCCCGATTCAACCAGAACTTCTGGACCAACTTCGGCGGCTTCGGCGGTCGCAGCAACTTCCTCGACCCCGACAACCCCTGCACTGGCGGCGATTGCGGCGAGTTCGACTCGCGTTCCGCCCAGTACATCAAACTGCGTGGCATCGCGGTGACGATCACTCCTGGCTACGCGTGGCTAGATCGGGTCACCATCGGCTCGAACGACTGGGGCGTGTTCGACCCGTTCACCATCGGCAAGATCCGCTACATCGATCGCGACAACGCCTCGGGCCTGCTATTCCAGGGCTCTGCCGCGGGCCGCAAGCTCACCTACGACTTCGCGCGCATCTCCCTGCCACGCCTGTGGGCCGGCCCCAACTTCGAGACCGGCGACTTCAACGCGCAGGATGCGGCGTACGGCCTCCAGCTCGGCTTCACCCCGAGCTCGACGTTCGACGTCGCCGGGATCGTGCAGTACGTCAACGACATCGAGGTCGACGCCACTGATCGTGACCTCGACGATGGCCGGGAGATCCGCACCCGCTTCCGCAACACCGTGGTGGGCCTGCGGCTGGGCGTGCACCCCAGCCCCATCGTCGACGTCCGCGCCTCGGCTTACAGCTCGACGGCCGATTCGGCTGAAGACCTGGCGCCGGCCAACTTCTTCAGCCTCTCGGGCTTCTCGCCGGTACCGGCCGGCCGGCTGGACGACGAGGCCTACAAGCTCAACGTGGACTTGAACGATCCTTTCGGCGTCGGACTTTCCTTCGCCCTCGAGGGCTTCGACATCGGCGCCCAATACGTCTCGATGATGGCGGCCCGGCGCGAGGCCGACGTGTTGCTGACCGAAGGCCACGACGCCACCTGGGCTTTCCCCGGCCCTTCGAACGCCTCCTTCGGCGTGTTCGCCGGCAACCCTACCCGCATCGGCTACGGTGGCTGGCAGGGCAACGCTCAGCAGGTGGCGACGATCAACGTCGACAACGAGTTCACCGACTTCGAGGAGCCGTTGGCCGAGACGGTGATCGGCTGGAAGGGCTTCACCATCGTGCCGAGCTGGACCATCGGCGACCTCGAGCTCAAGGCCGAGTACAGCTGGATCGACTACAACACCAACTGGCAGGCCTTCGACGACGCGAGTCTACCGATCAACAACACCATCTATCCGGTGCACGAGCTGGACACCGGCGTCGGTCACAACTTCCGCTCGGCCTATGCGCCGTTCCAGGACAAGGAGACCAAGATCGCCGTGCTCGGCGCCCGCTATTTCATCGACGTGGGCCGCGGCATCGATCTCTTCGGCAAGATCAAGCTGATCGACGAGACTGACAAGCGGCTGAACGAGGCCCGTTTCCTGCCCTACCAGGCGGGGGATTGCCCGGGTGGCGCAGCAGCCTGCAACGGCAACCGCAACTTCTACTCGGCCGGCAATTCCACGGCGGACATCTACGGCAACCCGCCGGTGATCACCGTCAACGGCGTCACCGGCTACCAGTGGAAGCCCTTCGATGCGCTTTCGGACGACGACCGCGACCTCAACTACAAGTTGTACCAGGTTGGCGTGGGCAGCCAGCTGTCGAACCGGCTCTACGGCCAGCTCACCTACGAGTACTACGACGTCGAGCTCGAGGACGGCAACACGGCGTTCCAGGCCTACCAGCTTCACGAGCTGGCTTCCGGCGAGCACCAGAAGAACAAGATCATGATCTACGGCCGCTACGACATCGGCGGCGCCGAGTTCGGCGCCAACTACGAGTACAACTTCGGGGAGTTCAAGCCGGACTTCGGCGACGGCTTCGTGGTCCAGTTCGCCGACGAAGCGACTTCGGCGAGCAACAACGTGCCCGTCGGCTCCCCAGGCTTCCGCGGCCGGTTCGGCGGCTGGAACAGCCTGGCGCAGCGCGATTTCGAGCAGCAGCGGTTGAAGGTCTATATGAAAGTTCGCTTCTAGGTCGGACTCGAGGGGCGCACGCTCGTGCGCTCCTTCTGCTCGGAGGTCGATGTGAAGAATCTGCGCAACGCGATCGTGTCGGGGGTGCTGGCGGCGGTGGTGATCGGTGGGGCGAGCCCCAGCTCGGCCGGCACCAAGCTGTGGGAGCTCAACGATCCTCGGGGCGACGACCATGGCGATGGCCGGCTGCTCTATCCCACCTCGAGTGACTTCACTCGGGGTGATCTCGATCTGATCAAGGTGGAGGCCGAGCAGGAGAAGGACGGCACGACCTTCGAGCTGACCTTCGCCAGGCCGATCCGCCAACCCGGCCGCGGCGCCGCGGACGAGCTGGGCACGCCCATGAACACCATCTTCCGGTATGGCTTCTACACGTTCAACGTCGACATCTACGTCGATCGCGATCGTCAGCCCGGATCCGGGGCCATCGCGCTACTGCCCGGCCGCAAGGCCGAAGTGGCCCCGGACTTCGGCTGGGAGCGGGCCGTCTGCCTGACCCCCAGCCCGCACGAGGCGAGGGAGCACCTCAGCCGCCTGGTGCTGCGCGCCTTGCGGCTTGCCCAGGGGGACGACGTCGAGCCCGATCCGGAGGTGTTGCGGGAGCTCAAGCGAGCGGTGCCCGCCGACCTCGAGAGCCACGTCTTCTTCCCCAACCGAGTCCGGGTGCGTGGCAACACGGTGAGCCTCTTCGTGCCGGAGGCCTTCCTCGGCGGCCCGGCACAGCCGAGCTGGGCCTATGTGATCGTGGTCTCCGGCTCGGACTCGGCTCTCTACACCGCCCTGGGCAGCACGCTCGGGCTGCGGGACGAGGAGGAGGGGCGACTGATGATCCTGCCGATCGCCCCGGGGTCGTGGTCGAACCGCTTCGGCGGCGGCCGAGAGGCCGGGGCGCTGCAACCGCCCCTGGTGGACCTCGTGGTGCCCGCGGGGGCCAGTCAAGAAGCACTGCTGAGGGACTTCGATTCGAGGTCCGAACGACCGGTAGTGCTACCCGGCGTGGTGCCGGCGGAGGTCAAGCAGTAGGGGAGACCGACCCGTGCCGGCGATCCCTCACCCTCTGTCATTCCGAGCGAAGCCGAGGGATGACAGAGGGTAGGGGGGAACCAACGTGCCCGCCCTCCGGGAGGGGCCGGATCCGCCACACGGCGCTGCCGAAGGCCGGGATCTCGACTTCGATCGCCCCTTCCGCCGGCGCCCCGTCGACCGGCCGTGCCGCGGCGCCGGCGGGTAGCTCCATCGCCTCCAGGGTGGCGGCCTCCACCTTCAACCGGTCCACCACCTTCTCGGCGGTGACGTTGTGCACCACCAGCACCCGCTCGCCCGGCGCCTCGCGCAGGAAGGCGAGCAACCGGCCGTCCTGGGCCGGGGAGCCCGCCACCAACGTCAGCTTGCCCTTGCGCAGGGCCTCGGAGCTCCGCCGCAGGGCCAGGAAGCGCCGCACCCGGGCGAGCACGGAGCCGGGGTCGGCGTTCTGCGTGGCGACGTTGACCGTCTCCTTGCCCGGGGCGAAGGCCAACCAGGGAGTGCCGGCCGTGAAGCCGCCGCCGGGGCTGGCGTCCCAGGGCATGGGCGTGCGCTTGTGCGGTTCCTCCCGGCCGGGGCCGTTGGCGAGCCCCAGCTCGTCGCCGTAGTAGATGAAGGGGGTCCCCGGCAGGGTCAGCAGGATCTGCAGGGCGGCGCGCACCTTGGCCAGGTCTCCCCCGAGCTGGCTGGCCAGGCGGGCCATGTCGTGGTTCGAGAGGAAGGGAGCGTCGAGGGCCCCGGCCGGGTAGAGCTCGGCCATCTCCTCGAGCTTGTGAGCCACGGCGGAGGCGTCCCCCTTGGCCACGGCATCGATCAGGGCGCTCGCCAGGGGGAAGTTGAAGCTCATCGGCAGGGCGTCGTAGTAGGAGGCGATGATCTCCGTCGTCGTCCAGTTCTCCCCCACCAGTAGGGCCTGGGAGTGGCCGGCGCGGACGTGGGCGGAAAGCTCCCGCCAGAAGGCGTAGGTCTCGGGGCGGTCGTTCTGGAGGTCCCCGGGGCCGTCGGCGAAGAGGTGGCGGGCGGCGTCCAGGCGGAAGCCGTCCACCCCGCGGTCGAGCCAGAGGTCGACCAGGCGCCTCACCTCCGCCCGCACCGCGGGGTTCGCGAGGTTCAAGTCGGGCATGCCGCTCCAGAAGATCCCGTAGTAGAAGGCGCCGTTCTTCTCGTGCCAGGTCGGGCCGTTGCCCCAGGGCTGGCGCCAGCCCGGATCGTCCGTCCGCCAGACGTACCAATCGCGTTTCGGGGACTCCGGCGAGCGAGCCGACTCCACGAACCACGGGTGCTGGCCCGAGGTGTGATTGATCATCAGATCGAGGATCACCTTCATGC
Organism: Thermoanaerobaculia bacterium; assembly: GCA_044869955.1. Classification (GTDB taxonomy): domain Bacteria; phylum Acidobacteriota; class Thermoanaerobaculia; order Multivoradales; family SZUA-115; genus CALMKX01. Next base: position 2,913 of record JBIOYC010000040.1, on the reverse strand, counting down.
CGCGCCGGTGGGCCTCGGCGAGAAACCGCTCGAAGTCGGCCGCCGTGCCGTAGTCTGCCTCGATGCGCTGGTAGTCCACCACGTCGTAACCGTGATAGCTGGGCGACTCGAAGACCGGCATCAGCCATAGCCCCTCCACCCCCAGATCCGTGGTCGTCGCCGGGTCGCCGTCGTTCAGATAGTCGAGCTTCGCGATCAGGCCCCCGAGGTCGCCGATGCCGTCACCGTCCGAGTCGGCGAAGCTGCGCACGAAGACCTGATAAAACACCGCCCCCTCTGCCCAGTCCGGGCCGATGCCCCGGCCCTTTCCGTCATCCCCGCGAAAGCGGGGATCCATCTTCTCCGGGCCTTGGGCGAGGAGAAGAGGGGATGGATTCCCGCTTTCGCGGGAATGACGGGCGGAGAGAGTCTCGGCGTGGCTGGGGGCCGTCGTCATGAGCACTGCGACAGCGGCAGCGAGCCGGCGCCTAGCGGTCATCAGGGCTCCGCCTGCCCGCTGTCCGGTCGCAACGGCAGCCTTCCCGTGACTTCGGCCAACCGTCGGAGGCGCTCGGCCGTGCCTTCCGTCACGTCCTCCTCGCGCACCCGCCAGACCCAGTTGCCCCCCGACTGGCCGGGGGTGTTCATCCGTGCGCGGCTGCCGAGGCCGAGGGCGTCCTGCATGGGCACGATGGCGAGGTCGGCCACCGAGGTGTAGGCGGCGCGGATCAGCGCCCACTCGATGCGGATGGCGCCCTCCACCCCGAGGTAGTCGGCGGCGCGGCGGCGCTCCTCGGCGGCGGCGTGGGCGAACCAGCCGCGGGCGGTGTCGTTGTCGTGGGTGCCGGTGTAGACCACGCAGTGGGGCTCGAAGCGATGGGGCAGGTAGTCGCTGTCGTCGTCGGCGAAGGCGAACTGCAGCACCTTCATCCCCGGCACGCCGAGGTCGGCCAAGAGCTGGCGGACGTCGGGGGTGATCACTCCCAGGTCCTCGGCGATCAGGGGCAGCCGCCCGAGCCGGGCCTCCACGGCCCGGAACAGCTCCAGCCCCGGCCCCGGCTCCCAACGGCCAGAGGCGGCGGTGGGGGCGCCGGCCGGCACCCGCCACCAGCCGGCGAAGCCGCGGAAATGGTCGATCCGCAGCAGGTCGACGAAGCGCAGGCTGGCGCCGATGCGCGCCGCCCACCAGGCATAGCCCTCGGCGCGATGAGCGGCCCAATCGTAGACCGGCGTGCCCCACAGCTGGCCGTCGGCGGTGAAGTCATCCGGCGGCACCCCGGAGAAGGCCCTGGGCTGGAAGTGCTCGTCGAGGTCGAAGAGGTGAGGCGCGCACCAGGCGTCGGCGCTGTCCAGGGCCACGTAGATCGGCAGGTCGCCGAGGATCTCGATCGACAGCTCGGCGGCCCGGCGTCGCAGGGCCGCCCACTGGCGGAAGAAGAGGAACTGGACGAAGGCGTGAAAGGCGAGCTCCTCGGCCAGCTCCCCGCGGGATCGGGCCAGCGCCTCGGGCTCGCGCCGGGCCAGGTCCGGCGGCCACTCCGGCCAGGGCCGGCCTTTGTGGTGCCGCTTGAGGGCGATGAAGAGGGTCCAGTCGTCGAGCCAGCCCGGGCCCTCCTGAGCCCGGAAAGCCGCCAGCTCCTCGGCCAGGCCGGGCCGGGCCGCCTTACCGAAGGCGTCCCAGCTGGCCCGCAGGATGGCCTCCTTCCAGGGGCCGAACTGGGGAGAGTCCACCTGGTCGGCCCGGGAGCGAGGCACGTGGTGCAGCTCGCTCGCGTCGAGCAGGCCCTCGCTGACCAGGGCTTCCGGCGAGATCAGCAAGGGGTTGCCGGCGAAGGAGGAGAGCAGGCCGTAGGGGGAGTCGCCGTAGCCCGTGGGACCCAGCGGCAGCACCTGCCAGACGCTCTGCCCCGCCGCCTGCGCCCAGGACAGGAAGGCGTGGGCTGCCGGCCCCAGATCGCCGACGCCGAACGGCCCCGGCAACGAGCTGGGATGGAGCAGGATGCCGGCACGGCGGCGCCGGCGCTCGGGCGTAGACTCCGCCCCGGTGAGGCTCGAAGGGTCGCTCATGTCGTCCTATCCGAAGGTCACTTTCGCGCTCCCGGGAGCATACCTCGACGCCCTCTCCGGCCTGCCCTGGGATCGCCCTCTCGAGGAGTGGGGGGCGGCGGGGGTCAAGAGCTTCGCCGTCCGCCGCGGCAACGGCCGCCACCCGGTTGTTTTCCCGCGCGTGGGCTCGCTTCGGCTGGTGGTCAAGGAGCTGTCGGTTGCGACCGCCCGTCACGAGGTCGAGGTCTACCGCGAGCTGCTCTCGCGAGGCATCCGGACCTTGACGCCGAACGGTTGGGTGGAGCGCGAGGAGGAGCCGATCGCGGTTCCGACGCCGATGGGCGTCCAGCTCGAGCGCAACGCCTTCGGCCTGACCGTCACCCAGCTCGAGCGGAAGGTCATCCCCAACTCGCGGATCTATCCCTTCCCCCTGGGCGCGGGCAACCGCGAGCGCATCACCCTGGCGGTGGCGGACCTCTTCGTCGACCTGCACTCGAACGGGGTCTACTGGGGAGACGCCTCGCCGGACAACCTGCTGCTCCAGTTCGTGCAGATGCGCATCCCCCAGATCGGCCGGCGCAGCCGCCTGCGCGCCCTGCTGGCGGATGCCGAGACGGTGGAGCTCTATCCGGCCGTCTCGCCCGGCCTGCGGCGGGCGGACCTCGACCATTTCATCGAGGCGGTCGCCTGGGTCAACGAGGACCTGCGCCTCGCCGGACTCGACCCCAGCCGCCTGGCCGGCCCGGCCGACCGCGCCGCCTTGCTCGAGGCCTACGAGCGGCGCCTGGCGGCGGTCTCCGAGGCGAGGGAGTTCGAGGCCGCCACCGGCCTCGACCCCGCGCGGGTGCTGGGCGACGTCTCGCACCCGAGCTACTGGAACACCCTGCG
>JBIOYC010000039.1:0-25986 GCA_044869955.1 Thermoanaerobaculia bacterium | reverse complement strand
CTGGCCCTCTCCCCCTGGCGGGGGAGAGGGGACCGGAGGGAGGTCGCTCACCAGGCCATAACCTCCCGCGCCGCTGCCAGCACCCTGTCTTTGCTGGGCAGCAGCTCCTGCTCGAGGACTCGGGCGTAGGGGGCGGGACGGTCGGGGTAGGCCACTCGGCGGATGGGGGCATCGAGCCAGGCGAAGGCGCCGTCGGCGATGCGGGCCGCCACCTCGCCACCGAAGCCGCCGGTCTCCTGGGCCTCGTGGACGACCACGGCGCGGCCAGTCTTCTTCACCGAGGCGAGCACGGTCTCCTCGTCGAAGGGCACCAGGGTGCGCAGGTCCACCACCTCGGCGGAAACGCCCTCCTTCTCGAGGTCGGCCGCGGCCTCGAGACAGAGGTGGGTCGAGGCGCCGTAGCCGATCAACGTCACGTGCCCCCCCTCGCGGAGGATCGCCGCCTCGCCCAGCCGGCCCACCACGTCGCCCGCGGGCATGGTGTCCTTCACCCGCCGGTAGAGGAACTTGTTCTCGCAGAAGATCACCGGGTTGGGGTCGCGGATCGCCGCCTTGAGCAAGGCCTTGGCGTCGCGCGCCGTGGCCGGGCACACCACCTTGAGGCCCGCCACGTGGGCGAACCAGCCCTCGGGGTTCTGCGAGTGGAAGGCGCCGGCCCCGACTCCGCCGCCCGCGGGCAGGCGGATCACCACCGGACAGGGCCGCTCGAAGCGGTAGAAGAGCTTGGCGAGCACGTTGACGATCTGGTTGAAGCCGCAGGAGACGAAGTCCGCGAACTGCATCTCGACCACCGGCACGTAGCCCAGGAGGGCCGCCCCGGCCGCGAGGCCGAGGGTGCCGCTCTCGGAGATCGGCGTGTCGAGCACGCGCTCGGGCCAGCGGGCGTGGAGGCCCTTGGTCACCCGGAAGGCCCCTTCGAAGACCGCGATGTCCTGGCCCAGCAGCACCACCGCCGGATCCCTCTCCATCTCCTCGGAGAGGGCCTCGTGGAGGGCGTCCAGGTAGGTGATCTCGCCCTCCGCGGCGGGTGCCGAGTCGCCGCCGGTGAAGGCGGCCATGGCGGTGGGGGCGTCGGCGTCCGCGACGGTGACGGCAGGCTCCGGCGCGGACGTAGCGCTGTGGCGGATCGCCCCCGCGGGCAGCACCGGCTTGCCCGGCGCCTCGGCGTAGACCGGCCGGCGGGCCACGCTCGGCTCCGGCAGGGGAGCGTCGAGGGCGCGGTCGATGGCGGTCTCCACCAACTCCTTGGCGCGGGCGTCGATGCGCTCGCGGGTGGCGGCGTCGAGCACGCCCTCGGCGGCGAGCCGGCGCAGGTAGGTGGGCAGGGGGTCCAGGGCCTGATAGACCGCCAGCTCGGCCGGCGGCACCACCTTCATCGAGCCGTCCCCCTCGGCGTGGCCGCGCAGCCGGCCGACCATGGCCTCCAGCAGGGTGGGCCCCTCGCCGCGACGGGCGCGGGCGAAGGCGCGAGCGAAGGCTTCGGCCATGGCGTCGGCGTCGTTGCCGTCCACGGTCTCGGCGGCGACCCCGTAGCCCGGGCCACGGTCGGAGAGCTGGGCGCAGGCGTATTGCTGGCGGGCCGGTGTGGAGAAGGCGTAGCGGTTGTTCTCGACCACCAGGACGAGAGGCAGCTTCCACACGGCGGCGAGGTTCAGACCCTCGTGGAAGTCCCCGGTGGAGGTGCCGCCCTCGCCGATGAAGTTGATCGCCACCCGGTCGGTGCCGGCCTGCTTCAGGGCGAAGCCACATCCGGTCGCCACCGGGATCATCGAGCCCAGGTGGCTGATCATGCCGATGTGGAGGAGGCCCTCCTCCGGGGCGAAGTAGCCGTAGTGGTAGGAGCGCTCGATGCCCTGGGAGAAGCCCTCCGCCTTGCCCAGCACCTGGCAGGACAGCCGATACAGCAGATGCTCGGGCTCGGGGCGGCGACCGTCTGGCTCACCCAATCCCAAGCCCGGGAAGGCACGGGTGGGGTCCAGGTAGAAGGAGAGGATGGCGCCGACGTCGCGGTGGAGGGAGCAGAGCACGTCCCCGGGCTCGAGCGAGAGGCCCGCCGGCACGGTGATCGCCTCGTTGCCGATGGCGCTGTACCACTTGGCGACCCGGCCGGTCAGCAGCATGGCCTCGAAGCGGGAATCGAACTCGCGGGCGAGCTTCATGAAGGCGTAGCGCCGGAGGCGCACGAGATCCTGGCTCATGGGGATGACGACCTTGCCCTGCATGGGCGGGAGAGAGGCGGCCGAGCCGCCGGGGAAACGGCGGCAGCGTAGCACAGGGGGCACGCGGGGCTGAGCTGGCGTCAGCGTGCTCAGCCGATGCCGGAGGACGGCCGACCCTCGGCCTGCAATCTCTGCTGCGCAGGTTCGGTCACGAGTTCCGCCGTTCTGGGTAGGGGTCGCCCGCACCTGGCCCAACGCCAGGTTGTCGGCGCTCCGAGACCCCCTTTGCGAGGTGCTTATGTACAGATTTCTTCCTTCTTCGGTTCTCGGGCTGGCGCTGGTGCTGGCCGGAGCCTCGGCGTCCGCCGAGAACGACAACAACAACAATCGAGCGTTGGAGCTGGCAGTCACCTCTCCCTTGATGGAGTGCAGCGACGATGACGGTGGCTCCGGTACCTTCGTTCCCCTCCTGCGCGCCAAGCACACGACGCCGATGGGTTACGTGGACGGCGCCAACCTCTATTTGTTCACCCACACCACGTACTTCCCCTTCGACAACAAGAACTGCGCCGTGGCGATGAGGGATGACCCTCGTGGCGCCTGTAACAAGAACTTGACCGATGAAATCACCTGGAATGACACCGGAGAGGATTGGGTCGTGGAGTACGGTGTCTCCTGGCGGACTCCGAACACGGTCGCCGGGATGACGGCGCCGTTCGAGAAGCTCGGCTACGTGGGTCCTTGCTTCCGTTGGGATGAGCCACCGGGCTCCGAGAAGACCCGCGGTACGGTGGCCTACGCGGGCCGCCCCGGCCTCGGCCGGATCTCCAACAAGTACTACTACTTCGCGACGAGGGCGAAAGGGACGGGCTGGACGCTGGGTCACTTCGATGAGCTGTTCATGGGCGTGACTACAGACCCGGACGACCCCGCCTACCTCTACCGCTATCAGCCGATCCTGGCCCTCTCGGAGGTGAGCACGCCCTCGGGGCTGGTCAAGTACGGCTTCCTGGAGCCCATCGTCGCTGCGTGGGACTCCGGCGGCACCAAGCCCTTCGCACGCCTGACGACACCTCTCGGACCGGCAACGATGTGGGGCTACGTCCAATTCGGTCGAATCGACGAGGCAGCCAACCGCTGGGCCCCGATTCAGATCATCGACTCCTCACCCGCCGGAGTCCGACCCGCTTGGAGCCAGGTTTACGTCTATCTGCTCGGTGAGGACAACGTCTGGCGCAACGCCAACCGGCTGACCGGGAAGATCGACTTCGTGCCGAAGAACGCGGTCGCCGACTTCGGCGGGCTCGACCCGATCTCGATGTTCCTGAATCCCGTCACGACTCGCTGGACGATGATTGGGGAAAGCCGGGCCAACCTCGGCACGATCGGATGCAGTGATGACGGCACGCACGGCTTCGCCACCACCGGTATGCGCGACCTGCCGCCCTTTGGTGGTGCCATTCGGACCTACCCAGCCGACAACTACACGCAGAACGGCTGGCACCACAGCGGGTTGGTAAACGACATCGGCACCACCCGCTACTTGTTTCGGGCGAGTACGGAGAACGCCTGCCTCAATCGCCACATCCAGTGGAGCGACGACGGCACCCCCCCCAACCGCATCCACGGCTCGGAGATCGTGGTGGAGACGATCCCGCTGCAGTGAAGGGTCACCCTTGCCTCCTGGTCGATGTCGGGAGAGGATGCCCCTCATGCCCGACATCGACCCCCGCCACCGCCTGATCCTCGCCCTCGACGTTCCCACGCCCGGGGAGGCCCGGGCGATCGTCGAGGAGCTGGGGCCGGCGGTGACCTTCTACAAGCTCGGCCTCGAGCTCTTCATGGCCGGCGGCTACTTCGAGCTGATCGAATGGCTCGGTGGCCGGGGCAAGAAGGTGATGGTCGACCTCAAGTTCTTCGACGTGCCGCGGACCGTGGGGGCGGCGGTGGCACGGCTGGCCGAGCGGGAGGTGGCCTTCGCCACCGTCCACGGCAACGACGCCATGCTGGAGGCCGCGGCCCGGGCCAAAGGGAAGGTGAGGATCCTGGGCGTCACCGTGCTCACCAGCCTCGACCAGGGCGACCTCGACGACCTCGGCTTCACCGTGGACGTCGAGAAGCTGGTGCTCTCTCGCGCCCGCCGTGCCCTCGAGCGGGGCTGCGACGGAGTGGTCTGCTCGGGGCACGAGCTGCTCGCCCTGCGCCGGGATCTGCCCGGTCGCCTCCTCTGTGTGGTGCCGGGGATCCGCCCGGTCGCCAACCGCGAGGAGGACGACCAGAAGCGCACCGTGGACGTGGCCGAGGCCCTGCGCCGCGGCGCCGACCACCTGGTGATCGGCCGCCCGATCTTGGGCGCCCCAGACCGCCGCGCCGCGGCCCTGGCCATCCAGGAGCAGATTCGCACCGCCGTCGCAGGCTGAAGAGCCCGTCCGACTGGTGGCGGGTTCTCCCGAGGCCGGCGTAGTTCCCGGGTACGAGAGCGCAAATCACTCAACCGCGCTGCCGTGACCGGGTCGCTCGTTGGCCTCTCGGTCCTCTACCCCCTCGAAGGAGGATCTCGTCCCATGTCGTCCAAGCTCCGTCTGTTCGTTCTTTCCAGCGCCTTTCTGGCGATCGCCACGGCGGCCGCCGCCTCGCCCTCGAGCGGGGGCGCTAAGGCCTTCGGCCGCACCTACGGCGAATGGTCCGCGAAGTGGTGGCAGTGGCTGTTCTCCGTCCCGGCGAGCGAGAGCCCGTTCCTGGGTCAGGGAGAGGTGGATTGCCAGATCAACCAGCACGGTCCGGTGGTCTTCCTGGCCGGGGCTCCGAGCGGCACCACGGCCGTGCGCTCCTGCACCGTGCCCGCCGGCAAGCCCCTCTTCTTCCCGGTGCTCAACGGCGTCTATCGCAACGAGCCGCCCGAAAACCTCACCGTGGCCGAGAAGCGGGACGTCCTCGAAAAGTTTTTCTCGGACACCCACCCCGGCTTCCCGGCCGACTTCGGCTTCCCCGGCGTGCGAGCCTGCAAGGTCACGGCGACCCTCGACGGGGCGCCGGTCAACCTCAAGACTCCGATCGTGCGGGTGCAGTCGCCGCCTTTCTTGGTGGACAGCGGTGATGACCCGGTGTTCCCGCCGGCCAATCTGATCGAGCCCGAGGCCATCTCGGAGGGCTTCTGGGTGCTGCTCGGGCCCCTGTCCGTCGGCGAGCACACGCTGCACTTCTCCGGCAGCTTCTGCGAGCTCGACAATTCGAACGACCACCCCCTCTTCGCTCCCGTCAGCGTCACCTACACCCTGACTGTAGGCCCGTGAAGCGGGTGGGGATCGGGGCCGTGGCCGGCTCCGATCCCCCTGCCTCGGCGTCGGTGGGCAGGTAGACTCCACCTCGTAAGGAGATCTGCATGCCCGAACCGCGAGACGTGGCCGTGATCGTCGGTAGCCTCCGCCGAGCCTCCCTCAACCGCAAGATGGCGCATGCCCTCGCGGCGGCCGCCCCCGAAGCTCTTCGGCTCGAGATTGTCGAAATCCGCGACCTCGCCCTCTACGACCAGGACCTCGACCCCGCTCCCCCGGCGCCGTGGGTGGTGTTCCGCGAGCGGGTACGGCGCGCCGAGGCCGTGCTCTTCGTGACCCCCGAGTACAACCGCTCGATGCCCGGCCCCCTCAAGAACGCCCTCGACGTGGGCTCCCGGCCGCCGGGGCAGAGCGCCTGGAAGGGCAAGCCGGGGGCGGTGATGACCGTCTCTCCCGGGGCCCTGGGCGGCTTCGGCGCCAACCACCACCTGCGCCAGACCCTGGTGGCTTTGAACGTCCCGACCATGCCCCAGCCCGAGGCCTACGTCGGCCAGGCCGGAGACCTCTTCGACGCCGAGGGTAACCTCACCAACGACCGTACCCGCGACCTGACGGTGCGCTTCATGGCGGCCTTCGCGGCCTGGATCGAGGCGAATCTGCTGCGGGGGTGAGGGGACCTGTTCGAGCTCTCGACGGGGGTGGCGTGGCTGTTGGGCGATGTCCCGAAACTTGCCCCTCAACCCACCGCCGCCGGCACCAGCCTCAGCTTCGCGCCGAGCAAGGGGCTGGCGAAGAAGCCCTCGGAGTCTGGCTCGAGGGGCCGGTACATGCCGCCTTCCAGCCGGAAGCCCGCGGCCTCCCGGCCATCCGGCCAGGCGTAGTAGTACTCCTGCACGCCGCTCCTCTGATAGGCCAGGAGCTTGGCGCCTGCTGGGGCGCGGTCGCGGTCGGCGGTGGTCTTCGACAGCAGCTCGACCACCAGCTCGGGTACCCGGCCCACGGTCTCGGTGCCCGGCAGATAATCCACTTCGCCGACGGCGTGGATCACCAGGTCGGGATACACCACGGTGTTGGCGGGCCAGGGTAGGCGATGGCGGGCGTCCTGGGCGAGTACCCAGCCGCGACCTTCGACCAGCGGAAACAGCAGGGCGGCCAAGTGAACGGACCTACGGCCGGTGAGGAGGTTTCCGGGGCTCATCGGCAGCAGCCACCCTTCCAGAAGCTCCATGGGGTTGTCGGGATCTTCGGGCCAGGTCTCGAAGTCCTCGGCGCGGATCGGGCCCGGCCGCTCGGTGCGGAAGCCGAACTGCGCTTCCTCGGGCAGGACGGTTTCGAGAATCGCCATGGTGGCCGTCAGTGTAGCAAGGAACCCACGAGGCCTCGCCGCCTTTCCCTACCCCTTCATCCCCGCGATCTTCTTCTCGAAAACCACCCGCCGGGGGTGGTGGGGATCGAGCTTGAGCAGGACTTTCAGGGCCAGGGCGGCCTCGGTGGGACGGTTCTGGGCCAGCCAGCGCTCGACCTCGGCGGTGCCGTGGCGGATGGAGTCGCTGTGCTCGGTGCGGGCGCGGAGGGCCTCGGCCTCGGCGAAGAGGCTGGCGGTTCGGGGGTGGTTGGGCAGCAGCCGCTCGAGCTCGAGCACCACCTCCTGGGCGCCCGCCCAGTCCCCGGCCGCCACGCGTTCGGCGAAGCGGCTCTCGTAGGGGCGGATGGTGGCCGCCTGGGCGGCGAGCCGGCGCGCTTCCAGGAGCTGGTCGCGGTAGAGGGTGACGGTGGCGCGGGAGAGAGCCTGGTCCTCGAGCGCCACGAGCTCCGTCTGAGCGCGGTCCAGGTCCCCTCGGGAGAGGAAGGTCTCGAAGCGCTGGTGATGCTGGGCTCGCTCGGCATTCTCTGCCCGTGACTGCTTGGCGGCCTCGATCTCGCCCGCTAACTTCGTGGCTAGCGAAGGTGCCAGGGCAGCCAGCTCCCGCTGATCTCGCTGCGCCTTGTCCAGCTCGCCCAGCGCCAGGGCCTGCCGCGCCCGCTCCAGGATCTTCTGCGCCTCGCCGGACACGCCCGCCTCCGCGGCGATGGCGGCGAGCTGCTCCTCGAAGCGCGCCCGCTGCGGGTGCGCCGGGGACAGCTCGAGCAAGGAGTCGAGGGCAAAACGGGCGAGGCCCACCTGCCGCTGCGCGAGGTAGCGGACGAGCAGGGCCTCGGTCTCGGCGAGCCGGGCGGCGATCTGCAGGGTTTGGGCGGCCATGGATTCGAGCTGGTCCTTGAGTTGGGTCAAGCCCTTGGCCTTCGGGTCGGCGGCCTCGAGCTCGGTGAGGGAGCGACGCGCCTGCCCGAGATCGCCCTTCGCGAGGGCCGCCTCCGCGGCCTCCACCAGGGGCTGGGTGCGGGAGACCCGAGTGGCGGCGCGCTGGATCTGCGCCAGCAGCTGGTCCCGCTCCTCGCGAGTCAGCTGACTCGAGGACCGGGCTGCCTCGAAGGCGGGGGGGCGGGGCGATTTCTTGGCCTCGACCTGCGGCATCTCCTGGGTGGCGAAGCGCGCCCGACTGACGTGCAGGGACTCCAGGGCCTGGATGAACTCGACCGCCGTGGCATAGCGCTGGTTGCGATCCCGCTCGAGACCCTTCCTGACGATGCGATCGAGCTCTGGCGGGATCTGCACTCCCGGCACGCGTCCCACCAGGGGCAGGGGGTCCTCGGTCAGGCGCTTGAAGACGAACCCGTGAGGCGTCTCCGACTCGAACGGGGGCTTGCCGCAGAGCATCTCGTAGAACACCGCGGCGAAGGAGTAGAGGTCGGTGCGGCGGTCGAGCACGGCGCCGTCGACCACCCCCGCCTGCTCCGGTGAGCAGTAGCGCAGCTTGCCCATGAACATGCCGACCTGGGTGACCTCGAGATCGCTCTTGGTCGGCTTGTTGCGGAGGTCCTTGACCAGACCGAGGTCGATGATCTTGAGCCGCACCTTGCCGCGCACGTCCCGCGCGAGCATGAGGTTGTCCGGGCTCACGTCGCGGTGGATCACGCCGTGCGAATGGATGGCCTCGAGCCCGCGCAGGGCCTGAATGGCGAGATCGAGGGCGATCTCGAGGGGGAACGGGCCGTAGCGGGAGATCCAGCGCCCCACGTCCTCGCCGTCGATGTACTCCCAGACCATGTAGAAGCTACCGTCCGCCAGGCTCGCGATGTCGTAGAGGATCGCGACATTGGCGTGCTTGATCTGGGTAGCGGTGCGGGCTGCCCGGAGGAAACGGGCCTGGGCCGCGGGGTCGGCGGCGTCCTCGGGGCGCAGGACCTTGACCACCCGCTGCTCGTCCAGGTGCAGGTGGCGGACGAGGTAGACCTCGCTCATGCCGCCGCCCGCCAGGCGGCGGACGACCTCGTATTTACCGTCGAAGATCGAACCGGTTGATTCGAAGGCCAAGAGTCGTTCCCTCTCCGGTGGATTGTAGTGGAGGAGAGGCGGTGTTTCCGCCGGTGGGGTCGGTCGCCCGCGCCAACGAGGCCAGGACTTGATCGCAGCGCCAGTGAACATCATCCAGGGGCTCCTCGGCGGCGCCGCCGGGAGGCGGCGAGGTGGGGGACTCGAGGAAGATAGGGTGCGCCGGGGCGCGGCCGTTACGGGTCGGCGGCTACGAGGAGGCCAGGCCGAAGTAGGCGTCGACCAGGACGGGGCCGCTGCGCACGAAGGGCACGCCGAGCAGCCAGCCCTCGCCGAAGACGATCGAGTAGACGAGGCCCTGGAGGGTGTCCGGGCGGGCGGCCTCGGAGTCGACCAGCAGGTAGTGGCCGAGCTTCCGGGCGTCCTCCTCGGAGATCCGCGTGCCGGTGAGCCCTTCTCCCAGCTTCTCGCCCAGCCCCGGCAATGCCTCGGTGTAGCGCCGGCCGAGGGCGACTCGTACGGCGAGGGGCGCGGCGAAGGCCGGGATGGCGAAGGCCATCTCTCGTGGCTCGCCGGGGGCCTCGCCGCCGGTCGTCGAGCGCTGGGTGATCTCGATCCGGGCCGGCAGCAACCAGAAGGGCAGGTAGCGCTCGACCTGGACGTCCGGCCGGGCGACGAAGCCGACCTCGACGGGTGCCAGCGGTGCGCCGGTCGCCTCACCCGCCAGCCGCGAGCCGGTCTTGCAAGCCGGGCAGTAGTAGACGACGTCCTCGCCCTCGGCCGCCAGCGGCGAGCCGCAGCGCGGGCAGGCCAGGCGCACCAGGGTGAGGCCGGCGCTCATGGCTTCCGTCCCGCCACCAGCCACTTGGGAAGGTGCTCCTGGAACGAGGCGGCCGCGCGCTCGAGGCCCGTGCCCTCCTCGACCACCCCGCCGTGGCGGAAGTGCCGGAAGCCCCACGCCAGCAGAGCCACAGCCACCGCGCCGCTGGCGAGGATCAGCCCGAGGGGGTTGTCGGCGTCGAGGGACCACTGCACCCCGGTGGTGAAGACGAAGCCGGCGGCGGCCTCCGAGCCCACCAGGGCGAGGGCCCGAAAGGCGTCGTTGCCGGGGGCCTTGCCGTAGGCCAGCTCACCGCTCTCGGCGTCCACAACCGCCTGGTAGGAGCGGCCCCGAAAGCGGTAGCGCACCACCCACAGCGGGTAGTAGAGGACCCGGAACGTCGGGGCGAGCAGCTCCTGGAAACGGAAATGGACCTGATGCAGGCCGGCGCCGGGATCGCTCTCGGCGCGGAACCCGTCGAGGGCCGTCCTGCGAGCCGCCGCCTCGGAGAGGGTGGGCGCGAAGACCATACCCTGCCGCTCGCATTCGTCGAGATCGAAGGGCAGCAGCTCGTCGCCCGTGAGGTCGACCCGGGCGAGGCCCCACTCGGCGGTGTCCACGGCGGCGCTGACCCGCTCGCAGTGGCGCTCGACGCGGCGCTCGACCGGCACGTAGTCCGTCACCGTGCGCCGGTTCTTGCCCGAGCCCGTGCTGCGTTGCCTCTTCTCGATCCCGAAGGCGTAGCCCACGGCGTCCGCCTGGGCGTGGAAGAAGGGCAGAAAACACAGGAAGGCTCCGCCCAACGCGGCTTCCCTCACGAGCGCGCGATGCTTCCGGATGCCCTTGCCGAGCCACCCGGTCACCGCCGAGGCCGCCGCCTCGCTCGCCATCTTGGGGCGCACGGAGAAGCGGCGCACGCCGGCCTCTCCCAGGGCGAGGAGGTGGGTCGTGCAGAAGGGACAGCTCACGACGTGGAGGCCGGGCTCCACGGTGAGAGTGCCACCACAGCAGGGACAGGAGAGCCCGGTCACCTTGGCGGAGGTCGCGGCAGATCCGGTCGAAGCGGTGCTCATACCTTGCGCGACACCAGCCAGGCGAGGCCGAGCAGAGGCACGGCGATCAGGGTGTAGAGGCCCAGCTTGAAGAAGGGGTTGGCGGTCAGGAAGCCCGCGATCAGGAAGGCCGCGGCGCCGAGGGCAGCGGTCAGGTAGTAGGGGCTCTCGGCCTTCTCCGGGTAGATCGAGGCCACCACGGCGCCGGTCGAGCCCTCGACCAGGGCGGTGTAGTCGCGCCCGGCGTAGGCATAGCGGCAGCGCCAGAAGGGGACCTCGACCAGGGCGGTCTCCTTGAGCTCGGCCACACCGCTGCCCAGCCAGCCGCGGGCGGTCTCGAGCGGCACCGTCGCGGCCAGCCGCTCGGCGCCTTCCTCGGCGCTGCGGCAGGGCTCGAGCCGGCCGGCCGGCAGCGAGAGGTCGGCCACCTGGGGAATCGGGATCGCCGCCGCCGGCTCCACCCGGGTCTCTTCGGCGCCACCAAGGCCATGGCGGAAGAGCCACATCGGGAAGGTGATCGCCTCGACCGACGAGACCGTGGCCTTCTGGTCGAGGTCCTTGACCGTATCGTTACCGGCCATCCACCGCCGTAGGGCCGCCAGCGCCGTGGCGCCGTCGACCAGCCGGGGCAGCCGGTAGTGCGAGACCAGCCCCGAGCGGTCGACGAAGAGGGTGGCCTCGCAGAAGACACAGCTGAGCAGCCGCTCGCCCGAAGGCAGAGCGTTGGCGCCGCCGCACTGCGGGCAGGCCAGAGCAGTACCGCTCATCACCGCAGGCCGAGGCTAGGCGGACACCCGTGCGCCGCAGCTCGCGCAGAAGCGCGCCGCGGGCGACAGCTTCGCGCCGCATTGGGAGCAAAAAGCCGGGCCGGCGCCGGCTGCGCCCTCGCCCGCGGGCGCCGCAGGGGCGGGCGCCGCGGCCGGCGCCCCCGGGGTCGACGAAGCCGGAGCGCCCATGGCCTCGCGCATCAAGCCGGGGATCATCATGCCGAAGCCGGCCCCCAGCCCGGCACCGAGGCCGGCTCCCACCACCCCGCCGTCGCCCGAGCTCTGGGCCATCTCGCCCACCGCCTGGGCGGCCTTGAACTTCATGTAGGCGGAGAGGTCGCCGGCCGCGGCCATCCCCGCCCGGTCGTCGAGGACCTTCTGCACTTCCTCGGGCGGCGTGATCGCGCCCAGAAAGAGGTCCACCAGCTCGATGCCGAATTTGGTGAAGTCCTCCGACACCCGCGCCTTCAGGGCCATGGCCAGCTCGTCGTAGAGCCGCGGCAAGTCGAAGAGGGTCTCGAGGGTCTCCCCCAGCAGGTCGTTCAGGCGGGCGACGATCACGTCCTTGAAGTAGGACTCGACCCCATCGGTGGTGTAGAGCCCCATCGAGCCCACCACGGTGTTGACGAAGATCTGGGGGTCGGTGATGCGCACGGCGAACTTGCCGAAGGCGCGTAGGCGCACCATGGCGAGCTCGCGGTCGCGAAAGACCACGGGCTCCTTGGTACCCCACTTGAGGTCGAGGAAGGTCTTGGTGTTGACGAAGACCACCGCCGCACGGAACGGCGAAGTGCCGCCCCAGGGCAGCGACAGCACCGTGGTGAGCAGGGGCAAGTTCTGGGTGGCGAGGGTGTGGCGCCCCGGTCCGAAGACGTCGAGGGCCTTGCCGTCGCGCAGGAAGATGGCCTGCTGGCTCTGCTCGACGACCAGCTGGCTGCCGAGCTGGATCGCCTCGGTGCCCTCCGCGGGCACCCGGGCGACCATGGTCGATCCGGTGGGATCCTGGTGCTCGAGGACTTGCATGGAGACTCTCCTCAGAGGACCGACGCGAAGCCGGCGAGGACCTCGCCACGCCGGCCCCAGGATTGCTCGATGGTGGCGAGGCGGGCTGCTGCGGCCTCGACGGCGGCGGTGGCCTCAGCGGTGCCCGCGGCAATGGCGGTGATCAGGCCGGAGACGGCCTCGATCTCCGAGAAGAAGCCGAGGTCGAACTCGTAGAGACGGGTCAGGTCTTCGTCCCGCACCTTGACCGCGTCGAAGAAGCCAGTGGCGCCGTAGTCAGCGTGGCGCACGGCCTGGGCGAAGCCTTCGAGGCGTCGGTCCAGGCGGTCGAAGAGGGTGAGCTCGGCGAGCCGGCCGGCCTCGGTGTGGGCCCGGGCCTTTTCGCGGAGGCTGCGTTTGGCGGCCAGGAGCAGCTCGGCCAGGCTCTCGCGCTCGCGACGGTCGAGCTCGCGGCGCAGCTCCCGGTCCTGGAATCCGGCGAAGCCGGGGACCTTCTCCCCCAGTCTTTCGAGGGCGTTGCGACGGGATCTGGCTTGGTCGAAGGTGACGCTCATCTCTTCTCTCCAGCAGTCGGCGGGATGCTAGCATCCGGGGGTCGGGCCGGCTCTCTCTACGCACTGCGCCCCGAGCCGATTCCCGGCGCTGCGACCGAGAGCGAGCCCATGCACCGCAGCCCCACCCACGATGATGCCCGCTTGATCCTGCAGCTCTTCGAGGCGCGGCGCGAGCCCCGGCTGCGCGAGGCTCGTGACTGGTTCGTCCGCTCCCTCGCCGTCGAAACCCTGGAGGATCTCGATCGCATCTGCCCGCGCGGCTCGCAGGAGAACGCCTCGTTCCGCATGGTGATCGGCTACTGGGACATGGTGGCCTCGTTCGTCGCCAGCGAGGTGCTCCACCGCGAGCTCTTCTTCGAGAGCGGCCAGGAGATGCTGCTGGTCTGGGAGAAGGTGCGGAAGATCGTGGTGCCGATGCGCGAGCGCTCGGGCAACCCGATGACCCTGCGCAACCTCGAACGGGTGGCCACCACCTACCTCGACTGGCTGGATGCCCACGCCCCGGACTTCTATCCCCGCTGGTCTGCGGCGATCGCCGCCCTCGCCACCGCCAAGAAATGAGAGGAACGCTGCCGGCGGCCGCCCTCGCCGCCTGGACCCTGGCCGCCTCCGCCGGCGGCGCGGAGCCGGCCCACCTGCCGCGGGTGGCGGTCGAGGAGATCACCCTGAGCAACGGCCTGCGCGTCCTGCTGGTGCCCCGGCCGGAGAGCCGAATGGTCTCCGCCGGCTGGGTGGCCAAGGTCGGCTCGGTCAACGAGGAGCCAGGTCGCACCGGCCTCACGCACCTGCTCGAGCACCTGTTCTTCAAGGGCTCCGAGACTCTGGCAGCGGG
Source organism: Thermoanaerobaculia bacterium (assembly GCA_044869955.1). Classification (GTDB taxonomy): domain Bacteria; phylum Acidobacteriota; class Thermoanaerobaculia; order Multivoradales; family SZUA-115; genus CALMKX01. Next base: position 12,152 of record JBIOYC010000039.1, on the reverse strand, counting down.
TGAGCTCGGCCGCCTCTACACCGAGGCCGGCGCCCGGGGCCTGAACGCTCTGACCCTGCCGGACATGACCCTCTACTTCGTGACGTTGCCGGCGGAGAAGCTGGAGCTGTGGTTCTGGCTCGAGTCCGACCGCCTGCTCGCGCCGGTGTTCCGGGAGCTCGAGTCCGAGAAGGCGGTGGTCGCCGAGGAGCGGCGGCTGCGGATCGACTCCACCCCCACGGGTCTCCTCGACCAGCAGCTGCGTGCCCGCTTCTGGGGCGATCATCCCTACGGTTGGCCGACCCTGGGCTGGCCGGAGGACGTGGCCGCCACCCGAGGTGAGGATGCCCGCCGCCACTTCGAAACCCACTACCGGGCCGGCAACGTGGTGGCGGCGCTGGTGGGGAAGCTCGACCGGGCCAAAGTCCAGGCCCTGGCCGAGCGCTACTTCGGTCGCCTACCCGCGGGCCGGCCTCCGGAGCGGCTGCCCTTCCCATCGCCGGCCCCGGCCGGCGCGGCCGAGCCCTTCACGGCCGACTGCGAATGCCGGTCCCGGCTCGAGGTGCTCTATCCCACGGTGCCGTTCGGACACCACGACAGCGCGGCGCTGGAGGTGCTCGCCGGCCTGCTGAACGGCCGCACCGGCCGGCTCCACCGCCAGCTCGTCCTCGGCCAGGAGAGGGCCTCCGCGGCGTCGGTGCTGCAGACCGCCATGCGCCAGTCGGGCTCCTTCGCCGTCTCCGCCGAGGCGAAGGGAGCCACGACCCCGGCCGAGCTGCTTACCGCCTGGGACGCCGAGCTGGACCGCCTGCGCCACGAACCGATCCCGGTCGAGGAGCTCGCCAAGGTCAAGAACCAGATCCTCGCCGACGGCTACCGGCGCCTGCGCGATCCCCTCGCCCTCACCCTCCAACTGCTGATGAGCGAGGGCTTCGGCGATTGGCGCCAAGTCCAGCGCGGCCCCGAGCGGGCCTGGGCCGTCCAGGCCGCGGACCTGGCGCGGGTGATCGAGACCTACCTGCGGCCGGAGCGCCGGACCGTGGGGCTGTATCGCCGAAAGGAAGTCGTAGATCTTGCCGGAAGTCATCCCGAGCGCAGCCGAGGGATCTCCCCGGGTGGGGAGGGCGGGGCGACGCCATCTCGCGAGGGATTGAAATCCCTCGCTACTCATAGACGTCCCTGGCGGGACGAGGAAGAAGCCAGAATTCGTGGGGTTTCTGCCGTCCCGAAGGGACGTTTGTCGGTAGCGAGGGATTTCAATCCCTCGCGGAGAGCGACGCCGTCCCCGGAGATCCCTCGGCTGCGGGCCTTCGGCCCTTCGCTCGGGATGACGCCGGGTGCGGATGGCACCCCCGAGCATCCCCGCCAGCTGACCTTCCCCACGGTGCCCTTCGAGGCCCCGGACGCGGCACAGTACCGCCATCAGCTCTCGAACGGCGTGCCGGTCTACGTGGTGCCGGACAAGACCCTGCCGTTGGTCGACGTGGCGATCGCGCTGCGTGCCGGGGCTTGGCTCGAGCCACCGGAGAAGACCGGCCTCGCTGCCCTCACCGCCTCGATGCTGCGGCGGGCCGGTACGGCGACCCTTTCCCCCGAGCAGCTTGACGAACGCGCGGACCGGCTGGCCCTGGAGCTCGACACCAGCGCCGGCAGCCTGCGCGCGGGAGCCCAGCTCAACGCTCCCAGCTGGCTGCTCGACGAGGGCCTGGACCTGCTCTTCGACGTGCTCCGGCGGCCACGTTTCGATCCGGCCCGCCTCGAGCAGGCCCGCCGTTCCCTGGTGGATGGCCTGTCCTCCCGCAACGACGACCCTGGAGCCGTGCTCGAGCGGGAGTGGGGCTTTGCCCTTTACGGGAGGGACCACTTCACCCAGCGCCCCCTCACGCCGGCCCACCTGGCGGCGATCCGGCGCGAGGATCTGATCGACTTCCATCGCCGCTGGTGGCAGCCGGCCGGCATGGTCGTCGCGGTTTCGGGGGACGTCGAGCCCGCGACCGTGTTGGCGGCCCTCGAGCAGCGCTTCGCGGGCTGGCCGGCCGGCGAGAAGGCCCCCTGGCCGCCGCCCGCACCGCCCCCCCGACCCCAGTCGGGGGTCTACCTGGTCGAGCGGGACCTGGCCCAGGCGAAGGTGCTGCTGGGCCAGCGGACGGTCCGCCGAGAAGGCTGGGAAGATCGCCGGGCCGATTCACTCACCCTTCTGGGCGAGCTTCTCGGTGGGGCTGGAGCCCGCATCCCGACTCGCCTGCGCCGTGAAGCCGGGCTCGCCTATCGGGCCGGGGCGCGACTGACCACCGGTGAGCTCTGGCCCGGCGAGCTGCGAATCCAATTCGATACCGGGGGCGACAAGGTCGGGCTCGCCGTGGAGATGGCCCTGGCCGAGATCGAGCGGCTGCGCCGGACCGCACCGGGCGAGGGGGAGCTGGCCTTCGTGAAGAAGAGCCTCACCGACGCGCTGCCGTTCCAATTCGATACCGCCGAGGAGGTCGCCGGCTACTTCGCCGAGGACGAGCTCCTCGGCCGACCCCATCGCTACTGGCGCGACCTACCCGGACGCCTCGCCGCGGTGACGCCCGAGGACGTCCGCCGGACCGCCGCGGAGGTGTTGCGGCCGGAGGAGCTCGTGCTGTTGGTGGTCGGGCGTTCGGTAGAGATCGAGCGGCTCGACCCGGCTCAGAAGGCGCCGCTGGTGCGGCTGTTGCCGGGGGTCTGGCAGCGCCTGCCGGAGCGAGATCCGCTCACCCTCGAGCCGCGCCCACCGGCGCCGGCCTCTCCGCGCTGACCAGGCTCTCCTCTTCGCGCCAGGCGGAGCTGCCGTCGGCGTAGTGCTCGTGCTTCCAGATCGGCACCTCCGCCTTGAGCCGCTCGAGGGCGGCGCGGCTCGCCCGGTAGGCCGCGGCGCGATGGGCGGAGGCTGCGGCGATCACCACACTCGCCTCGCCGGGCAGCAGGCGGCCGAGGCGGTGGACGAGGGCGAGGGCCAGGTTCGGCTCCTCGGCCGCCAGCTCGGTAGCGATGCGTTCGATCCGCCGGGTGGCCATCGGCCGGTAGGCCTCGTAGGTGATGGCCTCGACGGCGCGGCCCCGGTGGTGGTCCCGCACGGTGCCGGCGAAGAGCACCAGGGCGCCACGGCCGGGCGAGGCCACCCGCGCCGCCACGGCCGCGAGGTCGAGAGGCCCATCGAGCAGAACGGGAAGTGGCTCACGACCGCTGCCACCGGAGACGGGTGGCAGCAGGGCTACCTCGGCGCCGTCCGGCAGCACCCGGTCGTCCCCGGCCAGCTCGCCGTCGACGGCGATCGCCAGTCGCCCCCACAAGGGCGCGAGGGCTGGGAAGCAGCCACCGAGCAGCCCCCGCAGATCGCCGATCCGGCTGCCCTCCGGCACCTCGATCTCGGTGCTCTCGCGCCCGAGGGCATCGGCGGCGGTGGCGAAGGCGAGGAGGTGGATCTTCATCGACGAGGGCTCGGCTTCTCAGGCCGCTTCATCGGCGGCGTTGCCAACGGCGAGGGTGTCGAGCCAAGTGCATGACGGCAATCACTTTGACGTGATCTCTCTTGATCCGAAAGAAGACACCGAAAGGGAACCGGTGGAGCAGGGCGCGTCGCACATCCTCGTGAACCTGTGGAAGCGCCGGGGGTTCTCGGAGATAACCGTAAATGCCTCTTCCACGGCCTCCAGGAAGCCCGCTCCCAGCCCTGGAGATTGCTCCTCGTACCACCCGGCGGATCTCTGCGTTTCTTGTTCGGCCCTTGGGCCGATGAGCAGCGGCGTCATAGGCTCGCGAGGATCCGCTTCTTGACCTCCGGCCAGGGAGACCCGGCGTCGGGGTCGGCGTCGTCCTCGGCGATGCGTTGATCGAGGATCTCTCGCTGCCAAGGCGTGAGCGGTGGCCAAGCCGCATCGGCTTCGAGGCTTTGCCAGATCGCCTCGGCCAGCTCCCACCTCTCCTCGGCCGGCAACTCGAGCACGGATTGCTGCAGCTCGCGTTTGGTCATCGTGGCTCCGTGGCTGTCCACCTTACACCACCTCCACCTGGGCCCGGTGCCCGGGAGCCGAGAGCAGGCGCTCGTCGCAGGTCAGGAGGGGGGCTTCGAGGGCCTCGGCGAGGGCGAGGTAGGCGGCGTCGTAGGCGGTGACGTTGGCCTTGAGCTCCCAGATCCGTGGCAGGAAGAAGTCGTGGCGGTGCCGGTAGAGGGCGAGCTGGGAAAGCGCCTCGACGGCCGCCTGTCCCCGGCCGGGCTCGAGCTCGCCGGTGCGCAGGTAGCGCCGCAGCGTCTGGGCCACCTCCAGGTCGATGAGATGGGGAGCGTGCAGCGAGGTCTCCCGCCGGCGCAGCCGCCAGCCAAGGCGGCGGCCTTTCTCGCTCGCCAGCAGCAGCTCGACCACGGCGGAGGCGTCGAGCACCATCATCGTCCTTCCCTCTCCTGGCGGATGATCTCGGCGGCGGGCACGCTCACCTCGACGGGGGGCAAGGCCGCGAGCCGATCGAGCATCTCCTCGATCGTGGGCCGCTGGGCGATCTTCCGGACTTCCGAGAGCAGGTAGTCGGAAAGGGACATCCCGGCCATCGCCGCCCGCGCCTTGAGCAGGCGATGCAGGTCGTCCGGCACGTTGCGCAACTGGATCATCTTGCTCATGTCGGAAGCATACTCACATGTGGCTAACATGTCTACTTCCTCTTTGCATGGCCGAGCCCCTGCCCCTCTACGGTGTAGACGTAAAGCCGAGGAGACGTGCCGGCGAGTTGGGCTCCCCTATAATCCACCGGCCGTGCCGCCGATCGACTCCAAGCTCAAGAAGGACGACGCGTTCGCACGCCGTGCCGCGCATTGGCGTGGCCAGCTCGCGGCGCTGCGCGAAGGGGAGGCCCGGATCCGTCAGGGTGGCGGGGAGGCTGCCCAGGCCAGGCAGCGGACGCTGGGCAAGTTGACCGCCCGCGAGCGGGTGACCGCTCTCTGCGACCCCGGCACTCCCTTCCTCGAGCTGGGCTTGTGGGTGGCCCACGGCTTCTACGGCGAGTACGGTGGGGCCCCGGCCGCCGGCGTGGTGGTGGGGATCGGCCAAGTCCAGGGCCGCGACGTCGTGGTGGTCGCCAACGACGCCACCGTCAAGGCGGGTGCCTGGTTTCCGCTCACCGCCAAGAAGGTCCTGCGGGCGCAGGAGATCGCCCTCGAGAACCGCCTACCGATCGTCTACCTGGTCGACTCGGCGGGGGTCTTCCTGCCGATGCAGGACGAGATCTTCCCCGACAAGGAGCACTTCGGCCGCGCCTTCTACAACAACGCCCGCCTCTCCGCCGAGGGGGTATTCCAGATGGCGGCGATCATGGGCCCCTGCGTGGCGGGCGGTGCCTACCTGCCGATCATGAGCGACGAGGCCCACATCGTCGAGAAGACCGGCTCGATCTTCCTCGCCGGCTCCCACCTGGTGAAGGCTGCCATCGGCGAGGTGATCGACAACCAGGATCTGGGCGGGGCCCTGGTGCAGTGCGACGTCTCCGGCGTGGTGGACCACCGCCACCCCGACGATGCCACCTGTCTGGCCAAGATCCGCTCCCAACTCGGCCAGGTTGCCAGGGGCCCGGACGCTCCCTTCGCCCGGCGCGAGCCGGCTCCCGCGGCCTGGCCAACCGAGGAGCTCCATGGCGTGCTGCCCGTGGACCGCTCCCGACCCTACGATATGTACGAGGTGCTCGCCCGCCTGCTCGACGCGAGCGACTTCGACGAGTACAAGGCGACCTACGGCAAGACCCTGATCTGTGGCACGGGCTTCATCGAGGGGCGAGTCGTGGGCCTGGTGGCCAACCAGCGCTCGATCGTCCACAAGAAGACCGGCCCCGGCGAGCGGGAGCGCGAGCTACAGATCGGCGGCGTCCTCTATTCGGACTCGGCCGACAAGGGGGCCCGCTTCGTCGAGCTGTGCAACCAGAAGCAGATCCCCCTGCTCTTCGTCCAGGACGTCACCGGTTTCATGGTCGGATCGCGTGCGGAGCAGGGCGGGATCATCAAGGACGGGGCGAAGATGGTCAACGCGGTCGCCAACTCGACGGTGCCCAAGATCACCCTCTTCGTGGGCAACTCCTACGGCGCCGGCAACTACGCCATGTGCGGCAAGGCCTACGGCGCCCGCTTCGTCTTCGCCTGGCCGTCGGCGGCGATTTCGGTGATGGGCGGCGAGCAGGCCTCCCGCACCCTGCTCGCCATCCAGCTCGGCAAGCGGGGCGACGAGGTCGGCGAGGAGGAGAAGCAGGCCCTGCTCTCCCAGATCCAGGCCCGCTACCAGGCGGCGATGGACCCCCGCTACGCCGCCGCCCGGCTGTGGGTGGACGCGATCATCGACCCGGCCGAGACGCGCTCGATCCTCGGCCGGGCGCTTGCGGCCGTGGCCCGGAACCCGCACCTGGCGGAGTTCAAGACCGGCGTGCTGCAGACCTGATCGGCTCTCTCAGTTCACCGCGTCGTCCACTCCCCACTCCTCCCCCACCAGTCGACGGGCATCGGGGTGGCGCGCCAGGTAGGCGAGCGCCGCCGTCTTGTGCTCCGGGTTGAGCGACAGCGAGAGCAGGTAGGCCAGGAAGGGGTCGTCCACCTCCAGCGGGTTCAGCCTCTCGAGGACCGCCGTGACGAAGCCTTTGAGCGCGAGGCTCGCGGCGGCGGCGTCGAACTGGTCGGCGAAGGGGGCGCCGGCCTGGGCCAGAAGGTCGATACGTCGGCGCCACGATAGGGGCCGGATGCGGCCGACGAACTCATCGACGGTGTACTGCATCTCCTCGTTGAGCTTCTCGTAGAGCATCGAACGTCCTCCGTCTCATGTAGACGGCTTCAGTCGTCACTTTCCCTCGCGTAAACGCGCACCGAATCCCATCGTCGGAGTTGGACCTTGCCCGCCGGCAGGCCAGGAGGCTTCGAGACGTCGCTCGCCCGGCAGACGTGGACCTCGACCTTGCCCCCGGCCTCCCTCGCCTTGGAATTCCAGGCCGCGAGCTCCGCGGCCCTCTGGAGCACCTCCCGCGGCAGCTCGGCCAGGCCCTCGGGGTTCACCACCACCACGTGGCTCCCGGAGTAGCCGGCCACGTGCATCCAGAAATCGCGAGGACGGGCGACGCGGAAGGTCAGGCGGTCGTTGTCCGCTGCGCTCTTGCCGACCAGCACCTCGAAGCCGTCGATCTCCACCCGCCGGTAGCTCTTCTCGTCCATGCTTGCCATTCCCAGGCCACCCCTCCGAGGGAGACGGATGGCCAAATGTTGCCGTGCTAACCTTACGGGCTCTATGAAGAAGGTGCGGGTGGGCAACGGGCAGGGCTTCTGGGGGGATAGCGTCGATGCCCCGGTCGAGCTCCTGCGAGGCGGCCCCCTCGACTACCTCGGCATGGACTACCTCGCCGAGGTGACCCTCTCGATCATGATGCGGCAGAAGCTCAAGGACCCCCGCCTGGGCTACGCCACCGACTTCATCGACTTCATCCGCCGGGTGCTGCCGGAGCTCGCGGAGCGCAGGGTGCGGGTGCTCACCAACGCCGGCGGCTTGAACCCTCGCGCCTGCCGCGAGCGGATCTTCGCTGTCGCCCGCGAGCTGGGGGTGACGGGGATTCGCGTCGGTGTGGTCGAGGGGGACGACCTGGTGGGGCGCCTGCCCGAGCTGGTCGCGGCGGGTCACCCGCTGGCCAACATGGACACCGGCGAGCCCCTCGCTCCCCACCTCGACGAGGTGATGAGCGCCAACGCCTACTTGGGGGCGCGGCCCGCCGTCGAGGCCCTCGACCAGGGCGCCCTGATCGTGCTGGCCGGGCGGATCACCGACACGGCCCTCGCGCTCGCCCCGCTGATCCATGAGTTCGGCTGGGGCTCACAGGATTGGGATCGCCTGGCCGCCGGGACCATTGCCGGCCACGTCCTCGAATGTGGACCGCAGTGCACGGGCGGCAACTTCACTCGCTACTGGGAGGTGCCGGATCTGTGGAACGTCGGCTACCCCGTGGCCGAGGTCTCCGAGGACGGCAGCTTCGTGGTCACCAAGCACGCCGGCACCGGCGGGATGGTGACGGTCGACACCGTCGCCGAGCAGCTGCTCTACGAGATGGGTGATCCCCGCTCCTACGTCACTCCGGACGTGACCGCTGACTTCACCTCGATCCGGCTCGACCAGGAAGGCGCGGACCGGGTGCGGGTGTCGGGTATCCGCGGCGGAGCCAACACCCCCTACCTCAAGGTCTCGGCCTCGTACCTGGCGGGCTACAAGGCCTCGGGGCAGATCACCGTCGCCGGGCCGCGCGCCCTCGACAAGGCCCGGCTGGCGGCGGAGATCGTCTGGAAGCGGCTGGAGCGGGCCGGCTACGTCTTCGCCCTCGAGAACCGCTCGGAGGAATACCTGGGAGTGGGCGCCTGCCTGCCCGGGATCCTCGATGCCCCGCCGGACCCTCCCGAGGTCGTGCTGCGCCTCGGCGTGCGGGACCTCGCCCAGGAGCGCGTCGAGCGCTTCGGCAAGGAGATCGCGCCCCTCGTCACCTCCGGCCCACCGGGGGTCACCGGCTTCGCCGGCGGCCGGCCCAAGCCGCAGCCGATCGTGGCCTACTGGCCGGCCCTGCTGGCGCGCGAAGAGGTCGAGCGCCACGTGCGGGTGAGCGTGGAGGAGGTATGAGCGCAGGCACGGCGAGCTCGCCGGTGGGGTATCCCCTCTGGCGTTGGTACGCAGCCCTGGTGGGGGGCTTGGCGCCGATCCTCCTCGGCGGCTTCCTGGCCAGTGCCGCGGCTGACCGACTGGTCTTCGCCGGCTGGGCTCTGGCCGCCGGAGCCCTCTACGTGGCGGTGCTCCACCGCACTTTCCTCGCCCCGCGACCTCTGGTGCGGCGGGGCGCGCCGCTCGCGGTCTGGTTGGCCGGCGCGGCCCTGTTCGGCTGGCTCGCCGGGCGCCACTGGGAGGAGCTGACCCTGGGCTTCACGGCCCTGATGCCCGTGGGAGCTGCGGCATGAGAGCACGCCTGGAACAGATCGCTCACGCTCGGTCCGGAGACAAGGGGGACGCCTCGAACGTCGGTCTGATCGCCGACTCGGCGGCCCATTACGAGATCCTCCGCCGGGAGGTCAGCCCCGAGCGGGTGAAGGAGCACTTCCGCCAGGTCTGCCGGGGTCGGGTGGAGCGCTTCGAGGTGCCCAACCTGCTGGCTCTCAACTTCATGCTCCACGACTCGCTGGGCGGGGGTGGCACCGAGAGTCTGATCAACGACGCCCAGGGCAAGACCCACGGGCAGGGCCTGCTCACTCTCGAGATCGAGGTGCCCGAAGGCACGCCCATCCGTGAGCTGCGCCGCTAGGGGTACCATGACCTTCACCAACCTGCTCGTCGATCGCCGGAGTGACCTGCTCTGGGTCACCCTCAACAACCCCGACCGCGCCAATGCCCTCTCCCCTGCCCTCCTCGCCGAGGTGACGGACCTCTACCGGCACCCGTGGCGGGAAGAGGGTGTGCGGGCCATCCTGCTCGCGGGCGCCGGCAAGCACTTCTGTGCCGGCGCGGACATCGAGCACCTGAAGTCGTTGCAGGCCGCGGGTCCCGAGGAGAACCTGGAGGACTCGCAGCGCTTGCGCGGGCTGTTCGAGTCGGTGCTGCGGCAGGAGGCCTTGACCGTGGCCCTGGTCCACGGCTGGTGTGTGGCCGGCGGCTGTGGCCTGGCCACGGCGCACGACTTCGTGGTCGCCGCCGAGGACGCCAAGTTCCTCTACAGCGAGGTGCGGATCGGCTTCGTGGCAGCCCTGGTGGCAACCTACCTGCCTTTGCGGCTCAAGGGCTCGGACCTGCGCGAGCTGCTGATCAACCCGGAGCCAGTCGGCGGGCCGCGAGCGCTCGCGATCGGTCTCGCTAACCGCGTCGCGGCTCCCGGGTCCCTGCACGCCGAGGGCGAGCGGCTGGCAACCGGCATCCTCGAGAAGGCCAGCTCGGAGTCGATTGCCCGCACCAAACGCCTGCTGCTCGAGATCTACGGCCGCCCCCTCGCCGACCGCCTCGATCTGGCCACCGAAGCCAACGCCGCCTCTCGCGAGACCGCCGACTGCCGCCACGGCATGGCGACCTTCCTCGAGACCAAGGCGCCGCCCAAGTGGCGGTAGGGGGCCCCCGAATAGCCCCCTCACCCCCGCCGTAGGCAATCTCGACTAGGATCGTCGAGCACCAAGAACCATCGAGGGACCGGCCCGGGCGGAGGCTTGGCATGACGATTGGCATCCTCTACATCGGCCTGCTGGGCGGGGGCTTGGTCTTCGCCCTGATCTCCGGCCTGGCCGGCTGGATCTCGGACATCGACGGCGGGGAGATCCACGTGGACTCCACCGGCCACCTAGACGCCGGCCACCCGAGCCCGATCTCCGGCACCGTGGTGGCCACCTTCGTCACCGGCTTCGGGGCCGGCGGCACCCTCGCCCATTACCTGCTCGACTGGCCCCTCGTCGGTTCGCTGTCGACGGCCATGGGCACCGGCCTGGCGATGGGCGCGGCGGCCTTTGGCATCCTCGAGCTGCTCTTTCGCAAGACCGAGGCGGGAGCCGAGTTCGCGGTGGAGGAGTCAGTGGGCCGGGATTGCGAGGTGATCACCCCAATCCCGGCGGGCGGCATGGGCGAGGTGGCCTACTTCGCCCGCGGCCAGCGAGAGATGGGCGCCGCCCGATCCGTGGACGGCGAGGCGATCCCCCGCGGCACGCTGGTGGTGATCGACCAGGTGAGTGGCCCGACCCTCTTCGTCCGTCGGAAGAACTGAGCCCCCTTCGACGTAGCAGGGGCGCAACCAGAGAAGGGAGCTGCCATGCTGGACTTGGGTGTCACCAAGGCGATCGCCGCCGCTGCGATCCCGATCGCCGTCATCGTTTTCTTCATCCTCATCCTGGCGGTCGCCAAGCGCTACAAGAAGGTCGGCCCCAACGAGGTGATGGTGATCTCCGGTCGCAAGCACCGGGTGAAGAACCCGGACGGCTCGGCCGAGGTCACCGGCTACCGCATCCGCAAGGGCGGCGGCGCGTTCATCTTTCCCCTCCTCGAGCGGGTGGACGTGCTCTCCCTCGAGGTCATGACTCTCGACTTCACCACCCCCGAGGTCTACACCAAGCCCGGCGTGCCGATCGTGGTCGATGGCGTGGCGCAGGTGAAGATCAAGGGCGACGAGGCCTCGATCCGCACCGCCGCCGAGCAGTTCCTGGGCAAGACCGTGCAGGAGATCCAGGCCGTGGCTCTCCAGACCGTGGAAGGCCACCTGCGGGCGATCATCGGCACCCTGACGGTGGAGGAGATCTACCGCAACCGCGACCAGTTTGCCGGCTCGGTGCAGGAAGTGGCGGTCGCCGACCTCGCCAACATGGGCCTGGCCATCGTCTCCTTCACGCTCAAGGACATCCGCGACAGCCACGGCTATCTCGAGGCCCTCGGCAAGCCTCGCACGGCCGAGGTCAAGCGCGACGCCACCATCGCCCAGGCCGAGGCCGACCGGGACGCCACCATCCGCTCGGCCGTGGCCCGCCAGGCCGGGGAGATCGCCAAGCTCGAAGCCGAGACCAAGATCGCCGAGGCCAACCGCGACTTCCAGTCCAACAAGGCCCAGTACGACGCCTCCGTCAATATCAAACGCGCCGAGGCCGACCTCGCCTACGACATCCAGAAGGCCCGCACCTCCCAGGAGCTGAAGAAGGAGGAAGGCCAGATCGCGGTGGTCGAGAAGGAGCAGCTGGTGATCGTCCAGGAGCGCGAGATCCAGCGCCGCGAGAAGGAGCTGGAGGCCACCGTCAAGCGGCAGGCCGACGCCGAGCGCTACAAGGTCGAGACCGACGCCGCCGCGACCCGTTCCCGCGCCGAGCAGGTGGCCCGCGGCGAGGCCGAGGCCCGCCGGGTACGGGGCCAAGCCGACGCCGAGGTGATCGCGATCACCGGCTCCTCCGAGGCTCAGGTCATCGCCCTCAAGGGCTCGGCCGAAGCCGAGGCGATGAAGAAGAAGGCCGAGTCCTTCAAGGAGTACAACCAGGCCGCCGTGCTCCAGACCCTGCTCGCCACCCTGCCCGAGATCGCCCGCGCCATCGCCGAGCCGCTGACCAAGACCGACCGCATCACCATCGTCTCCACCGGCGAAGGCGGCGCCGGCGTCTCCAAGCTCACCGGCGACATCGCCAAGGTCATGGCCGAGCTGCCCAGCGTGGTGGA
>JBIOYC010000038.1:0-5890 GCA_044869955.1 Thermoanaerobaculia bacterium | reverse complement strand
CTCCTCACCCCGGATGCGGTCCCGCAGCCGAGCCGACACCGCGATCACCATCGGCACGGGTTGCCACTCGAAGGGCTTGCCGGTCGTGGTGTCGCGCACCTTGCCGTCCGCCACGAGCTGGGCCGCCTCGGGGAACGGGATGCCCTCGAGCAGCGCGTCGAGGGCGAGGAAGCGTCCCTCGTCCGCGGGCTCGAGGAAGTGGGCGAAGGGATAGGACTGCCGGGCGATGTGGTAGTGCGCTGGCACGAAGACCACGCCGTCAAGCCGCAGGCGGTCGCAGATCAGCACCAGCAGTGCCACCACGTCGCGCAGCAGAGAAAGCCCGGGGTGCTTTTGGCCGGGCAGGGGCCGACGGCCCGGCAGGAAGCGGGTGCGCGGGTTCTGGAGCAGCAGCCATTCGACGAAGAGCACCTCGCCCTCAGGCAGCGTCCGCCGGTCGCGCCGCAGGCGCAGCTCGACCAGCACGTCCTGCCTCTCCTCGTCGGCGAAGACTCGGATGGTCTGCCCGGCCGGGTTGTCGATCTCGCATTCGAGCACCGGATGCTCGAAGCCTCGCGAGCGCAGTCGGGCGTAGAAGCCGTAGCGCTCCAGGGCATGCTCGATGCCTTCGGGGGAGTAGAAGTCGAGCAGACGGCGCGAGGGCATCGACCCACCGCCGGGGAGCAGGTCCTCGGCCGAGATCCCCAGCTCGTTCTCCGTCGCCGGCCCGGTCAGGGCCTCGGCCGGCATCAACGAGGCGAAGTAGCGGTAGCGGCGAAGAATCACTCCGTCAGTCGAGGGCGGCTCGATCACCTCGCCCCCCGAGCAGTACCAGCCCAGGAAGCGGGCGCTGTAGCGCCAGGCCGAGGTGCCGTAGCCGCCCGCGAGCAGCACCACCAGGGGCACTCGCATGCGGCCGAGGCGCTCGATCTCCTCGATCACCAGGCGATCGCGGGCCAGCAAGCCGTCCGCGGTGATGCGCCAGTTGCCGATCAGGTCGTCGGCCGCCGGATCGACCCCCGCGAGGTAGAAGACCAGCCCGGGCTTCGCGGCGGCCACGGCCCTGGGCAGATGCTCGCGCAACGCCGCCAGATAGGCCCCGTCTTCCACCCCGGCACCGAGGGCGATCGAGGTGTCGGCGACAGCCTCGACGGGTGCCAGGTCCTGGTTGTGGATCGAGAAGGTGTGAACGGTCTCGTCCGCGGCGAAGATCGTGCGGGTGCCGTCGCCGTCGTGGAGGTCGAGGTCGATCACCAGGATGCGCTCGCCAAAGCCCTTGGCTCGCAGTTCGGCGATCGCCACCGCCACGTCGTTGACCAGGCAGAAGCCGTGGCCGCGATCGGCATGGGCGTGGTGTAGGCCGCCGCCGAGATTGGTCGAGCGGCGCCGTCCTTCGAGAGCCAGTCGGGTCGCACGCATTGTGCCGCCGGCCATCATGCGCTGCGACAGCCAGACCCTCTCCTCGAGGGCCGGTGGCAGCTCGACGCCGAGCATCGGCAACAGCCCCCCCGGTTCGAGCAGGCTGGCGAGATAGGCCTGATCGTGGACCCTCGCCAGGGCGGAGAAGGGCGCCGGCCCCGGCCAAGTCAGGTCGCCACGGGCGATCAGGTCGTTCATCGCCAAGAAGGTGAGGATGTTCTCCGAGCGCCGAGGGTCCTGCCTCATCCCCGGCACCTCGACCGAGTAGCGGCTGCTGTAGACGAAGCGCGGGTGCCGGTGTCGGCCCACCGTCCGGAGCTGCCGAACCAGCTTGCGCAGGGGATGCGTCATGCGGGGTCTCCCGGCGGGCAGCATAGCAGCGGGAGGAGGCCCCTCACCCCCTCGAGGAAGGCGGCGGCCAGTGTCTCGCGGCCTGTCTGCCGAGGTGCCAGCCGAGGCGTTCGACCTGAGGCAGCCTCAGGGCGTCACGGTGCAGTTCAAGCCGTTGATGCGCGTCGGCCCGGTGCCGCCGGCGGTGTTGCCGTCGAAGGTCACCTGGATCGAGAACAGGCACCAGCAGGTGGACTGTTCGGCCGTGCTGCCCTGGACGAAGGAGAGGAAGCGTATGTCGTCCTGCGCCGTGTCGCCCTGGGACACGCCATTCAACGGAGTGTCCACCCAGTTGATCTGTCCCACCTCGTGGCGCTTCACCAGGTCTGCCTCGGTGTAGCCGTCCGCCCCCATCTTGGGCTGGCCAGCGGCGTTCGTCGCACCCACCTGGGGCACGAACGTCGGATCCGCCACACCCTGGATCGTGAGGCTCTCGTCGTCGGCTCCTGGAAAGACGTAGAGGCCGGCCGCCGGCGTATCGAGCGCCTGGTTGTTGACCTGGAGGTCGCCGCCCAGCCGGAAGGTGGTGGTGACGAACTGGCCCTCGGGGCAGTCGGTCGCAGTACTGTCCGCCACGAGGTCCGCCACGACTTCGAAGCCCCAGCCGAGGTAACCGCCCTGGTCAGGCGGTGGGCTGATCAGTCCGAGCTGGCAGTGGTAGGGGGTCTCGTCTTCGTGGCAAGTACCTCCCTCCGTGGCCACACAGCCGGCTGGGATCTCCAGCGGGCTCGGCGCGCAATAGATGGCCGAGAAGCGACCACTCCCTGTCACGGTCATGGTCTCGCAGCCGCAGATGGCCTCGGCCGGAGAGACCCCGGCCAGCGACAGAGAAACCACGCTCCCGAGGCTGAGCAGACGCAACACGACCCGCTTCCCGGACATGGCGACCTCCTGAGGGTCGGAACCCTCCGCCGTTCTCGACTGTTGGAGAAGACGGTTTTCTCGGCGGATTGTGAAAGGGGGAGGTGGGAAGGGCTCTGGCCTGGCAGCGGCCGAGGGAGCCAGCTGCGCCAGGGCGTTTTGCCCACTGGCCCCCGAACCGAGGTACCATGTTCGCTCAACATGCCCTCCTACAGTGCGAGATCTCGCACTTATGCCGCGCCGTTGATGCTGACGACCCTAGCCCTGGTAGCCGGCGCGACGGGCTATGGCGTCGGGGCCAGGGCGCGAACCCGGTCGGGCGACGGGGCCGTTCCGGCCGACCCGTCCGCGGCCGCGTTCTCGCCACCGAGAGCAGAGGTGACGCCTTCTTCCTGCATCGAGCAGGAGAAGCGCATCGTCCGGCTCGAGGCCGCAGATTTCACGGAGGCTCGTGATGCCCCAGCCACCCTCGCGCACCCCTTCCCGACCCAGCCACGTCGCGGTCCTGCTGATCGCCACCCTGATCCTGGCGGGCGCCGCCTCGCCCGCCAGTGACGAGGCGGTGCTCGAGCGCATCAGCCGCGACCTGATGGACGCCATCGCCCCGGGTGAGTGGGCGGTGTGGGATCGCTACACGGACGACGAGCTCGTCTATGCGGCGGAAGATGGTGCCCTGCTCAGCAAAGCCGAGCTGCGGGAGCACTTCCAGCCCTTGCCGCAGGGATACCTGGGGAAGATCGAGCCGACCGCCTTCGTGATCCGCGTCCACGGGGACACCGCCATCGTGAGCTTCAAGGCGCTGGAGCATCTGGTGCTCCATGGCCAGAGCATCGACTCCCAGTACGTGACGACCCACACCTTCCTGCGCCACGGGCAGAGTTGGAAGCTGGCTGCCTCGCAGGTCCTCGCGCTGCCACTCGAACCGCCGGCGATCGAGCTGCCCGGGGCCACGATGCGAGGGTATGTCGGGCGCTATGCCCTCGCGCCGGAGATCACTCGGTCGGTGTTCCTCGATGGTGGCAAGCTCGTGATGCAGCAAGGGGATGGGCCTCAGCTGGAGCTGGTCCCCGAGTTCGAGCGGGTGTTCTTCGTGCGGGGTCAACCGCGCACGCGGATCGTCTTCGTACCCGGTCCAGATGGCCTCGCCACCGAGCTGCGCGCGCGCCGGGAGGGCGTCGACGTGGTGTGGCGGCGCCTTCCCGGGCGGTAGTCTCACGGCCTCCAGCGGCGGCTCCCGAGGTGCCAGCCATTTCGGGCGCGGCCCGGAGCGCCCTCAGGCCGAACTGCGATCCCTGGGGACTCGAGGCCCCTTCGCCAGCCAACGCTGGATCACCTTGATGGCGAAGCGATAGTGGCTCGCCGTGTTCGGGCCCAGGTAGGTGGTGAGCGGGTGGTGGCCCGTCCAGGCGAAGTGCCCGGGTGCGAGCAAGCTGTCCGGTGACAGCTCTTCCACCAGCTGGAGAATCTGACGGTATCCGGCGTCGAAGTCAGCCCGGACGTCCGCCAGCGACCGTGCGCGGTGCTTCGCCCAGATCTCCCGGTTCAGCCGGGGGGTTTCGCTCCATTTGTAGCCGGGAGCCGGCATCTGAGGCACCCTCCCCTCCAGACCGTCGCTGTACCAACGGAGAAACAGGCCCTGCCACTCGGCCAGGTGAGCGACGAGGTCCTGCAGCGTCCACCCATCGCCCCACACGCCGGGCTCGTGGTAGCGCGACTCCGGGGTCTCGCGCAGCAGCACACCGAGGGCGTCGTGTTCCCGCCGGATGTCGTCGAGGAGGTCCTGTTTCGAGTAGTAGCGCATGAGGCCGTTCCTACCGGCTGGCGGACCGCAGGATCGCTCAGGGCTCTTCGGTCGCCTCGGCTTTGCATTCCGCTTGCGGAGCTGGCCGGGCTAGCTGTTCACCCCGGAAGCGCTCAGCAGTCGTCCCCCGAGCCCGCCCCAGATCGTCGGCGGAGCGAGCTCGACGCTGTTTCCGGCCGGATCCCGGAGGTAGAGGGACCGGCCGCCTTCCGGCCACTCGATCTCTTTCTCGATCGGTACTCCCGCCGCGGCGAGGTGGGCGCGCCAGGCATCGAGCTCCGCCTCCGGCACCACGAAGGCGATATGGCCCGGTCCGCGGCTGCCGTGCCCGGGGAAGATGCCTCCCGGCTGGGACGTGACGTCCACGTCGAAGAGGATGAGAGCGCTGTGGCCGCACCGTAGCACGACGTTGCGCCCCGGAGTCCGCGCCACCGTCTCCAGGCCGAAGACCTCCAGGTAGAACCGCTCCATGGCCGGGAGGTCCGAGCCATAGATGGCCGTCTCGAGGAGTGCCGGGGCACGCATGGGTGCTGGAAGGCTAACAAGTTCGAGGGAGGGTCGGGATGGGCGCTGAACCTCCGCCGAGGTGCCAGCCACTTCGGACCCTGGGTCGAGATCAGGCCCAGTTCTCCCTTCAGCCTTTGGCTGCGGCTGGCTGTGCAGGAGGCCCTTAGCCTCGGTGCTCGAGCCGGAGAGGTTCCCTCTCCTCAGCCGGGTCTAGGGGCGGGTCCCCGAAGGGGACGATGGTGGGACCGACTCGAGCACGCACACTCCGCAGAGCGGCTGTCGAGCACCGGGAGTGCGGCGCAGCGCTTGCGGATGGCGGCCAGCTCGTCCTGGAGGCGGGGAGCGCCCGGACTTGCGTGCCGACGCAGAGCGTCGGCACGAGGAGATCCGGATCCCGGATCTTCGTCCCGCCAGGGACGTTCATGGGTAGCGAGGCGTTTCAACGCCTCGCGGAGGAGGCCGGCCTCCTCCCTCAGCCCTGCGCCCGCAACGTCACCACCGTGGCCCCCCAGCCGCCGGCTTCGGCCGGGGCGTCCTGGAAGCCGGCGACGCGGGGGTCCCTTTCCAGCAAGGTGCGCACGGTCTGGCGCTGCACGCCGACGCCGCGGCCGTGGATGATGCGCACCTCGGTGAAGCCTTGGGCCACGACCTCGTCGAGCCAGGCGCGGACCAGGTCCGGGACGTCCCGGGGCGGGAAGCTGTGGAGGTCGAGCACGTCCGTGATCGGCAGCTCCACCGCCTCGGGGAAGAAGTCGTCGTCCTCGTCGCCCATGGCGTCCTACTTGAAGAGCTTCAAAAACACCAGGTAGGCCACGAAACCGTCGTCCGGTCCCGCGACCGGGGCGCCCAGGTTGAGCTGGACGATGGTGTTCCACGGTCCGATGAACTGCCCGTTCACCCCCACGCCGGCCAGCACCTCGTTGTCGAGGCCGG
>JBIOYC010000037.1:0-10691 GCA_044869955.1 Thermoanaerobaculia bacterium | reverse complement strand
AGGTGGAGAAGTTCGCCAACTTCAACCCGTTCTTCGAATTCCGCAGCGCGGAGGACTGGCAGTACCCCTTCCTCGCCCGCTACGGCTTCGGCGATCCCGGGATCGAGTTCGACAACACGCAGTTCGGCCTCTACCTGCAGGACGACTGGCAGGTCAACGATCGGTTGACGGTCAACGTCGGCGTGCGCTGGGACTACGAGACGAACATGATCAACAACGACTTCGAGACCCCGCCCGCGGTGGTGGCCGCGCTGGAGAGCGCCCAGCGCACCTACTCGACGCCGGTGGGGGGCCAGACCACCTGGAACCTGACCGACTTCCTCGATCTCAATCGCTACACCACCGACGGCAACGACCGCGATCCCTACACCGGCATGATCCAGCCGCGCATCGGCTTCGCCTGGGACATGAAGGGAGACGGGCGCACGGTGATCTATGGCGGCTGGGGTCGCTATTACGACCGCGTCCAGTTGAACGACATCTTCGACGAGCAGTACCGCCAGACCTGGAGCGTCTACACCTTCTGCTTCACCGACACGCCCGGCGTCGCCCGGCCCGGATGCAGCGTGCCGCCCCTCCTGTGGAACGATGCCTACCTCACCCAGCGCGGTCTCGACGACCTGATCGCTTCCGGCCAGGCGCCGGGCCCGGAGGTCTTCCTGGTCGCCAACGACCTGCGCCCGCCGCGCTCCGATCAGTGGACCCTGGGCGTTCGCCAGCAGCTGGGCAGCTGGCTGGTCGGCCTTTCCTACGCCAACGTCCGGGGCAAGAACGGCGTGTCGTGGTTCTTCGGCGACCTGCCCCCGGGCACCGAGTTCGACGATCGTTTCGGCGGCAACGTCAGCGTGCCCGGCTACGCCCGCGTGTTCATCACCGACACCTCGCGCGAGAGTTGGTACGACGCGGTCTATCTCACCGTCGACAAGCCTTACACCTCCGACTCGCGCTGGGGATTCAACCTCGCCTACACCTACGCCGAGGCGGAGTCCACCGGCACGGCGGACGTCAGCGAGGGCGTGCGCTTCTCGGCCTTCGACTTCGTCTCGGCCGATGATTTCGAGCGTCATCCGGGCGACTTCGACGAGCGCCATCGCATCGTGGCGAGCGGCACGGTCGGGCTGCCCTGGGGCTTCCGCGCCTCGAGCATCGTCACCCTCGGCTCGGGTTTCCCCTTCACCATTTTCGACGCCTCCCAGGGCTTCGACAACTTCACCGTGCGCTGGAATGAAGGGCGTGCGGAGGAGCGGGAGTTCCTGGGCTGGGACAATTGGGTCTATCGCAGCGTCGACCTGCGCCTCGACTGGCAGAAAGACGTCGGGCCGGTGAACCTGGGGCTGATCGGCGAAGCGTTCAACATCTTCGACTACACCAACGAGGGCTGCTTCGAGTCCTTCCAGCCACCCCTTCCGGAGGTCAACGCCCGCTTCGGCCAGGGCAATTGTCAGTTCAACACGCGGCGCTTCCAGGTGGGGGTGAAGGTCGGGTTCTGATCTGATCCCGTCATGACCTCCCGTTCTCTGGTTCCCACGCTCTGCGTGGGAACCCAGGTCCGGCCGCTCCGCGGCCTCTTCGCTTCGGCGCCAGCTCCGGAGGGCGCAGAGCGCCCGGATTTGCGTTCCCACGCAGAGCGTGGGAACGAGGTTGAACGTAGACCCTGGGGTACGCTGCGACCGTCATGACCCCCCGTTCGCCTCGCCTTCTCGCCGCCGCTCTGGCGGTGGCGTTGCTGGTCTCGGCCTGTGCCACCCACCGCGCGCCCCTGGCGACCGCGGCGGACGAGGTCTTCCTCGACCACCTCGAGGAGAGCACCTTTCGTTTCTTCTGGGAACGCGCCAATCCGGCCAACGGGTTGATCCCTGACCGCTGGCCCACGCCCTCCTTCTCGAGCATCGCCGCCGTCGGCTTCGCCCTCTCGGGCTATCCCATCGGGGTGGAGCGGGGCTGGGTCAGCCGGCCGGAGGCGGCGGCGCGCACCCTCACCACGCTGCGCTTCTTCTGGCAGGCCCCGCAGGGGCCGGAGTCGGCCGGCACCACCGGCCACTGGGGCTTCTACTACCACTTCCTGGACATGGAGACCGGCCGGCGCTTCGAGCAGGTGGAGCTGTCGACCATCGACACCACCTTGCTCCTCGCCGGGGCCTTCTCGGCGGCCGGCTACTTCGACGGGAGCTCGCCGGTCGAGCGGGAGATCCGCGAGCTGGCCGAGGCCCTCTACCGCCGGGTGGAATGGGGGCGGCTCCTGGCCCGGCCGCCGCTGGTCGCGATGGGCTGGACCCCCGAGCACGGCCTCCACGGCTGGGACTGGCGGGGCTACAACGAGGCGATGCTGCTCTACGCCCTGGCGATCGGCTCGCCGACCCATCCGATCGACCCCGCGGCATGGGCGGAGTACACCGGCACCTACCGCTGGGCGAGCTTCCAGGGCTTCGAGCAGCTGAGCTTCGGTCCCCTCTTCGGCCACCACTACTCGCACGCCTGGATCGACACCCGGGGCGTGGCGGACGCTTTCCTCCGTGCCAAGGGCATCGACTACTTCGAGAACAGCCGCCGTGCGGGCCTCTCTCAGCGGCGCTACGCGATCGCCAACCCGGGCGGCTTCGCCGGCTACGGCGCCGAGCTGTGGGGGCTGACCGCCTGCGACGGTCCCCTCGACGCCGAGCTGACCGTGGCCGGGAGGGCGGTGCGCTTCATGACCTACGCGGCGCGGGGGGCCGCGGCCCACGAGGTGCGCGACGACGGCACCCTCGCCCCTTCCGCGGCGGCCGGCTCCCTGCCCTTCACGCCGGAGGAGTCGCTGGTCACCCTGCGGGCCATGAAGGAACGCTTCGGCGAGCATCTCTGGGGCCGTTACGGCTTCCTGGACGCCTTCAACTCCAGCCTCACCGAGCCGGTCGCCGTGCGCCACGGCAAGGTGGTGCCGGGAGTCGGCTGGTTCGACACCGACTATCTGGGGATCGACCAGGGAGTGATCCTGCTGATGGTCGAGAACCATCGCAGCGGCCTGATCTGGCGCCTGATGCGCGCCAACCCCCACTTGCGACGGGGGCTCGAGAAGGCGGGCTTCTCGGGCGGCTGGCTCGACAGGCGATGAGCCGGCGCCTGCTCGCCTCCGGTGTCGTCGTGGCCCTGCTCGGGCTCGGCTTTCTCGGGTTTTGCGTTCTTGGGGCTGGCTGCGCGCGGCGGGAGCCGGGGGAGGTGCAGCTCACCCTGTGGGGACTGGGACGGGAAGGGGAGGTGGTGCGCGAGCTGATCCCGGAGTTCGAGCGCAGCCACCCGGGCGTCAAGGTGAAGGTCCAGCAGATCCCCTGGGCGGCGGCCCACGAGAAGCTGCTCACCGCCTTCGTCGGCGAGGCGACGCCGGACGTGGCCCAGATCGGCAACACCTGGGTGCCGGAGCTCGCCGCGCTCGGGGCCATGCTGCCGCTGGACGAGCGCATCGCGGCGTCGGCGGGCTTCGCCCCCGAAGACTTCTTCCCCGGGCCCTGGCAGTCGAACGTGGTCGAAGGCCGGCTCTGGGGCCTGCCCTGGTACGTCGACACCCGACTGCTCTTCTACCGCAAGGACCTGCTGCGGGCCGCCGGCTACGACCAGGTTCCGCGCACCTGGAGCGGCTGGCGGCAGGCGATGGAGCGCATCCGTGCCACCGGACCGCCGGAGCGCTACGGCGCCCTGCTGCCGACGGACGAGTGGTTCCAGCCGGTGATCTTCGCCCTCCAGCAGGGCTCGACGATCCTCGATTCCGAGGGCCGGCACGGCGCTTTCCGTGAGCCGCCCTTCCGCACGGCGGCGGAGTTTTACCTCGGCCTCTTCCGCGACGGCCTCGCCCCGGCGGCCTCGATCAACCAGATCGCCAACCGCTACCAGCAGATGGCCGCGGGGGAGCTGGTCTTCTACATCTCGGGCCCCTGGGACCTGGGGGAGTTCGGCCGCCGCCTGCCCCCGGAGCTGGCCGACGCCTGGGGCACCGCCCCCCTGCCCGTCCCGGACGGAGCGCCCTGGCCGGGGGCCTCGCTGGCCGGCGGCGCGAGCCTGGTGACCTTCCGCGGCAGCCGCCACCCCGAGGAGGCCTGGGAGCTGATCCGCTACCTGACCTCGCCTGCCCCCCTGCTCGCCCTTTACCGGCTGGCCGGCGACCTGCCGCCCCGGGCCTCGGTGTGGGAGCAGCCGGAGCTGGCCGGGGCCGAGCGGCTGCGCGCCTTCCGTATGCAGCTGGAGGCCGCCAAGCCCACGCCCCTGCTGCCCGAGTGGGAGCGGGTGGCGACGGCCATCGGCGAGCGGATGGACGCGGCGATCCGCGGTGGTGTCTCCCTCGAGGACACCCTCGTCGCCCTCGACCGCGACGTCGAGACCATGCTCGCCAAGCGGCGCTCCCTGCTCGACCGCAAGAAGGCGAGGAGCGCCCCGTGAGGAGTGACCTCGCCGCCGAGGCGCGCGCCGCCTTCTGGTTCCTGACCCCGGCCCTGGCGCTGATCTTCACCTTCTTCGTGCTGCCGATCCTCGCGGCCTTCGGCCTGTCGCTCACCGACTTCGACCTTTACGCCCTGGCGGATCCCTCCAACGTCCGCTTCGTGGGCTTCGCCAACTACTCGCGCCTGCTCACCGATCCCCTGTTCTGGCAGGCCCTGGGCAACACTTTCTACTTCGCCGTCGGCGCCGGGGTGCTGTCGGTGGCGGTGGGGCTGGGCGGCGCCCTGGCGGTGAACTCCCGCCTCACCCGTCTCCAGCCCCTCTGGCGCACCCTCTTCTTCGCGCCCTACGTCACCACCCTGGTGGCGGTGGCGGTGGTGTGGCGCTACTTCTACCAGCCCCGCTTCGGCCTACTGGCCCGGCTCTGCGACCTGGTCGGGCTGCCGCAGATCGACTGGCTGGGGGATCCGCGCTTCGCCATGCCGGCGATCATCCTGCTCTCGGTGTGGAAGGGCTTCGGCTACAACCTGATCCTCTTCATCGCCGGCCTGCGCAGCATCCCGGAGTCGCTCTACGAGGCGGCGGCGATCGACGGCGCCTCACCCTTCGCCCGTTTCCGTCACATCACCCTGCCGATGCTGGCACCGACCTTCTTCTTCGTGGCCACGATCACCACCACCGGCAGCTTGCAGCTCTTCGCCGAGCCCTACGTGATGACCCGCGGCGGCAACCCGCTGAACGCCACGCTCTCGGTGGTGCTGCTGATGTTCAAGGAAGGCTTCCGCTGGTGGAACCTGGGCTACGCCGCGGCGGTGGCCTTCGTGCTCTTCGTGGTGGTGCTCCTGGTCACGCTCGGCCAGTCGTTGCTCTTGAGGCCGAGGCGGGCATGAGCCGGCGCACGCGCTCCCTGCTCTGGACGGGTCTGCTGGCCCTGCTGGCGCTGGCGACGGTGGCGCCCCTGCTGTGGATGCTCTCGGTGTCGCTGATGCCGACCGGCGAGGCCAGCATGCTGCCGCCGCGGCTGCTGCCGAGCCGGCCCACGCTGGAGCAGTACCGGCAGCTCTTCTCGCACCTCTCCCTGGGCCGCAGCTTCCTCAACAGCCTGTTCCTGGCCGTGTCGGTGACGTTGATCTCCCTGCTGCTCAACTCGCTCGCCGGCTACGCCTTCGCCAAGCTGCGCTTCGCCGGCCGGGAACGGCTGTTCGCGGTGCTGCTGGCCGGCCTGGTGGTGCCGGCCCAGGTGGGCATGCTGCCTCTTTTCCTGATCCTCAAGGCGCTCGGGCTGGTCAATACGTATCTGGGAGTGATGATCCCCAGCCTGACCAGCATCTCCGGCATCTTCCTGGTCCGCCAGCACGCCCTGTCGATCCCGTCCGAGCTGCTGGACGCCGCGCGGGTGGACGGCGCGAGCGAAGGGCGGATCTTTTTCACCATGGTGCTGCCCTTGCTGCTGCCGATCCTGATGACGCTGGCCGTGCTGACGTTCCTGGGCTCCTGGAACGATTTCCTCTGGCCCTTGATCATCTTGGCGGACGAGAGCCACTACACCCTACCGGCGGCCCTGGCCAACCTCCAGGTGGAGCACGTCCAGGACACCGAGCTGATGATGGCCGGCTCGGTGCTGACCATCCTGCCGACGCTGGTGCTGTTCTTCGCGTTGCAGCGGTTCTATCTTGAGGGGGTGCTGTTGGGAGGGGTGAAGGAATGAAGGGACCCTCACCCCTGCCCCTCTCCCAGCCCGCCCACTCCAGCCTTCCGGGAGAGGGGTTCCGGAGGGGAGGGCGGCCACGGGGGGCCGCCCCTACGCGAGAGGGGATCCAGACGGGAGGGCGGACACGTTGGTCCGCCCCTACCTCGGAGGGGACCTCCCTTCCGTTCGTAGGGGCGGACCCATGTGTCCGCCTTCTTCTCTGTCTCCTGCTTCTGTTCCTGGTCGCCCCCATATCCTCCGCCGAGACCCTCGACTCCTTCGACGACGCCTCCCTCTGGCAGATGCTGCCCTCGGACGGGGTGGCAGCATCGGTTGCACTCGAGGCCGGGGCGTTGCGGTTGGATTTCGACTTCCAGGGCCATGGCGGTTACGTGGTGCTGCGGCGAGCGCTGGCCCTCGAGCTGCCGGACAACTACGTCCTGCGCCTGGCCCTGCGCGGCGAGGCCCCGGCCAACAACCTCGAGCTGAAACTGATCGATCCCTCGCTCGAGAACGTCTGGTGGGTCAACCGCCGCGGCTACCGGCCGCCTCGCGAATGGGCGGTGCTGACCACCCGCAAGCGGGACGTGAGCTTTGCCTGGGGGCCGGCCGGGGGCGGGGAGCTGCGCGAGGTGGCGGCGATCGAGATCGCCGTCTCAGCGGCCGAGGGAGGGCGCGGCTCGATCTGGTTCGACGCTCTCCAGCTCGAGGCGCGGCCCCCGGACGCCCCCTACCGCGGCACGCCACGGGCCAAGGCGAGCGACGCGGAACCGGGGGCCGAGGCCGGGCTGGCCGTGGACGGCGACGCCAGTACAGGCTGGCGGGTGCCGGGAGGGGGAGCCGTGTGGGAGCTGGACTTCGAGGCGCCGCGGGAGATGGGTGGCCTCGCCCTCGACTGGGACCCGGCCTCCCGCCCCCGCGCCTACCGTCTGGAGCGCTCCCTCGACGGCCGGGCCTGGGAGCCGGTGGCCGCGCCCACCCGGGCCGGCGGTGCCACGGACTGGCTGCCCACCCCGGAGGCCGAGGCCCGCTACCTGCGCCTCACCGTGGGCGCCGAGGCGGCCGGCGCCGCCCTGCGGGAGGTGCGCGTGCTGCCCCTCGCCGTGGGCGAGAGCGCCAACGAGCTGTTCTCGACTCTGGCTCACGAGGCGGCGCGGGGGGACTACCCGCGGGGCTTCCTGGGCGAGGCGGCGTTCTGGACCGTGCTCGGCCGGGACGGCGACGCGGACGAGGCCCTGCTCAACGAGGACGGCGCCCTCGAGATCGGACGCAGTGCGTTCTCGATCGAGCCCTTCCTGCTCACGGAGGGAGGCCTCGCCACCTGGGCTCAGGCCCGGCCGCGGGTGGGGCTGGAGGAAGGGGACCTCCCCCTGCCCTTCGTCCACCTCGCCTTCGAGCCCGGTTGGCGGCTGGAGGTGGCGGCGCTGGTGCCGGTCACCGGCTTCCGCGGGGTCTTTGCTCATTACCGGCTGGTCAACGAAGGAGCGAAGCCCCGCCGGGCCCGACTGGTGCTCGCCGCCCGGCCCTTCCAGGTCAACCCGCCGTGGCAGTTCCTGAACCAGCCGGGAGGGATGGCGAGCCTCGGGCGGGTGGTAGTGGAGGGGCCGCGGCTGCGGGTGGACGACCGCCCGCCCCTGCTGTTCGCGCCCGCGCCCTCGGCGGGCGGCGCCCTGACCTTCGAGGAAGGGCCCCTCGCCGAGCTGCTGCGGGGAGGCGGGTTCCCGCAGCGGCGCGAGGTGGCGGACCTGACCGGCTGGGCGTCGGGAGTCCTCGCCTGGGACCTCGACTTCGGCCCCGGGGAGGCGAAGAGCGTCTTCCTCGCCGTGCCCTTCTCACCCGCGGGAGCCGGCCGCGCCGCCAACGCCGAGAGCTTCGAGGCCGCCCGGCGGGAGACCGCCGCCTGGTGGCGGCAGCGGGTGGGGGCGGTTGCCTTCGAGCTGCCCGCCCCGGTGGCCGAGCTGGCGCCGCTCGCCCGCACGGTACTGGCGCACGTGCTGATCAACCGCGACGGCCGGGCCATCCAGCCCGGCTCCCGCTCCTACGAGCGCTCCTGGATCCGTGACGGTGCCCTGACCTCCTCGGCCCTGCTGCGCTTCGGCGTGACGGACGCCGCGCGCGACTTCTTGGCCTGGTACGCGCCCTTCCAGTTCCCGACCGGCAAGGTGCCCTGCTGCGTGGATCGCCGCGGGGCCGATCCCGTGCCCGAGCACGACAGCCCCGGCGAGCTGCTCTTCCTGGCCGCCGAGGTGCTGCGGCACACGGGGGACCGCCGACTGCTCGAACAGCTCTGGCCGCAGCTCGAGGCCACGGTGGCTTACCTCGACGGCTTGCGCCAGCAGCGTCGCACCGCGGAGTACCAGCGGCCCGAAAAGCGGGCCTTCTTCGGCCTGCTGCCCGAGTCGATCAGCCACGAGGGTTACTCGGCCAAACCGATGCACTCCTACTGGGACGACTTCTGGGCCCTGCGCGGCCTGAAGGACGCCGTCTTCCTGGCCGAGGGGCTGGGCCGCGCTGAGGTGGCCCGGAAGTGGGCCGCGATGCGCGACGAATTCTCAGCGGACCTGCACGCCTCGATCCGCCGGGTGATCGAAGAGCGGGAGCTTGACACCCTCCCCGCCTCGGTGGAGCTGGCGGACTTCGATCCAGCCTCGTCGGCCGTCGCCCTCTACCCGGGCGGCGAGCTGGCCCGTCTGCCCGGGGGCCCGGCGCGGCGTACCTTCGAGCGCTACTTCGAGGAGGCCTCGGCGCGCTGGCAGGGGACGAAATCCTGGGACGCCTACACCCCCTACGAGCTGCGCCTGGTGGGGACCCTGGTCCGGCTGGGCGAGCGGGAGAAGGCGGCGCAGCTGCTCGCCTGGCTGGTGGCGGATCGCCGCCCGCCGGCCTGGAACCAGTGGCCGGAGGTGACCTTCAAGGACGCTCGAGCCCCGCGCTTCCTGGGCGACCTGCCCCACACCTGGGTGGGCTCCGAGTACCTGCGCTCCCTCGCCGACCTCTTCGTCTACGAGGGGGAGCCGGGCGAGTTGGTGGTGGCGGACGGCATCCCCCTCTCCTGGCTCGCGGCCGGCCCGGTCGGAGTCCGCGGCCTGCGCACCCCCTGGGGCCCCCTCGACCTGCGGGTCACCAAGGAAGGCGACACCGTCCGCGTGCAGGTAGGGGAGGGTCTCACCCTTCCCCCCAGCGGCCGACTCCGGCTGCGCTCGCCCTTCGCCGGTGGCGAGGAGGTCACCGTAACGGCGGTGCCGGCGGTGGTGGTGTTTCGGGCAGAGACGTAGCTGGAGGGGCCATTCACCGCCGGTCGAGCGCGACTTTCCCTTCCTTCATCACCCACAGCGGTCGCTCGACCGTCCGGACGTCTGCCAGCGGATCGCCGGCCACAGCGACCAGGTCGGCCCAGGCCCCGGGGGCCAGGGTGCCGATGCGGCCTTCCAGGCGCAGGAGCTGGGCGGCTACGGTGGTCGCGCAGCGCAAGGCGCCGAGGGGCGTCATGCCTGCCTCGACGAAGAGGGCGAGCTGGCGGCCGTTGTCGCCATGGGCCTGGACCCCGGAGTCGGTGCCGTAGGCGATCGGCAGGCCGGCGCGGATGGCCTTCCCCAGGCTCTCCATCTTGAGCCCGTAGATGAACTTCGCCTTCTCGAGCTGGAAGGGCTGGAAGCCGCCCGCCGTGCCGCGCGCGAGCATGGAGGCGTTGGTGATCGGGTTGGGCACGATGAAAGTGCCGCGCTCGGCGATCAGCCGGATCGCTTCGTCGTCGAGCATCGAGGCGTGCTCGATCGAGCGCACGCCGGCGAGCACCGCCCGTTTGATACCTTCCGTGCCGTGGGCGTGAGCCGCCACGTCCTTGCCCCGCTCGCGGGCGGCCGCCACGGCGGCGCGCAGCTCCTCCTCGGTGTAGTGGGCGGCGCGCGGGTCGGTGCCGGCGGACATCACGCCACCGGTGGCCAGCACCTTGATCCAGTCGGCGCCGTACTTGAGGTTCTCGCGCACCTTGGCGCGAATCGCCTCGGGGCCGTCGGCGATCGCCGTGTAGCGTTCCACGTGTACGTCGGCCGGCAGGTCGTTGCGGTCGCCGTGGCCGCCGGTGGACGACAGCGACTTGATGGCCACCAGCATGCGCGGCCCCGGTACGGTGCCGGCGGCGATGGCGTCCCTCAGGGCGGCGTCGGCGAAGTCGCGGCTGCCCAGGTCGCGCACCGTGGTGAAGCCGGCCTCGAGCGTCTTCCTCGCGTTGGCGACGCCCTCGATCGCGGCCCGCGCGGCGGTCTCCGTGAGGTCGCCGTAGGGCGTGCTCTCCTGGCTGCCGATCAGATGCACGTGGGCGTCGATCAGACCCGGCAGGAGCGTCACGTCTCCCAGGTCGTGGTCCACCGCCTCGCCGGGCCGGCGATCCTCGAGGGCCACGATCCGGCCCGCCTCGATCCGCACCACGACGTTCTTCCGGACCTCGCCCGTGGCCGGCTCCAGAGCCCGGGCGGCGGCGACGGTGGTGATCTCGGCGGGCTCGGACGGGGCCGCGGCGTGCGGTGTCGCCAGCAGGAGGAGGGCGAGAGCCGGGAGCGTCATGGTCTGGAGCCCAGGGTGAGGGTGCCGGTGC
>JBIOYC010000036.1:0-6661 GCA_044869955.1 Thermoanaerobaculia bacterium | reverse complement strand
ACCCAGCTCTCGCGCTGCCGAACCGGAGCTGGGTTACGCCGAAGACGGCTAACCCAGCCTACGGGCTACCTCCCTGTCATCAGACCTCCGCACCTTCCCGACCGGCGAGGTAGGACCAGATCGCGCGGATCGCCGAGGTGGCGTGCTCGCCCCAGTGATGGGCAAACCAGAATCTCCAGTGATCGCCGGCCTCGGCATGCTTCCCAGCGTCGAACAGCAGCAGTCCGGGATAGAGGTCTCTGTAGATGTCCACCAAATCGTCCGCGAGGTCGGCCACCACGGGCTTCTCGGGCGGCACCACGAGGTTGGCGAAGATCTCCGAGTAGTAGCGCACCGGCAACCTGGAGAAGTGCTCTCGAGCTCGGGCGAGCTCCTCCTCCGGGACATCGAGGTTCTTCGGGCAACCCGCTTCCCAGCCGAGCCTGCAGGCCGCTGCAATCAGGTCGGAGACGTATCGGGCGGCAGCCGCCATGTCCGCACGCTCGGAGGCCGCAGGAGCGCTCGCCCAGGCGCAGTAGGCCCTTGCTGCTCTCGCGAAGCTCTGCAAGTCGGGGGATGGGGCGTGGGCCATGGCGCCCAACGGACTTTGAGCGCAGCGACCGGCGAGGCCGGTGCGCTGGCGCGAGGAGTTAGCTGCTCGGTGCCTGACTGTCGATTTCCTCGCCCTCCAGAAGGTGTCTCATCGAGGCAAGTACCTCTGCGTTGGTTCGAGATACAAGGTCCATGTACGCGTCTTTGGGCAGAGGTAACTTGATTTCGTCGCGGACCGCTAGCATTGCCGTGGCGACGAGCTTCCGGTGCTCTGCTACCCGCTCCAGTGCTCCTTCGACGAGTTGTTTCAGCTTCGCTGCTCTTTGCTCGAGCAGTTGCCCCACTTGCTCTCCGAGACGGACCAGCTCCCCCTGCGTTGCGTCGATTGCTTCGCGAACCTGCCCAGCCGACACCACGGCAGGGTGCGCCGGGAACAGCTTCACCTGAGCTTGGAGGCTGGTGTGCAAGTAGCTCTGGTACTGTTGGAGCTGGTTCTTCCGCCCCTGGGCAGCCTCGAGCCTTCTTTCACTTTCGTCTAGATCGTATCGAAGGGGAATCGTACTGAGCGCAGCGGAAACGAAGTAGGCATCTGCCTCCGCGAAGGCCGATATAGTCTCGAGAGAAGCAACTACGTGAACCTTGTTCTGCCACCCTGGGCGGCTCTTGATGCACTGGGCGAGCTCGGCAAGTGTCCTGGCGGCGTCGGCCAGTCCGCCCAGGTACTCTTGGACCCCTGAGAGGCCCTCCGCAGCTTCCAGGTAGACCTCCTTGCGCAGGCTCAACTGCCTCTCTCGCTCACGCTGCTGGGCTTCATGCCGGTTCTGGAGCCAAGAGGCCCCGAGAGCCCCTCCGAGAGCCATCAGTCCACCGACAAGGACCTCTGCAATCGCCATCTGCTCTCCTGTCAGCTAACGGCGTAAGAGTTCAGCGGTGTTGTCCACTGCAACGAGGGGTTACGCGACCCGTCACCGGCGTGTGTAGTGCCCGTCGAACTCTGAGACGATGTTGGGATTGTAGAAGTCCTTTCTCGCGCTCTTCGGGTTGCCTGGATCAAGAAGACGTGGATGGACCAGCGAGCGGTTGGCCATCAGTGGCTTTCGGATTTGATGAAACTTGTCCGTAACCTTGAAGTCAGTGTAACGGTTGCGGCAGTGCTGGACCAGCTCCGCGTAATCCCAGGGGAATCGCTGCCGAATGTCCTCCTCGGTGAGTTGGACTCGCGCGGCATTGGGGTCGTTGCTAACCGCGACGCTGGAGATTGCAGCAGTGGCGGACCGTCTGAAGGAAAGGTTGACCTCGAGGGCGACGTTGTACGTGCCGTTGGCATCGGGCGCCCCAGCCGCGATTAGCCGTGCCAGGTAGTTGACCAAACGGCCCTCGTCCTTGGCTACGGCGATGGCGGTGGCGGTGCCTGGCGCCGGCACAAAGCCGATCGGCATCAGGAAGAGGTGCAGGTCGGAGAGGTCGAGGTCGAACCATTGCCGCCCGATCTCGATGAAGTTCTTGACACAGGCGGTGCCAACCTCGAGAACCTGCTTTGCCAGCCGAGGGCTCGCATTGACGTAGTGGACAGAGTTGTCCCGGATCTCCGTGAGGGCAAACAAGTTCAGCTTTACTGCGGCAGGAAGGCGAGTCGCTGCGACAGGCTCGAGCTTGGCGATCAGCTGCGCGACACTGAGAGTGTGCGGATTGCGCGAGCGGTTGCGCTTGATGTACTTGCGCTGAGTGGGCCGGCCGCCCTTCGACTTCCGACTTTCGTACAGGTAGATCGACCGAGGGTCGTTCCCGTTGTCAGCTAGCACCTTTGCCTTGAGGAGGAGCTCCCAGGCTGTCACTGCGAGTACGCTGAACGTCTCCTCGCGATAGGCGAAGTCTGGCTTGTTGTAGACCTCGATTGCTGCGATCAAGGCGGATCGACCCTTCCGTAGCAGCTGTAGCGAGCGCGAGAGCATTCTCCGGGTCACCTAACGTTGCTGCTGCTGAGCGGCGGCGAGCCCGTCCGCTCCGGAAGCCGGGTTGGGCGACAGATCGTGATTGGTGCGGAGGTTTCCCTCACGGCCGATCGCTGGATGGGACGAGACCCGGATCCGGATCCCAGATGTTGGGATGGCCCCTATCCGGTACCTCTGTGAGTAGGACGGCGTTAGGCTGGTCAGCGACTATCAACACTTCCTTTGTGACCAGCCCACCCTGATTGCCTGACCATACGACGACGCTGCGGAGGAAATAGCGGCCTGGGGCAAGGCCCGTGAACTGGAACTTCCCTTCCGCATCAGCCTGCGTGAATCTGCGAGCGGAGCGAAAGCGCTGATCCGGGGGGATCTCCTTCTTCTTGGACCACCAGGAGCCGAAGTTGTCCCACCAGACCCGAGAGTAGTCCGTGACGGGGTCAAGAGTCACATCGGAGCCAGCGCCTGTCTTGACGTCGCCGCCAACTGTACGGAGGAACGCTTGCCCGGATATGGTCGCAGTGCCGCCGGCAGCAAAGGCGGCGTAGTCGGCCTCAGGGAACGGCGGGTACGTCGGCGGCTTCTTCGCGACAAGAATCGGCGTCGTCGCGAGGACGATGAGTGGAATTACGGCGATCAGGCGAAGGCACCGGGGACTCATAGAACCTCCTGCCTCTTGTGCTTCCGGCGGGTCACGATCGTTGACTCTGTCGCCTAACCAGTAAGCGTCTTTCCGAAGTCCGCGCGTGGCCGAGGATGGCAGCGCGCCCCGGGGGCCATCAGAAGCTCCCCGGAGACGCGCGGATTTTGGCAAGACGTGTGTTGGACGAAGCCGCGGGCCGCTGGCGCAGGTCTATGGAGCTTGAATCGAGCGCTGGTGAAGCGGCGCAGGGGGGGGGTCCTGGTCTGAGCCTCGCCCGCTGGCTCGAGGGTGCCTCTCCAGCAGGCGTGCCGAGCCTCCCGAAGCTGGTTCCTGCTGCTTAGCAGTTGCACGGTGGAGCGATTTTAGCACTGCGCACCTCCGGGTGTGTAGAGGCCTCCCGCGGCCCGAGCTGCGAGTCGGGCGAGGGGGGCTGGAATCACGGGGCAGCAGCTCCGGTGCTGGGCGGGCGGGGGGCGGGAGCGGGCGCGGATCCCCCAAGAAGCGCTCGACACTGCTCGAGCCTCTGGCGGCGATGGCGGTGAGCCAAGAGGCCGTAGTACCGGAGGCGGACGAAACGGTCGGGCAGCGGCGTAGGCTGGGTTAGCCGTCTGCTGCGTAACCCAGCCCCGGCTCGGCGGCGCGAGACCTGGGTTGCAGCCCTTGCGGGCCTAACCCCAATGCTGTTCACTTAGATCTTCCTGCCTGTCATCCCCGCGAAAGCGGGGCTCCATCTTCGCCTCGTCCCCCTCCCTGGATTCCCGCTTCCGCGGGAATGACGACCGGAAGAGAGCCGCCCGGCGAGGTAGGACCAGATCGCGCGCATCGCCTCCCTCTCGTTGCATTGATTGGTAGGGTCCAGGGGCGCCGCCATAGTGGTGCGGTTGCTTCTGTGCCGCCCAACGCTCTGGCGTTCAGCTGCCGGCGAAGCCCTTCAGCTGCAACGCCATGTTAGCCAGCGGCGCCTCGAGCTCTGCAGGCGACAATAGGCTCTCTTCCAAAATATGCCTCCATCCATCCGTGATAGCCCCGTTCAGGCTCGCCACTGCGCGACCAGTCAGGAGTTGACGTGCACGCTGAGTGGACGGGATTCGCTTCACGGGACGCGCGAGGCCGCCCGGGGGCGTGGTCCCTTGCTGCGGATCAACGTCGTGCTACTGGGATTTCAGAAACGCCGATGCAAATTGCGTGACAGCCGCAGAACCGAGGAGGGTGAGGTGCGTCGTGTTCGGGATGATCGCGAGGCGGTTTGGCGATCGCAGCGATCCGTCGAGGCCGGCGTCGCGTTGTCCGCCGCCCAACAGTTTGTAGAACTCCACGACGTGCTCAGGGCGCATCATGTCGGCATCCGCAAACATGAGCAGCGTCGGCGCCTTGATGTCGGCCACGGAGGCCGACCAATCGTAGCTTCGATTGGCGAGCTCACCAGTCTTTCTGAACATCGTTTCCCAGTTCACAGACGGATAGAGTGATGCGAGCGGAGATTTGCTCACGTCGGCCGCGATCATCGGCGCTGCCGACGGCATCTGCGCGAAGGCCTCGAGGACCTCCGGGTAGAGGCCGTCTGATCGAAACGCGGTCGAGATCACAATCAATTTGTCGACGAGTTGGGGATGGCGGATGGCGGTCTGGAGCGCGACGAGAGCGCCGCTTGAGTACCCCATCACGCTGGCCTTCTTGATGCCGAGATGACCCATCAACGCGGCGACGTCGTCGGCGAAGACCTCGAACGACCACGGTCGGCTGCTGTCCTTGCTCAAGCCGTGGCCCTGGGCATGTAGCGCGACGACCTTGTGCGCCTTGGCCATTTCCGCCAGCGGCGCACCGAACATCTCCGAAGGAGTGACGCCCCCGTGCAGCATGATCAGCGGTGGGCCGTCACCGTGGATCTCGTAGTACAGCTCGACGTCGTTAACCTTGGCATAACCCTTCGATTCTGGTGTGCGCATGGCTTGTCCTCCCGCCGTCGTCGTGTGCGCGGACACGGCAAAGGCCGCGGCAACGAGGACCAGCAATGGCCGGAGCTTTCTCATGGTCTCACCAAGGTGACGAGAAGCTCGTCCAACAGCTCGAACTGCTCGGGTGCGCCACTCGTGCCCGAGCTTCCAGAAGCGATCGCGTCGTCGAGGGCTTGCTGGGAAGGATAGAGCTCGGTCAGGACCAATTGCGTCTTGCCGTCATTTTCCTCGAAGGTCACCGTGGAAACGGGACCATCCTCGCTTTCCTCATTCGTCCAGACGATGCGAGAGTGGGGCGTCACTTCGATATACCGGCCGAAGAACGCCATGGGCTGCTCGAAGTCAGGGTGGCTGAACACAAAACGGTACGCGCCACCCGTACGAACATCAGCCTCGCAAGAAACGAACGATATTCCAAACGAGGGCGGCGTCCACCACCGCTTGAGCAACTCGGGCTTGGTCCAGGCCTCGAACACGATGTGCGCAGGGCCGTTGAAGGTGCGCGTGACGACCATCTCACGCTCAGACTTTCGCTCTACCGTCGTGGGGTTCTTCATCGGGTCGGGCTCACTTTCCTCTTCTTCTTCCATCGACTCTTTTCTCCCGCTTCAATTCATCAACGACCTTGTCCAACTCGTCGAAACGTGCGTCCCAGAGCTGGCGGTACCTCTCGATCCATGCCGCCTCTTCCTCCAGCCGGCGCCAGCCGAGCTTGCACGTCCGCACCCGCCCGACCTTTTCCGTGGTAACGAGCCCCGCCTGCTCCAAGACGCCGACGTGCTTCTTCATGCCCGTGAGGGTCATACGGAACTGCTTGGCAAGGTCGGTGATCGAAGCGTCCGCATGCCCTAGCCGCTCCAGCATGCCGCGTCGGGTGGCGTCCGAGAGCGCGGCGAAGGAGGCATCCAGGCGGGCTCGTTGGAACTGAACCATGTGGTTCAGTGTAAGCCAACGGAGAGGCGAATGCAAGGGGAGGCGGGCGAGGGCTGCGGCGGCCTCTTGGCGGCGACATGGGGACGATAGGCGCGACTTCACCTGTCGCTTTCGCGCCCAACGGGCGGCGCGGGATTCGGGGCCGAGGCCCTTCGACCCTGTGCTCTACGCCGGCTCGAGCGAGCTTCTCGTGACCATAGACGCCGGCCCCAGTGTCGGAGAAGCGGTCGGCCGATCGGCGAGAGGGCCCTTCCCGGGCCCCTACAGCAGATCGGCCGGGCTTCTGGCACCCCGGCCGCCCCGATGGAGGACGTGGGTGTAGATCATGGTGATCTTGAAGTGCCAGTGCTCGAGCAGCTCCCGGACGGCCCGGATGTCGAGCGGCGTAGGCTGGGTTGGCCGTCTGCGGCGTAACCCAGCTCCGGCGCGGCGGCGCGAGAGCTGGGTTACGGCCCCTGCGGGCCTAACCCAGCCTACCGGCTAGAGCTGCGCTCGACCCAGATCGTCTTGATGCGTCCACCGAGCTACCGGTATCGGAGCGCCGAGCCCCAGGTCGGAAATCCAGGGCGGCCCCTGCTCCTCTGCTCGACCCCCTCGCCCCCCGCAGGGGGGAGAGGGTTGGGGTGAGGGGGTTTGCGCAGCGCCCTGCA
>JBIOYC010000035.1:0-47199 GCA_044869955.1 Thermoanaerobaculia bacterium | reverse complement strand
GAGGCGTCGGTGGCGCGGGCGATGAGCCGGTTCTCGCCCTCGACGAGCGGGATGGCCTGCGCGGTAAACGTGCCGCCGGTCACGGTGGCGTCGAGGCCGTTGACGCGGACGATGATGCCGGGCTCGTCGTCGACGGTGCCGCTGACCGTCACGGTCGACACCGAGAGGCGTGCGCCCTCGGCGGGCGCGCCGATCGCCACCGCCGGCGCGGTCGAGTCGCGGCTCACCGCGACGCTCGCCGTCGAGGCGTGGCCGAGCCGGTCGATCGCCCGCGCGGTCAAGGTGTTCTCGCCTTCCTGAAGCGCCACGGTCACCGTCCAGCTCGTGCCCGCGAGCACGGCCCGCGTGCCGTTGACCTCCACGCGGTCGAGGTGCGGGTCGGCGGCCGTGCCGGCGACGGTGATCTGGCCGCCGGGAACCACGGTGCCCGCCGCGGGATCGAGGATCGCCACCTCCGGCGTCTGGCTGTCGAGCACCACCTGGCGGCTCGCCTGGCCCTCGTTGCCGGCTCGGTCGCGGGCCACGGCGGTCAAGGTGTTCTCGCCCTCGGCGAGCGGCACCTGGGCGGCCGCGAAGTTGAGGCCCGAGGAGGTCGCGGTGATGCCGTTGACCTCGACCTCCGCCAGGTGGGCATCGCTTGCCGTGCCGAGGACGAGGATCGGGGTCGAGGGCAAGAGCGCGCCCGCGACCGGCTGCGTGAGCGAGACCTGGGGCGCGGTCGCGTCGCGCACCACGGTGTGCGAGCGGGTGGTGGCGTTGCCCGCCGCGTCGGTCGCCACCAGGGTGAAGGTGCGCGGACCCTCGACGAGAGCGAACGGCCCGGCCACGAAGTCCTCGCCGGTGAGCGCCGCCGCCTGGCCGTCGACGGTCACGCCGGCGGCGCCAAGCACCCGGCCGGCGAGCGTCACCTCCGCGGCGGCGAGGACGCTGCCGGCCGCGGGCGAGATTTCGAGGAAGGTCGGCGGCGTGGCGTCGACCTCGAAGTGGACAGTCGCCTGCCGCGCGTTGCCGGCCGCGTCCGTGGCCTCGACCACGAGCGTGTGCGCGCCGTCCGCGGCGACCGGCGTGCCGGAGGTGAAAGGCGCGCCGTCGAGCGTGGCGGAGACCGTGGTGGCGGTCGAGTCCGTCACCTGGAGCACCGGCACGGCCGGCCGGGTGAAGGTCGTCCCCTCCACCAAGTCGCTCCCCGACTCGAGCACCCGCACCAGCGGCGCCTGGGTGTCCAGGGTCACGGTGAGATCCTGCGTCGTCGCGTTGCCGGCGGCGTCGCTCGCCGAAACCGAGAGGCTGTTCGCCCCCTCCGCGAGCGCCGCCGAGGCCGTGAACGCCTCACCCGCGAGCACCGCGAGGGCGCCGGCGACCCGTACCTCGGAGAGGTGGGGGTCGACGGCCGTGCCGGTCACCGTGACCGGGCTCGCCGGCACCACGCCGCCCGCCGCCGGGCTCGACACGGTGAGCGCCGGCGACGTCGAGTCGCGCACCAGTCGGCGCTGGGCTGAGGCGGTGTTGCCGGCGGCGTCGCGCGCCACCACGGTGAAGTCGTTGTCGCCCTCCGCGAGCGAGTAGGGCCCGCCGGTGAAGCTCGCCACGCCCCCGACCGGCGTGCCCAGCGACACCGCGCCGCCGTTCACGGTCACCAGCGTGGCGCCGGCCACCTGCCCGGTGAGCGTCGCCGAGGCGGCGGCCGTCAGGGTGCCGGTGGGCGGCGCGAGCGACACGATCGCGGGCGCCGTCAAGTCGATCGAGAAGTGGCGCACCAGCGTCGACTCGTTCCACTCCGCGTCGTGCGCCACCACGGAGAGCGTGTAGCTGCCCTCGGCCTCGACCGCGGTGCCCGAGAGGTAGGCGACGCCGTTGAGCTGCGCATCGACCTGCGAGCCGCTCGCGGGAGTGACCTCGATCACCGGCGTGACGGCGCGGTTGAAGGCCGCGCCCTCGGCGAGCGCCACGCCGTTCTCGAGGACGGTGATCTCGGGGCCGGCCGGCTGCGCGCCGCTGCCCCAGGGAGCGCCGGCGAGCACCAGGCCGAGCGCCGCCGACAACCGGATCAGGACTGCCGCTCGCTTTGTCGTCGATACCACTCTTTCGGTCCTCATGGCTTGATCAACTGTGAGTTGGCGTCCACGACCTCGGTCGCGATCTCGGCGGTGTCGAGGAGCTCGAGCACCGCGCGCAGGGTCACCGTGACCCGGTCGAGCTTGTAGACGCCCTGGTAGGCGTCTCCCACCGCGACCAGGCCGGCGGCGCCTTCGAGCCTCAGCCGGCGGCGGTCGGGGGACTGCGCGATCACCCGGTAGTCGTCGCCGTCGATGCGCATCACCATGCCGGTGACGCCGAGGTCGAACACCGGGCCCGAGGCCGCCGGCTCGATCCACAGGTCGGCGGGGTCGTCCAGGTCGGGCTCCGCCAGGCCCACGGTGCCGCTGCCGATCGTCGGCAGCACGGTCCGCGCCGGGGTGATGCCGGATGGGCGGTGCTCGACGTAGAGGTCGCCCGCCGGCTCGCCGTCCCCGAGCACGTAGACCGTGCCCGGCGCGGCGTAGCCGAGGCTGCTGGCCCCCTGCTGGCGCGCCCCTCCGTAGGCCAGCACGCCGAGCGGCGGCGCCGTGCCGGTGGGGCCGTCGTAGAGGATGGCGACCCGGCCGCCCCCGCCGCCTCCGCCGTTGGTCGAGGCGCTGCCGCCGTTGCCGTCGCCGCCCCGCACGTCGATGTCCGAGGCGCCGCCCGAGACGATGCTCCCGGCGCGCACCACCACCGTGCCGCCGGCGCCGCCACCGCGCTTGACGCAGCAGCCGAAAGTCTCGCCCGCGGCGCGGATCTGGCCGCCGGGCTCGATCTCGAGCTCGCCCACGTCGAGCACGATCACGCCACCGCCGGCGCCACCCGAGATCCCGCTGCTCGTCGAGGCCAAGGAGCCGCCGCCGCCGGCCAGCCCGGGATCGCTGACGCTGTCGAAGACCTCTCCCGACGGACCCG
Source organism: Thermoanaerobaculia bacterium (assembly GCA_044869955.1). Taxonomy (GTDB): domain Bacteria; phylum Acidobacteriota; class Thermoanaerobaculia; order Multivoradales; family SZUA-115; genus CALMKX01. The sequence goes on along the minus strand of JBIOYC010000035.1, from coordinate 44,223 downwards.
CGGCGACGCCCACGATCCCCCGGCCGCCGTGGCTGCCACCGGAGTCGGGGGACGGAGGCGCGACGAAGTCCGGGGCGTAGCCGGCCTGGTGCGTCGAGATGCCGCCGGCATAGCCGCGCTTGTTCATGTCGATCGCGGCACCGGCGCGGAGAACGAGCGAGTCGGCGGTCACCTCCAGGAGCGAGCCGCCGGCGGCGGTGAGCACGGCTCCGGGCAGGAGCTCGATCTCCTCCGCGGCGACCTGGGCCGGGAGCGCGGCCGGGGACTGGCCGGCCGCGATCTCGAGCCGTCCGGCGAAGACCGGGCCGGTGAACTGCGAGTTGCCCGGCACCACCAGCTCGCTGACGCGCACCGGATCGCTCGCCGTGAAGCTGCCGCTGTTGGCGAGCAGGAGCTCGTCGAAGCGGTACTCGCCCTGCCAGGTGGCGGCTGCGCCGGCAGCCGACGCACCCTCGAGCAGGGCCCGGCCGGCGCCGTCGATCTCCAGCACGCGGAAGGCGCCGAGCGGCGCGCCCGCCGCGTCGGCGAGCGCCACCCAGGCGCCGAGCAGCACCATCGGGAACCCGCCCGCCTGGCTCACCCAGGCGTCGTCGCCGGAGACCTCGAAGGCGGCGAGCGCACCGGCGCCGAGCGCGGGCAGCGGCGTCACCGGGCCCACGCGATCGCTGGCGCCGGAGTCGCCGTTGTCGAGCAGCAGCGTGCCGTAGAACGAGCCCGGACCCTGGACGTACACGGTGCCCGGGCCGCCGTAACCCTCCTCCAGGTGCAAGGTGGTGTTGTAGCGCCGCCCGCCGCGGGCCGAGAGCTGCGCCATGGGGTCGAAGCCGTCGAGGGCCGCGGCGTAGAGCGCGATCCGCCCGCCTCCACCGCCGCCGGCGTTGGTGCCGGACGAGGCGTAGCTGGTGGCGCCGCCGTCGACGTGGATCTGCCCCGCGCCCCGCACCACGCCGGCCTGTACCACCACCGCTCCGCCGGCGCCGCCGGCCTCGCTGGAGCCGACGTCCTCGCCGCGGGCCGTGATCTCGCCGTCGAGCGCCAGCTCGCCCAGCGTGAGGTCGATCACCCCGCCACCGGCGCCGCCGACGTAGCTCGTGCTGCTGGCGTTCACCGAGCCGCCGGCTCCGGGCTGCTGCGGCAAGTAGACCCCGTCGTAGGCCGCGCCGGCCGGGCCGGCGCCGTTGGCCAGGCCGCCCAGGCCGCCGTGGCTGCCCCCGGCATCGGTGGCGGAGGGCGTGACCCCGGCCGGCGCGTAGCCCGCCAGGTGGCCGATCGCGCCGCCGGCGAAGCCGCGGGCGTTCATCGACACCAGCCCGCCCGCCTCGACCTCCAGCCGCTCGAGATCGAGGCGCAGGGTATCTCCCGAGGCCGCGGTGAGCACGGCACCGGCCTGGACCACGATCTCCCGGGCCACAGTGCCGCTCGCGATGCCGAATGCCGGGCCGGGGCCCACGGTCAACCGCTCGACCGCGAGGCTCCCCGAAAGCGCCGTCGCGCCTTCGACCTCGAGCGTCCCCGCGACGAGCGGGGTGACCGTGGTCAGGCCCGCGCCGTGGGTCACCACCACCGCGTCGAAGCGGTACTCGCCGTGGTAGGCCTCCGCCGTGAGCGCGCCGGAGGCGCCGGCCAGGCGCAGGGCACCCGCGGGATCGATCTCCTCGACCCGGAACGAGCCGAGCGGCTCGCCGCCCGCGGCCTCGAGCGCCACCCAGGCTCCCCACCACTCGGCGCCGAAGGGCTGCGTCGAGGTGAGCCAGGCGTCCGGGCCGTCGGCGGTCAGCGCGACGAAGGCCCCGCCCACGAGCGGCGGCAGCGCCGTCGCCGGGCCCACGCGGTCCTGGCCGGAGGAGGTCTCGCCGTTGTCGACTCGCAGCGTGCCGGCCTCGGCCTCTCCGGCGTAAACGAAGACGGTGCCCGCGCCGCCGTAGCCGACCGCTGCGTTGGACCAGGAGATGCGCGCTCCGCCCCGGGCCTTGACGCCCCGCTCGAGGTCGAAGCCCGCGACCGCTCCGGCCTCGATCGCCACCCGGCCCCCGCCTCCGCCTCCCGACTCGCCCGAGGCGCTGGTCGAGCTGTTCTCGCTGTTGCCTCCCGAGACGTCGATCGTCCCCCTGCCGGAGAGCACCCCGGCCACGACCCGCACGCTGCCGCCGGCCCCGGCGGCGATCGAGGCGGCCTCGATCGAGGCGCCGAGCGACTTCAGCTCGCCGTGGAGCACCAGCTCGCCCGCGGTCAAGACCAGCACCCCGCCGCCCGCGCCCGCCGGAGGCGGGTTCGCCAGGCCGCTGCCGTTGCTTCCCCCGCCGCCGCCCAGCGCCGGCCGGTACACGCCGTCGAACACCGCGCCGGCGGCTCCCGCCTGGTAGCCCGCCCCACCCGGCCCGCCGTGGCTGCCGCCGGCCGTGGGCTCCGAGGCGACCACCCCGGCCGGGGCGTAGCCCGGCTTGTGCGTCTTGGTGCCGCCGGCGTAGCCGAGGCCCGAGACGTCGATCGCGGTGCCGCACTGCACCCGCGCCGTCCCCGTCACGTCGAGCGCCAGCACCTCGCCGCTCTGGCCCACGAGGCGGGCGCCGTCCAGGAGCACCAGCAGGGGAACGGCGAGCGGCTCGTCGGCGGTGAAGGTGCCGCCTGCCAGCCACAGCTCCGCGCCGTTCGCCGCCGCGGTCAAGGTCTGGTCGCCGGCGAGCACCGCCGCCACCGGCACCGAGAGGGTGGCGGTCGCGGTGCCCAGGTTGGCGCCGTAGTCCGAGACCTCGACCGAGAGCGCGAAGGTGTCCCCGGGCTGCGCCTCGGCCGGCACCGTCCAGGCGACGGTTTTGGTGATCGTCGACTGGTTGAGCGCGGTCTCGGAGCCGATCACGCTGCCGTCGATCTTCACCGTGAAGGTCTCGATCGCGTCGTCGTCCGCGGCCGAGAACTGGACGGTCACCGGCCGGCCGGCGCGGACGAAGTCGCCGGCGAGCGGGCAGCCGAGGGTCACCACCGGGGCGTCGGGGTTGGCCAGCGGGTCGACGGTCAGCGCCCGGCTCGCCACTCCGCGGTTGCCGGCCGGGTCGAAGGCCTCGACCACCAGCGAGTACGGAGTGGAGGCCGCCACCGATGGCGCGGCGGTGTCCCACTTGTAGGGCGCGGAGGTGTCGGTGAAGCTCTCCTCGCCGAGGGTGAAGACCACCTGCGTCACGCGCACCGCGTCGGACGCCGAGGCCGAGGCGTGGATCAGGTCGCCGGAGGTGAAGCTGCTGCCCGCGGCCGGCAGCACGTTGCTGATCGACGGCGGCTGGGTGTCGGGCGGCACGGCCACGCGCTGCGGCGTGGTCTGCGTCACCTTGCCCAGGTAGTCGGTGGCCTTCACCACCACGTCCAGGTAGTCCGCCGCCGGCAGCTCGGGAACCGAGAAGCTTCGGTTCAGGGAGAGCGTGGTGTTGCCCGGCCCGTAGCTCACCGTGGTGGTCGAGCTCATCGCGCCGGAGAAGACGTAGCTGTACTTCTTGATGCCGGTCGAGTCGGTGACCGAGCCGCTCACCTGGATGCTCGCTCCGGGGATCACCTGGCTCGGCGTCACGGAGACCTGGACCACCGGCGGCAGGTCGGGCTCGATCGCGCGCGTCGCGACGGAGGCCGGGCCGAGGTTGCCGGAGCCGTCGCGGCCCACGGCCGAGAGCTCCATCGTGCCCGCCGCCGCGTCGGCCTCGGTCGGGGTGTACGCGGCCGCGAACGGCGCCGCGACGTCGGTGGCGAGAAGCCGGTCCCCGGCGAAGAACGACACCGCCGCGAGATCGGGGCTCGCCACCGCCGTGGCCGTGAGGGTGTAGGAGACACCCTCCACGAGCGGCCCGGCCGGCGCCTCGAGCAGCACCTCGGGCGGCGTCGCATCGACCGTGCGGAAGGTGGCGGCGAACGGCGCCGCCAGCGCGTTGCCCGAGAGATCCATCACGCCTTCGACCGTCAGCCGGTAGTCGTGCTCGGACAGGAGCGGCTCGGTCGCCTCGATCGCCACCGTCCTCTGCGAGGGCAGGAGAAGGGACGAGGTGCCGACCCCGGCGCCCGCCGTCGAGTCGAAGAGCTCGAGCGCCGAGCCGGAGAGCGAGCTCTCGACGATCGCCTCGGAGAATTCCAGCCGCAGCGCGCTGTCGAGCGGCACCTGCGTGGCACCGCTCGCGGGGACGACCGAGAGCACGGCGGGCGGGACGACGTCCGCGGTGGTGAAGCTCGCGGCCACCGCCGCCGCCAGGCGCCGGCCTGCCGGGTCCTTCACGTCGGTCGAGACCCGCACCTGGTAGCTGGTGAAGCTCGCGAGCGGCTGGCCGGGGGTGAGCGTCACCGTGGCGCCGCCGTCGCTGAAAGCGCGGGACACCGTGACGCTCGCCCCGGAGGTCTTCTTGAGCGTGATCCAGCTCGAGCCGAAGGCCGCGGTGTCGATCGGCTCGCTGAAGCGCACCACCGCGACGGCGCCGACGCCCACCTCCACCGTGCCGGCGGTCGGGCTGATGCTCGATACCTCGGGGTCGCGGTCATCGAGCACCACCGTGCCCAGATCGACCACCTGGCCGTTGGCGGTCACGGTGCCCGTGACCCGCCGCACGCCGGGACCGAGGTGCTCCTGGAAGTCGAGCGTGAAGCTGCCCAGGGGGACCGCGGGGAAGCGGAAGAAGCCGGTCGAGTCGGCTTGCGTGGTGTAGGTGCGGCTGGCGATGCGCACCACGGCCAGCGCCTCGGTGGCCGGCGTGGCGCCGTCGGCCAGGAGCACCGTGCCTCTGACCTCGCCCGAGTCCTGGAGCTCGACCGTGAGCTGGACCAGCTCGCCCTCGAGCGCCAGCGAAGCGGTCGTCGAGCCCTTGAGCTGGTCGACCGGGTTGGTGGCGTAGGCCGAGAGCGCGCCCGCTCCCACCTGCGGGAAGGTGATCCGGTGGTCGGCGCCGGTCGAGCCGTTGAAGTTCTGGCCGGAGTAGAAGCTGTTGCCGTGCAGCCGGACGTCGGCCCCGGGTACCGGGTTGCCGAAGCTGTCCACCACGCTGACCTCGACGCTGCCGATCGGCACCATGCGCACGTCGAGCGCGTAGTCCTCGCCCTCGGCGGTGAGGGTGCCGGAGGCCTCGCCGCGGTGCAGGCCGCCGGGCTCGCTGGCCTCGAGGTCGAAGCGGCGGCCGGCGATCGCGCCCTCCAGGTGGTAGCTCGCGTCGAGGCTCGAGCCCACCACCTGCCCGTCCTGGCGCAGCACCACGTTGACCGGCGTGAACGGCCCGTCGGGCACGCCGAGCGGCGTGCGCACGGTGCCGCTCACGGTGCCGCTCGCCTCGAGGTAGAGGTCGAGGATCACGACCTCGTCCTCGGCCGTGATCTCCCCCGTGCCGCTCGCCGTGCGGCGGCCGTCGGGCTCGCGCACGGTGAGCGTGAAGGTGCCCTGCGGAATGCCGCCGAAGTCGAAGAAGCCGTCGCCGTCGGTCGAGCTGTAGGCGGTCAAGGGCACGATCGACTGCGAGCGCAGCTTCACCGTGGCGCCCGGCACCGGCACCGTGGACTGGGGCTCGAACAAATGCCCTTCGACCGAGCCTCGCGCCTCGAGCACCAGGTAGCGGGAGAGCTCCTGGCCGTTGGCCGAGAGCACCAGGCCGGTCTCGCGGCCGGCGCGGCCGGAGGCGGGATCGAAGGCCTTGAGCTCGTAGGTGCCGAGCGGCAAGAGCTCGAAGCGGAACTCGCCCAGGGCATCGGCGTTGAGCGTTTCGACCAGGTGTCCGGAGCGGTAGAGCCGCACCTCGGCCGCGGGCACGCCGGTCGAGTCGACCGGCGACTGCACCTGGCCGGCGATGGCGCCGGTGTCCTGGAGTCGGATCACCAGCTCGGTGAGCTCGTCGCCCTCCTCGTCGATCTCGACCGTGAGCTTCCCGCCCAGGCCGCCCAGGTGGAGGGCCTTGGCGGTGAGCGTCACCGAGCCCTCGAACACGTTGTCGAAGGCGAAGGCGCCGTTGGCGTCCGCCTCCTGGACCAGGGTGCGCGCCGGGTACTCCGCCTCCTTGAGCGTCACCCGCGCGCCGGGGACCAGCTCGCCGTTCGAGTCCTCCACCCGGCCGGCGACCCCTCCCTGGCGCGGCAGCACCACGTCGGCGGTCACCGTCTGGCCGGGCCGCCGGAGCTGGACCCACACGCGCGCCAGGCGCAGCACCACGCCGTCCTCGAAGCGCACGTCCAGGGGATAGCGCGCGGGATGCGGGGCCACCAGCTCGAAGCGGAAGCGGCCCGCCTCGTCGGTCAGGACGTCGTAGTCGGCAAGCGCCGGGTGCCGCAGCCACACCCGGGCGCCTTCGACCGGCGTCGAGCCGTCGTGGTCGTAGACCGTGCCCTCCACCGTCCCGGCAGGCTCGAAGACGATCGGGTGCTCGATCACCTCGCCGTGCTGGGTCAAGGTGCCGCGCACGGTCTGCTCGCCGTAGAGGCCGTTGAACGCGGTCAGCACGTAGGGCCCGGCGAGCACGTTCCCGAGCTCGAAGCTGCCGTCGGAGGCGGTCTCGAGGTCGCGGGGCGCGGTCGCGAGACCCACCAGGCCCAGGCGCACCTCGGTCATGCGGGCGCGCACCACGGTCTCGACGCCGATGAGCTCGCCCGACTCGTTTCTCGCCAGCACCCGGCCGCGCACCGTGCCCTTCTTGAAGCGGATGGTGACGAACGGTGTGTCGCCGGCGAAGCGCACGGTGGCGGTCGCCACGCCGCCGTCCGCGCCGCGGACGGCGTGGATCGCATAGGTGCCTGGACCCAGCCCGCCGAGCACGAAGCGGCCGGCGCCGTCGGTGGCGGTCTCGCCGGACCAGACCACGTCGCTCACCGCGCGGTGCACGGTGGCGCCTGGCACCGGGGTGCCGTCGTAGCCCAGCACCTCGCCGGCCACGGCGCCCGAGCTGGCGGCGGTCTCGAACACCAGGTCGCGGGGGACCGTCTCGCCGTCGACCACCGTCACCGACCCATGGGCCTGGGCGAAGGTGTCGGGGTCGGCGGCCCGGATCGTCTGGCTGCCGGCGAAGACCCCCTCGAGGCGATAGAAGCCCGAAGCATCCGTGCGCGCGTTGGCCAGCGTGCCCGCCGCCCACACCACCGCCAGCGGCACCGGCTCCAGCGCGCCGGTCAAGGTGCGCCGGCGCACCAAGCCCTCGACCGCGCCGCGCTCGTCGACGAGCAGCACCGCGACCTCGTTCATGCGGTCCGGCAGCACCTCGAAGAAGAGGCGCGCGCCGGCCCGGCCGGTCTCCCCCGAGAAGGCCTCGATCTCCGCTTGGCCGGCCAAGACCGGCCCGAGTGCGAAGCGGCCGTCGCCGTCGCTGGCGAGCGCTCGCACCAGCGTGCCGCCGTGGTAGAGCGCCACCCAGGCGCCGGCCACCGGTGTGGCGCCGTCGGGCTCGAACACCCGGCCCGAGACCTCGCCGAGCTCGTCGGCCGGGCGGCGCACGATGGTGAGATCCCGCTCCACCACCGCGCCGGCCGCCGGCAGCTCCACGGTGGCGGCGGCAGAGTTGCCGTCGGCGTCGCGGGCGGCGATCACGATCGTGCCCACCGCGAGCTCGCTCGCCTGGTAGTTGCCGTTCGCGTCCGTCTGCACCTGCCGGCCCTGCTGCAAGGCGGCCGAGACGAGCTGCAGGGAGATCTCCGGCACGGCGGTGCCGTCCTCGTACCGCACCCGTCCCCGCACCGTGCCGCGGCCCACCATCACCACGTCGAGCCGCACCGTCTCGCCGAGGAACCGCACCGCGCCCCGCGCCCTGCCGCTCTCGGTGGTCTGCGGGTCGGTGGCCTCGAGCGTGAACGGCTCCCCGCAGCCGGTCTGACGCACGTAGTCGAAGAGGAACTCGCCCCGGCCGTCGGCCTGGATCGCGGCGGTGGGATGGACGATGCAGACCGCTTCCAGACAGAAGGGGCAGGGGTCGGCTTCCAAGAGCTCGACCCGCGCGAACGGCACCGGCTGCCCGTCGCCGCCGATCACCCGCCCGGCTACCAGGGTGCCTGGAGTGGTCACCGTGGTCAGCACCGGCACGATTTGGCTCTCGATGTGAGAGCCGGCCGCGGCGTCGATGTCCTCGACCGCCAGCGAGTGCGCGACGTAGGGCGAGAGCGGGTTGTCGAACACCACCCGCACCACCCGGCTGTTGCGCAGGCCGGCGAAGGGGTTGCCCGTCTCGCCGGCCGCGCTCGCGAGCACCTGCGCCTCGGCCGCCACCAGCCCGCCGTTCGAGACCTTGCCGGGAAGCACGAAGTGGTCCGGGTCGCGCGGCAGCAGCGAGCCGAGCGCCACGTCTTGCGAGAACAGCACCTCGACTACGTGCCCCGTGGGGTCGACCTCGCCGTTCTGCACCACTCCGACCACCTCGAAGGGTCGGGGAGCCAGGGTCGTGGCGGAGCCTGCGAGCTGTTGCTCGGCGAGCCCGTCGCCGTTCGCATCGACGGCGAGCGAGGGAGAGCCCGCTCCCGGCACCAGGTCCACCCAGGCGGAGCCGCCGGTGCCGAGGTTGACGCTCGTCCAGCGCGTCTCGCGCAACGAGCCGCCGGCGTCCCGGGAGACGACCGTCACGCTGCCGCCGCCCCCGGCGCCCGGCTCCGGCCGTACCCTCACCCGGTAGCCACCGGGCTCGGGGCGCGCCACCAGCGCGAGCTCGGCCGCGCCCAGTCGAAAGAGGTCGGCGAAGGGGAGGTCGCGGACGCGATCCGCCGCCGTGCCCGAGCCCTCCAGCGAGCGCCCGGTCGCGAGGCTCTCCACCTCCAGCCGGAGCTCGTCGCCCTCGGCCATGGCGAGCACCAGCGGCGGTAGGTAGGCGGTGGCGGCCGCGAAGCGCTCGCAGGCGGCGCGCGCCGAGCCGGCCACCGCCTCGGCGGCAAAGACCTGCGCCAGGCTATCGCCGGTGGCCGCGCCGTTGGCGGTCGCGCGCCGCAGCCGGTCCCAGTCGAGGTCGCCGTCTCCGGCCCCGGTCCACTCGACCGCGAGCACCGCCGCGGCGTCGAACAGCTCCTCGCCGAGGCGCAGCACCCGGCCGGCCTGGGCCAGCTCGTAGACCCGCCCGTCGACGCTCGCGCGCGAGACCCGCGGCAGCTCGACGGCGAGCAGCGCCTGGGGAGCCGAGGCGATCGAGAAGCCGAGGCCGACCAAGGCCAGCGCGCTCCTGCGCAACGCCTCGGGTAAGAGCTCGGTGGACCGCGGCAGCACGATCGAGGTGGGCGAGAGCGGGATGCCGGCTTCGCCCACCGAGGTGGTGATGTCGAAGGTGGGACGGAGGTGCTGGTCGCTGCGCGCCGCCGTCGCCACCACCTTGCCGGTGCGCAGCGAGCGCAGCCGGAGCTCGACGAGCTGCGAGTCGCCGGGGAGAAGGGTGTCGAGGGTCACCTGGCGCTCCCCCACCACCTCGACCCCGGAGAGGCCGGAGGCCGGCAGCGAGACCGTCACCAGGTTGGCGGGCGAGCTCGAGGTGTTGGCGAGCGTCAAGCCCAGCGTGTACTCCTCGCCCGCCCGCACCACCTCGGGGTGGTGCACGGTGATACCGAAGGTCGGGTCGCGCACGATCACCGCGCCCTTGGCCTCGCCTTCGATGCGCTGGATGCCGCCGGGCAGGCCCTCGAGCAAGCCGGCCAAGTCGATCGACACGATGTGCGTGCCCTCGCGCAGCCCCTCGACCAAGAACTCGGCCTCGCCGGTCGCCTGAGCAACCAGGAAGGAGATGTCGTCCGCAGTGCCCACCTCGCCGTCCGGCCCCGGTACCCGCACCGGCACCGGCACCCCGAGCGGCGTGGGCGGTGTGGTCTCGGCCTGGCGCAGGCCCGCGGGCAGGCGGATCCGGGCCGCGAGGTCGCGGATCACCAGCGGATCGCCCGCCGGCGCGCCGTTGCCGGCCAAGAGCACCACCGAGAAGAACTGGTGGAGCAGTCCGATGTCGGCCGGGAAGAGCAGCACGCCGGGGATGGGAGGCGGGGGATGCGAGACGCAATCGCCGAACGGGCTGGTGCAGCCGCCGCTCTGCGGCGTGCCCGGGGCGCGCACGCGGAACTGGAAGGGAGCGATCTGCGGCGGCCGGAAGCGCGCCCGCAGGGTGCCTTCCCCGAGCGAGAGGACGGAGGCGATGCGCGCGCCGCCCGAGCCGCCGCCCCCGGGCTGGAAGACCACCGGCACGTTGTAGTCCACCGTGTGGCCGGCGACTCCGAAGGCGAAGGTGAAGTTGAAGGCTTGGAAGTTGTCGTCGTCGACCACGATGCCGTAGCTCGCGATCTCCTCCAGCGTCAGGGCGCGGGAGGTGACGCGGGTGACGAGCACCTGATCCACTCGCACCACCACGTCCCGCGGCGAGGCGTAGGCGAGGAGCGTCTCGCCGTCGAGCAGCCGGAGGTCGCGGAGCAAGTACTCGCCCTGCAAGCGCAGGGCAGGGATGCGCAGCGGCTGGCCGGGCACCGTCTCGAGCACCAGCAAGCCGTCGATCTCCGGGCCCGAGAGCTCCCCCACCACCCGCAGCGAGGGGGGGAGGGAGCCGGTTTCGAGGTCGTAGCCCTCGAGCGCCGTCTCGACGATCGTCGGCGTGTCGAACGGGACAGTCTGGCTCTCCGGCGACACCACGAGCCGCGTGCCCGCGATCGCGAGCTCGCCGCGTCCGAGCTCGGCTGCGGCCGGGAGAGCGAGGAAGGTTGCCGGGAGTCCCAGGAAGCACCAACAGAACGCTGTGAAGAGATGCTTCAAGTGGACAACCCTCCCGTGGGGTTTCGTGAGGACGAGCTTCGTCGGGCGGAAGAGAATCATTACAGCATCTCGATTTTTATTCAATGCTGGGTCGCGGTAAACTGCCGCTCCTTCGACTCCCTCAGCTCGCTACAAGCTTATGCAAGCGCTTTTCGGTTCTACGAAATCATAGCCGCTGCATATGAGCCTGTCAACACCTACCGTTTCAAGGGAGCGCGCCGCGGCGGGAGGTCCCTGGACCTCCAACTGCAAACCGTCGATCTGTCGGTGAGACAGCGCGGGTGTCGGATCGGGTGCGCGCCCTACGGAGCGCTCCCTCGGCCTGCGGTCAGCGCTTGGGCTTCGTCGCCTTCGTCCGCCGCACGGCCTTGCGCCGCGAGGGCCTGCTGCGGTCAGGCTTGGCTGACGGGGGCTTGGCCGACTGGGGCTTGGCCGGCGGGGGCTCGGCGGCGGGCTTCGGTCCCTGGTGCTCCAGGTAGCCCGTCAGCGCGCGCTCGAGCGCGCCGACCAGGTCGTCCCATCGCGGAGTGCCGGCCGAGGCCGACGCGAGCGAGTCGTCCGGGCCGAGGAGCGCCCGGAAGAACTGCGCAGCGCTCGTCTTCGTCGCCGCGAGCACGCCGAAGATGTGCCATGCCGAGAGATCGGTGCCTCCGCGGAGCGCTTGTCCGAGCGCATCCTTGGGAAGCCCGAGCTTCAAGCTCACGGCGCGCTGGCGGGTGCCGGCCCCCACGATCAGCCCCTTGAGGATGCGGCCGGCCCGTTTCTCCATCTCGGCAGACGGCGGCAGCGGCGCAGCCACGGCCGACTCGAGGTAGGCCGCCAGGTGGGGTGTCTCCTGCGGCGGCGGGCCCGCAGACGCAGCCGGGGGATCGCGTTCGATCCCACCCAGCGGATAGTGACGGTCGAAGAAGACGTGCGGATGCTTGCCCAGGATCTCGAAGAGGCGCAAGACCTCCTCGATCCGGAGCGGCAGGATGCCGGCGAAGACCCTCGTCAGGTACTGCGGCGCGCGGCCCAGGGCCCGGCTCCCGTGCGAAGCGGTGCTGTCGCACTCCCGGATGTACTGCTTGAGCGCGAGGCCGAGCTTCGCGGATTCCCTGCGCGCTTCGAGGGCAAGGTCCTCGCTCATGGAGACTGACTTTATAGCAGCGAAAGCGAAGGCGGAAGAGGCCGTCTGTCCTGCGGCGAAATGGAGAGGGTCCGGTCCCACGAGGCCCTTTCATCCTATTCCAGCTTGAATGACAACAGTCTTGCATTGGTCACGATCGCTGCATTAGAGTCTCCCCTGCTGTGAAGACGACAGATCCTGACGGCTGCCGCTGCCTGCGGCCTGCACCGAGCCGCTTCACGGACTCGTGAGATGTCCAAGCTCGATGGGTCGAGCCGCCTGCGCGGCGACGAGCTCATGAAGGCGCTTCTGGGCCTCCCCGGCTGGCGGTCGATCCGGCGCACGGGTCGCCTGCTCGGCGAATGGCGGTTTCGAGCGGCCGAGGACGCCGTGGGCTTTCTCTTGATGATGGCGGTCCTGGCGTTCGACAACGAACTGCTCCCCGAAGTTCACTGGCTCCGGCGCTCCGTCACGGCGGTGCTCTCCGATCCCGAGCAAGAAGGCGTGACCCTTCGCGTGCTGGCGCTGGCAAGGCGGCTGTCGAGCCTGGGCGGCGAGCCAGGTCCGGTCTCGATCCCTAGCACATCGGGCGCAGTGGCAAGGGTGGTCCAAGCGCTCAAGTCGGTCGCCCCGGCTGGCTTCGCTGCCCTCGCGCTCCAGAGCGCGCGGGGTGACGAGCACGCCGATCCGGTCGAGCGCGCCCTCGAAGTCTTGGCTCGCTCGGAGAAGGAGGTCGCTTCGTGGGTCAGAGAGATCGAGGAAAGACGCGTGGCCCTGGCCCGCTTCCTTCCCGATGCGGAGGCAGCGGAGCGGCTCTGCGAGGCCCACTCGCCTCTGACGTTGCCGATGCGGCTCGATCGCGACCTGTCGCTCGTGGCGGAGCGCCTGAACGAGGTTCTGGAGCTGCTCCGGGCTGCGCAGGCTTTATCCGACACCCCGCAACCGGCGGAGACGCTCCAGCCGAGACCACCGGTGGTTGCGGAAGATCCCGTCGAGGCGCTGGCCCGCCTGCGATCCGACGAACCGACCGGCCGGATTGCCGACACTCTGAGGAGACTCGAAGCGATGCTGAAGCGGACGGAAGATCAGATTCCCGTGGCAGAGCCGAAGGCCGCGCGCTACCGCAAGCGCCTGGAGTCGCTGCCCGGATGGGAAGCTGTCCAGGGCGGGACGGCTCTGAGGGGAGTCCTCACCTTCGGCTCGCGCGAGATGGCGCTCGATTTCCTGCGCCTGGCAGAGGAGGTGGTCGAGCGGGAAGGATGGCGAGTCGACCTTTCCCTCGAGGAGCCCGCCCAGGTGCGAGTGGTCATCCGGGCCGAGGGCGTCGAGCTGACCGAGCGCGACTTCGACGCCGCAGCGGCGCTCGAGCGCCTCGGTGGCAACCGGGAGGAGCCGTGAGGCGGTCGCGTGGCAAGTCCGCTCCACGGCCCGAGCAGCGCATCGACGAGTCGGGCGGCCCCTCCCAGAGGGCAGGAAGCGGCGACCTCGATCCCGTCGATCTCCTCGAGCGATTCTTGGGGCGCGTCTTCTCGCGGCCGGGCTTCTGCGAGGACGCCGAGCTTTCTCCGACACCGGCCGCCCTTCCCCATGCCGCCTCTGAGGGCGGGATCAGTGAAGACCAATACGGCCCCGCGGTCTCGCGGGCGATGGAACTAGCCCACGGCTGCCTTGCGAGGTTTCGCGCCCTGCGTACCGAAGACGCTGACATAGTGGCGCGGCTGCTCGCGCAGCAGCCGCGAGAGCGCTGGGCGCGGATCGCGACGGACGAGGCACTGTGGCGGCCTGAGCTCGTCGATCTGCTGCTCGAGGTCGCAAGACCGCTCGAGAGCGCGCACGGCGACGACGAGGAGGTTTCGCTGCTGGCCCTCCACCTTGCCGAGCGGCTCGATCCCGGCGCCTTTCCCTCGGGGCTCGTGGCGGACCTCCACAGTCGAGCGCTCGCGCTGCGCATCGAGCATCACCTCCATGGACGGCGCTTGCGCGCGGCAGAGCTTGCCTCTCTCCGCTGCCGAGAGCTTGTCCTCGAGTCGACCGATCCTCTCGTCGCCTTCGAGACAGGGCTCGCGGTGGCGCTCCTGAGCTGGGCCAAGGGCCGGGGAGGTCCGACACTGAAGCTACTCCTGGATCTCTGTCGCCTCGCGGCGGCCTTCGGTGAGCTGGAGAAGGCGGCCGAGATGGCTCTCTGGTCCCATCTGCTGCTCGAGGCGCTGGGCGACAACGAGCTCGCCGCTTACCAGAAGGATTGGGCCGAGCGACTCCTCACCAGCGCGCTTCTGGAGCATCGCCTCGAGGCCGTCCGTGCCCACCACGAGTGGCTTCACCTGGGCGAGAGCGCGCCTACCTGGGCGGAGGAGCGGAGGACTGTGCACTAGCCCGGGCAAGGCGGGTGTCGCCGCCGATTCCCTCAACCCTCCGTCTTGCACGCAGGGTCGCTCTCGACCCGAGGCGCCGGGCAGTGCCTATGCGTCCGACCGCACCTGAGATTGGCTGCGCATCTGCTCCAGCACCTCGCCGAGCCCCTCCTCTTCGCAGCGGTAGTAGAGCCAGCCGGGCTTGTAGCCCATCGCGCGGCGGCGCTCTTCGAGGGCCCAAACCCTCTCCTCCGGGCTGAGGGCACGATAGGAGCTCCGCTCGAAAGAGCGGAAGATCAGCCGCAGGATCTCCTCAGCGATCTTGAAGTAGGAAACCAGCAGGACGCGGATGATGAACATCTGCGGACCTCCGAACGGGAAAATGCGGCGTAAGTATAGCGCGGGGACAAGTCTGGCGGAAGGGTGCCTAGATCACGCACCGCTCCCGAGCCGGCCGGCGCCTGGCTCTTGCTAGTCTTCAGGCGATGGCGCCAAGAGATCCCCGAGGCCTGGCTCGAACGCGGGCAGCGATCGTCAAGCGTCGTTCGCGGCGTCAGGTGCGCTGGACGAAGCCCCTGGTCGCGCTCCTCGGCAAGGTCCCTGACAGCACGCTGGCAAGGAGAGCAGGCATCATGCCTGAGAGCGTTCGGGCCGAGCGCCTCCGGCGGGGGATCGGGCTGTTTCGGCCGCGGCGCGATCGCGTCGAGTGGACGAAGGAGAAGATCGCTCTTCTTGGAACCGATTCCGATGGCAACATCGCAGCTTTCCTGGGGATACCGCGTCATTCTGTCAAGTCGAAGCGCTGGGCCCTGGGCATTCCTGCCTCCTATCCGCCTCCCCGGGGCGCGCCGCAAGGTCACCTCTGGACCCGGCAGGAGCTGGCGCTGCTCGGTAAGGTCCCCGATCACGAGGTCGGTGAGCGGGTGGGCCTCACGACGTCGGCGGTGATGCGCAAGCGCCAGCGGCTCGGCATCCCGCCGCGTCATCCGATGGCGCCGCGAATTCGGTGGACAAAACGTATGCTCTCGAGCCTGGGTCGAGTCACCGACCACGAGCTTGCGAGGAAGTTCGGCGTCTCCCACACGCGCATCCTCGCCAAACGGGCGGAGCTGGGAATCCCGGCGCGGTTCGAGAAGCGACCGGTCGAGCGCACCGCAACTCTGCGCAAGCTGCTGCGCATGCCGAGCTCGATGGTGCGACGGGCCACGGGCCTGAAGTTCGCCACCATCGCCGATCTGCGCCGGGAGCTCGGTGTGCCGGCGCCGACGATCGGCGAGTGGCGTTGGCCACCGGGGGTGATCCGACGGCTGGGCACGGTGCCGGACCGCGAGATCGCGCCGCTGGTAGGAGTGTCCGCCGCGCGAGTCGCCGGCAAGCGGCGTCAGCTCGGGATTCCGGCGTTTCGAGCCTGGCGGGCCTGGAAGCCCAAGGACGTCGCACTGCTCGGCAAGCTACCGGACGACTTGGTGGCCGCTCGGCTGGGGCGCCCGGTGCGCACGGTCGCGAAGAAGCGGCAGGAGGTCGAGCGGCTCGCTCGTGTCGCGGGCGACGAGCGAGCGCGGGCTCGCGCTCGACAGCGCGGGACACCGAGGAGGCGTTGACGACCCGGGCACGGACTGATCGATCGGTCCGCCAGCACGCCCCTCCGCTGTACCGAAGGCTCAGGCCCTCGATCGTACACTGCGCTTCGCGGGTCTCCCCTCCCACCATCCCCGCATCTCGTTCCACACCGGGTACGCCCCCGTCACCACGAGGATCGGGTTCTCGTTGGCGAGGCGCCGCACCTCGTCAGCGGTGAGCAGCGGGCGCTTCTGGTCCTTGACCATCACCGACCGCCTCGACGCAAAGACGGACTCCGCGGTGGAGCGGCTCCTGGACTCGACGTAGAGGGTCTGGTCGCCCAGGAGCCGAGAGATCTCCTCGGCGGTTTTCTGCTCGGTCGAGGGGAAGACGAGGAGGTAGGCCAAGTTGCCACGGACGTTCTCGTGCTCGCCGTAGACCTGGTAGAGCTGGTTGGCAGTCTGCACGGCGGCGACGACCTGGATGCCGTAGCCGCGCAGGAAGGCGATCTGGCGGGCGATGAGATCGAGCTTGCCCACGGCGGCGAGCTCGTCGAGCACCAGGACAAGCTCGCGCGAGGCCTCCGCCTCCCCTACCTGCGCCGCGGCGTCCGGATGGAGCGCGAGGCCCCCGGTCAGGTGGAACGAGAGGTTCTGGAGGACAATCCGCAGCAGGCCCGAGAGCCGTCCGATGTCTCGCGCCGGGATGATGAGGTAGACGGTCGTCGGGTTCCCCGGCCGGCCGAGGCCGGCGAGCGAGAAGTCGTGGGCGCGGGTGTTGGCCGCGACGATCGGGTCGAGGAAGACAGTGAGCTTGCTGCGGGCGGTGGCCACGATGCCGGTCCAGGTCTCGGCCGCGAGGTCGAGGAGCTTGGCGGCCTCCAGGAGCACCACGGGGTGAGTGGGCGTGTCGTCGCCGGTTTCCGGATCGGCCCAGCCTTGGGTGAGCTCGGGGTCGTGCTCGGTTTCTCGCATGCCGTTCAAGCGCTTCTTGATCCCCTCGCCCGAGGAGGCAAGAAGCGCGTTTACGCCGGCAAGACTCTTGTCTTCGCCGACATAGAGCGTGTGGAGGATGGCCGCGGTGAGCAACGAATGCGCCGAGGCGTTCCAGAAGTCGGGGGTCTTGAGCTGGCCCTCCGGGTCGACCAGGGCGAGAGCGAGCGCCTGGGCGTAAGCCACCTCCTGCGGCCCCTTGGGGATGTCGAGGAGAGGGTTGTACCCGGAAACCCAGGGCTCCTTGATCGACGGCGCGAAGGCGTGGATCGTGTGGCCAAAGGCCTCCCTGCGGTGGTCGGCGGTCAGCGCATGAAGCTCGCGCTTGATGTCGAGCACCACCATCGAGGCCGGCTCGGCAAGCAGCGTCGGGATGATGACCTTCGAGGTCTTGCCGCAGCCGGATGGCCCGAAGATCCCCACGTGGCGGCGGTCCGGCGCATGAAACGCGCGGGCCCGGCCGAGCCGCTTCTCGCCGCCGATGACGATCCCGGTCCTGCCGGCCCTCAAGGCCAGCTTCGAGATCTCGGCCGAGGTGGCAAAGCGCGCCGAGCCCTGGGTGTCGCCCTCGCGTGAGCCGAGCGCCGCCGAGCGCAGAGCGGCTAGTGCGAGCGCACCGGCGAGGGCCAGGAGGAGAGCGCGGTCGAGGCTCCGGCGCTCGCTGACGAGTGCAGGGTACGTCTTCTCCATCGTCACCAGCTCAGCGCGCCAAGCGGTCCAGGCGAGCGGCGGATAGAGCCGGCCTGTAGCGAGCGCCAGAGACGCCGGGAGAAGGAGCGCGGCGACGATCAGGACCGCCGGCTGCGCGGGCGTCCTCGCGAGGAGCACGAGCAGGATCAGGACCGCGAGCGCGGCGAGGCCCTCGCCTGCGAGCGCCACCTCCGGTCCTTCGAGCAAGGGGGGACCGAGGCCGGGATGGGAGCCCATGCGCGCGGCAAACCAGTGGCTGACGACCAACGACGCACCGAGCGAGGCGAGGAGGAGCGAGAGCATCATCTCCTGCGCGCTCGAGGATCGCGCGGGAAGCCGGTAGGGAAGCTTCAAGGCGAGGGCTCCGCTCTCCAGGTCCAGAGCGGCCAGTAGGCCGCGAGGATTCGGCTCTCGGGGAGCGGCCCGAAGTACCGGCCGTCGAACGAGCGCGGATGATCGCCCAGGAGCAGCACCTGGCCGCCCGGAACGAGATATGGATACACGATCTGCGTGGGCACGGGCCGGCCGGCGGAGTCCTCGGAACGGACCTCGCCGCGCGGCCACCGCGTTCCATCGATTGAAACTTCGCCGCGGTCGAGCGCGATCTGAGCGCCCGCTCGCGCCGCGAGCCGCTTGAGAACCGGCGCCGTGCCGCCCGGACAGAGGGAGCCGGAGAGCGCGTACCCGCGAGCGCGGGCGAAACGCGCGAGGTCCTCCGGCAGGCAGGCGGCCGCCAGGTCGCCCAATGCCGCAGGCCGATCGAGCCGCAAGTAGAGCCCGTAGGGAACGCTTCCCGAGGCGTTCCAGAGGAGGAACGGAGCCCGCTCGCCCGCGGCGGCGCCCGCCAGCAAACCGATGGCGCCGGCAGCGAGCCCGAGCGCGCGTTGGACGATCGCGCGCGCTCTCATCCCTGGGTCAGCACCCGCTGGGCGTAGTTCTCGAGCTTCGAGGTTGCCCAGCGCGCAGCGAGCACTCCGATCCAGAGTGCTTTGCCCGCCGCGACCCTGCCGGCCGCCGCGGGAGCCTTGACGACGTTGGCGAGGTGCGACTGCGCCTCGGTGGGCAGCATCCCCTTCTCGGTGGCACGCCGGAGCCAGGCCAGGTCCCAGGCTGCTTGCGACAAACCCTGCGGCGCCTGCCCGGGGTCCATCACGCCAAGCAGCTTCCGCTGCAGGCGCTCGACGTGCTGGTGGAGGCCCAGTGCCTCGGTCGAACGAGCGAGAAGGAGAGCGTTCCCCTGGGAGTCCATCGCCCCCGGCTGCGCCGCTTGGCGGGCAAAGTTGACCAGATCCTCCCGCACCCCGAGGTAGCGCTGGACGAGCTTCGAAGGCTCTTTCGGCGCCTTGGTCAACGGCGGCGCGATCGCCTCGCGCGGCACCTGGCGCACGAGCTCGGCGTTCAACCGGCGCAAGGCGTCGGGCGAGGTGTCGCCGCCGGCGACGCGCCCGGCCGCCTGGCGCAGCCGATCCCCAGGATCGACGAGCTCGACACCGAGCTTGCGCTCGGCCGCCGCGTGCGCCACGAGCGAGCGCTGGTGGTCGACCATGGCCTGGAGCACCTTCGCGGGCTCGGCTCCCCGCTCGACTGCCGCCGCGAGCCTGCGCGGCTCGCTCGCCCGGGCAGCGTCCGCGCGGTCGAGCTGCGCCCGGGCGAGGATCGTGTCCCGCGTGTAGCGCTCCCAGGCGGGGAGGGCCCGGGCTCCCTCGTCCTTGAGGCGCGCCAGTAGGCCCGGCTCGTGGCGCTCCCAGGTCACGAGAGTCCGGCGCAGCATTTCCGCCGAGGCTTGCGGCTGGACCGGAAGCTCGAGGTGCGATCCGGCCTGGCGCGCGAGGTCGAGCTCCCGCTCCGTCGCCTGCCGGTGGATCTCGCGCAGCGCCGGCCGCTCGGGCTGGGCGGCGACCGCCGCTCCCATGCGCTCGCGATCGAGCGTCGCCTGGCTGGAGAGGACCTGCGCGTAGGCCCGCTCGGCGGCCTGATAGTCGGCTTGCGCCTCGCCGAAGACCTGCACGGCCTCCTGGTAGCGCCGGATCGTGTCGAGGTCGGGCCGGGCCTCGATGTCGCGGCCGAGAGTCTCGACCCGCTCGAGCTTCTCCCGCACTCCTGGCTCGAGCCGGGCGAGTTGCTCCTCGAGAGCCCCGCGCCGGCGCGAGAGCTCCGCCTCGAAGGAGAGGAGCTCGCGCACCGCGGGATGGCTCGGCAGCGGCTCGACGCCGGCTGGGCTGTTCTCGAGGGCGGCGAGCGCCTGGCGGTTGGCCTCGCGCGCGCCGGCCAGAAGCTCCTCGACGGATCGGTTGGGCAAGGGCTCGGGCGCCCTCCACTCGCGGGCGGCTTCGACCTCGGCCTGGAGCCGCGCCACGGGAGAGTCGGCAGGAAGCGAGGGCCGCGCCGCTACCTGCTCCTCGGCCACGGCCGCCGGCGTCGAGTCCCGCGGCATCGCCGGGGTCTCCTCCCGCGCGAGCAGCGCAACCTCCCTCTGCTCCGGAATCCGCCGCAGCTCCTCCATCACGACCTCCGACTCCGAGAACGGCAGCTCCCGCCGCTCGACGAGCTGGGCGAGCTCGCGGCCCTCGGGAAGGTGGATCGCGCTCCCCGGAAGGCGCACGGCGTCCCGGAAGTGGCCTCGAGGCACCGCGAGGTCGTAGCGTGCGGCGAGGTCGCCCGAAAGCGCCGAGGCGTCGGCCTGGGAGAGCCTCTCGTGGGCTCGTAGCAGCACGTCATACTGATCGCCGACCTTCACCACCCAGGCGGGCTCGAAGCCCTCCGCCTTCATGTAGCCGAGCTGCTCGCTCGTCACGCCGCGGAAGGCGAGGTGGGTCTCGGTCGCGCCCTCCGGGCGGACCAAGAGCATGCGGGTGTGGTTCTCGCGCGAGAGCCAGCTCTTGGCCTCCTCGACGGTAGCCTCCGACCAGCCGTCCCGCCGCCAGGCGATCGCTTCCTGGGGGATGCGGTCGGGGTGCGGCTTGACCCGGGTGGGGTCGATTCCCACCAACTGGTAGCGGCCCTCGGGAAGAGACCCGAGGTTCAGCTCCATCGTCTCGCCGGCTGGTCGCTTGCGTTCCGGCGGTGCGCTCTTCTCTTGCGGTTCGGCAACAGCCATGAGTGTCAGCCTCCTGGAATCGTGGTTGGAGAAAGCCCGTACCGCGGCAAGGTCCCGGGCCGGGTCGTAGTCGAGCCCGAACGAGGTCGGAAGGTTTCCCCCGGCGAAGGCACGGCCCAACTGCGAGCCGCGGAAATGGGCGCCGTCGCGAGAGAAAGAGATGCCGCGCAAGAGGCCGCGGTCGTCGAGCGCCAGGCGGATCTCGAAGCCCTGCTGCGAGAGGTCCTGAAGGAAGTCTGTGAAGGTCGTCGCCTGCCGAGCCGCGTCTCCGACAGTGGTCTGGAAGCTCTGCCGCAGCGAGCCTTCGGCCTTGCGCTCCCCGGCATGAAGCTCCTCTGGGGTCGCCGCGCGCTTCTTGACCTCGCGAGAGGAGGAGACCTTCGTCAGGCCCCAGCGCTTCTCGATCTCGCGCGCCACGCGCTCGGAGCGCGGCCAGTCGCGCGACTCCCGAACTCGCCGGCCATCCCAGCTCGTCGGTGTCGTGACGATGTGGAGATGAAGGTGGCCGGTGTCGGTGTGCAGGTAGACCGCGTAGGGTGCCTCGCCGTAGCCCATGCGCTCGAGGTAGAAGGCGGCGATCGACTTGAGCTCGCCCTCCGAGGGCCGCTCGCCCGGCGCGAAGGAGAGGATCATGTGCTTGCTGAGCTTGGCGAGGCCCGGCCGCCGCGAGCGCGAGAAGGCCACGAGCTCGCGCGCCATCTCTCGCGGGGTACGGCCTTGGAGGTTGGTGTCGAGAAGCCGCCGCTCGGGATCGCCCTTGCCGTCGAGGTAGGCCAAGAGCGGACGTGGGTTGGCGCGCTTCCTCGGGATCTTGGTGATCATCGAGGCGTCTCCGCCGAGCCCCCGTCCGCGCCGACCAGGGAGGCGCGCAGGAGCTCGAGGAGGAAGAGCAGCTCCTCGAGCGTGGGCTTGAGCTCGGGCGATCCGCCACGGGCGTAGATCGCGATCAGCGCCTGGTTGAGGTTGCCTCCGACGCGGGCGAGCTCGCGGACGCAGTCGTAGTTGACGGCGGGGACGGCCGCTCGAACCTTGCGGTGGAGAGCCGAGAGACGGAGGTACGTGCCGACCGGAAGCGCGCTCGCTTGCGCAAGGATTTCGATGGAGGCCTTCTCGGCCGACGAGACTCGGAGCCGTAGGCGCAGGTCGCGTCGCTCTCCGGCGCGGGCAGGGGGCCGGCCTCCCCGCCGCGAGGCGGAGGGCCGCTTCTCGGCCGGCTCGAAGCGGCTCCTCATTGCGAGCCGGCAGATTTTACGGCCGTAAAATCCAGCCGCAGAGAGCGGTACAGATCACATTTTACGGGCCGTAAAATTTTGATACTGCCCTTGTCGCCGAAGCGATTCGTCAGCACGCGCAATGCAACAAAGTGCGAGCCGATATTCTTCCTTTCTTCCCGAGTCCGCGAGCGGGGTCCAGGGGTGGCCCCTGGCCAGCAAGGGCGAGCCTGCGAGCCCGCGTTTCTGACGAACGAAAACCCCGAGCCCAGCGAGGGGTTTTCGGCAGTCAGAAACATTGCTGGCAGAGCGCACGGCCGCCGGACCGGCCAGCCCGGCCGCGAGCACAAGGCGCTCTGCGACGATGCGGAGGGAGGGGCTACGCCCTGGCGCAGGCGGCGATCGCCGGCCTCGGGCGCCGGGGCCGGTAGCCCTGCTGGCGGCAGGCGCGGCTCTGGAGGATCGAGAAGCTCTCGACGACGAGCTGGGTGACGGTGCGGGGCCTGCCGTCGCGCCCCGGGAAGGTGGCGGTCTCGAGCCGTCCGGTCACTCGCACCTGGTCGCCTTTGCGGGCGATCCAGACGGGGACGGTCGCCAGGGTTTGGTAGACGTCCCAGACGAGGAGCCGGTGCCAGACCGTCTGCCAGCGGCCGCCCACCTGCTGCTGCGTGGCGAGCGACAGGACGGCGTAGGCGCGGGCGGGGGTCGTCACCTCGTACTCCTCGTCCATCTCGGCGACGGTATTCCAGCGGCTGCGGGTGGTGGTGCGCTCCTCGGTCCAGCGGATCTCGCGATCGCCTCCCAGGAGGCCGGTCAAGGTGAGGGTGGGGGTGGTCATGGGTCTCGCTCTCCTTTCGGGCGGCTCTCGGCCGCCTCGGAGAGCGACGAAGACCCGGGCCCGGGCCGCCCGCAAGTTTGGGGCGAAGCCCCCGGAGGACGAACGTCCGGAGACTTGCGGGCACAAGGCCCGGCCCGGGTCTAGGTTTCAAGGCGAGGCGGCCGACCGCCCGAAAGGAGAGCGAGACCCATGACCTCTTCCGCCCGAGCCCCGGCCTTCGTGCGATCGGGTGGTCCGGTCGGCCGAGGAGCGCTGGCCGGGAGCCCCGCTGGCGACGGCGCAACGAGAGAGCGTGAGGAGACGGCTCTGCGCGTGCCGGAGCCGGCCAGGTGCCCGCCCGGCACAGGCTGACCGCGCAGACGTTCGCCGCCACCGCAGCCAGGAAGGCTTGCCGGACCAGGTGCCCGAAGCGGAGGCCAGCGGAGCCCGCGCGGGCCTCCATCGAGCGAGCGTCAGTACTCGTCGGGCAGGAGCATGCACGTCGACGAGCGGTCGGCCTCGGTGATGATCCAGAAGCGGACCCCGAGGGCCGTGCAGTAGGCCGAGAGCAAGCGCACGCCCTCGTGAAGAGCGCGGTCGTTCGCTGCCGCGTCCTCGGGCGGCACCTCGCCCCAGTCCCCGCGCTGGTGCCGCCCCAGGGCGATCAGGATCTCGTCGAGCGGGATCTCCGCTGCGACGCCTCGGGTCATGACCAGCTTGCCCAGGCTGGCGAACGGACGGCTGAAACTGACGGCGGACTCGAGCGTGCTCATGCTGTCCTCCGAGAGCGAGCGCTCGCTTTGTTGCGAGCGCTTCGCCCTCGAAGGCCCGACCGATCTCTCAGGCTGCCTTGACCCTCTGCGCCGCGGCCCTCGGTCGCCCGGCGCCCTCCGGCCTGTCGTGCTCGCGCAGGTCCTTCGGCGCGGGCTTCCGGAGCCGCGCCTCGGCCTCGAGCTCCGCGTGGTCGATCCGGAAGGCGATCGCCACGCGCTGGCAGTCCCGCTCCAGCGCGGCGACGTCCTTGTGCGGCTCGTAGGTGATCGAGAGCCGGACCTCGCGTTCGACGCGGCGGTAGAGGGCACACCGCAGCGAGGCGGCCGCCTCGCCTTCCGCATCGCCCAGGAAGTGTTCGTAGCGGTCCCACTTGGTGCGCCGGGCATCGGAGGCCACCTCCCATGCTTCGCAGAAGCCGCCGCCGGAGGTTCCGAGCGCGGCGACCATGGCGGCCAGCTCCTTCAACCCGGGAAGGAGCTGGATCAGGTCCTCCGGGTCCAAGCTCGCCTCCGGAAGCCGCGCAAGAAGCTCCTCGGAGAGGGCCTTGAGACGAAGCTGCCGCAGCCGCGCGAGCCGCGACTCGGTGGTTGGAGGCTGCTTCTCGGCGGGAGCGGCGACGCCGGCGTCGGCAGAGACGTGAGGTCGGAGCTTGACCCACGCGACCTGGCCGGCCTGGTCGCCATCGACATGGATCGCGGGAAGCGCTCCAGCGTCCTCGGGTGAGCAGGGCACGACGTCGTGCCGCTGGAGCGCCCCCTCGACGATCGCGGGCGTTTGCCGCGGGTCGTGATAGCAGGTCGTAAGGCGGACGACCTCGGGATGAGACGACCTGAGCTTCGCGTCCTCCGCGACCACGTGCGCCGTGAGCTTCCTCTGCCAGCAGCCAGGGAGGAGGCAGTGGTCGGCCCCGGAGCGACGCTTGCCTGCCCGGAGGTCGTCGAAGAGCAGAGGTGTCGCGCCGCTCCGGTGCGGGCAGGCGGCGCAGGCCCCCACCTCCGCTACGAGGTCGGGATCGTCGAGCTTCCAGGGCGCCGCTGTGAGATCGTGGGTCGCGGCGGCGGTCAGCTCCTCGACCTCCTTAACCGAGGGCCTCTCCGGCATATAGCGCGAGGTCAGCAGCTCGTCCTGGGTGGCAGGCGGAAAGCGAGCGATGACCTCGAGGCACGCAGCAGACCAGGTGGAGACGGGCCTCTCGTCGTCGGCCGCGGCGGCGCGCCAGGCGGGGCTCAAGTTTCGCAAATGGAGCCGTCGTGCTGCCTGTTTGGTACTCATGTGGAGCTGGTTGGCTGCCGCCCCGATGTCGCCGCCGCACTGCTCGACCATGTGAGCTACGGCCTCGGACTCCTCGAGCGGCGTCAAGTCGAGGCGGCGCTTGTTCTCCTCGTAGGTGACCGCGATGGCTCCTGCCTCGTCATGCTCCAGGTGCCTGTGGATCAGCACCGGAACCTCGAGAAGCCCCGCGGCCCTCGCCGCGGCGAGGCGTCTCTGGCCGGCCAGGAGCTTGTAGCGAGCGCCCGAGGGGCGCACCAAGATGGGCTCGAGGATGCCCTTCCGCGCGACCGAGGCCGCGAGCTCCGCCGCTCCCGGGTCGGGGGCCTTGGAGCTCCTCGGCTGGTAGGGGTTGGGGTCGATCAGGTCGGGCGCGAGATCGGCCGGCTCGGGCTTGGGAGCTTCCAGGCGCGGCGGATCTTGGACGGGGCCGGTCCGAGAGACGGGCGTTCGACGCTGGCTCATGCTGATCCCTCCGAGAGCGAGCGCTCGCTTTGTTGCGAGCGCTTCGCCCTCGGAGTCCCGACCGATCTCTCAGGCTCCCCTGGTCAGCCGCTGGTAGATCGCCTGGCCCAGGCCCATGACGGAGGCTACCGCCGCGGCCGTGTCGGTCCCGGCTCCGGCGGCCTCCAACGCCGCGGTCAGGTCGAGCCCGTCGACCTTGAGCGACGCCGACACCTTCTGCGCCACGAGCTCGAAGGCGATCTGCTGAGCAGTCCCGCGATAGAACGGCACGTGGATCGTGACCGGTCTCGTCTGGCCGATGCGGTGGAGCCTGCCGTTGGCCTGGCGGTAGGTCAGGGCCGAGAGGTCGAGCTCGTACCAGATCGCCGTCGAGAACGTGACCAGGCAGTTCAAGCCGGTCTTGACCGCGTTGGGGTTGACCAGGAGCACGGGAACGTCCTTCTCGACGACATGCCGGCGAATCCAGCTCTCGCGCTCGGCAGCCGGCACCTTCTTGGCGTCGAGGAAGACCGCCCCCGGCGTCACCTCCGCCACCAGCTCGCGAAGCCGCGAAGGCAGGCCGCCGGTCCCGGTGTGGCTCACGAAGAGGAGCACCTTCTCCCCGGCCTCGCGGCATTCGCGGAGCTTGCCGGCGAGCCACCGCTCCTTGGGAGTCCGGTAGGAGGCGGGGAGCGGCTTCGCCTCGGCCACGAGCTCGCCCCCGATCGCCGCCGGGTAGGCCAGCACGAAGGGCGGCAGGTCATCCGTCGCCCGGTCGAGGTAGGAAGGAAGCTGCCCCAAGGCGCCGAAGAGCCGGCCATCGAGCGGGGTGAAACGGTCCCTCTTGATCTGGTCGAGGAGGTTCTTCTGGAGCCGCCGGTACTCCGCTTGGAGCGCCAGGTCCAACGGCTCGGCGGCCTCGAAGCCCAGGGCCTCGGGTAGCTCGCGGCAGGGCGGAAGCTCGGAGTCGAGGTCGCACTTGTGGACGAAGACCGCGTGCGGCAGGAGGTGCCGCGTGATGAAGGTCGGGAGGATGCCCGGCGCCTCGCCGATCACCTTGCAGCCGTCGAGCCTTCGATCCGACGATCGCCCGCGACGAGAGGGAGAGTCGCTCTCCTTCTCTTCGCGAAGAAGCTTGCGAAAGCCATAGCGCTCGACGAAGAGGCCGACCTCCTCCCGCGCGAGCTCCTGCCGAAACTTTCGCGAGAAGGACCACAGGTTGGTGAAGAGGTCGGAGGCGTAGCCCCCCATCAGGCTCCCGGTCAGGACCAGCGTCGGCACGCCGGGGAGCCTCGCCAGCCGGTGGGCGGCGATCGACTGCGCGGAGTCGCCGTGATTCGCCTCGTGGGCCTCATCGATCACGAGGAGTGAGAACTTCCTTCGATGCCGGGCGAGGATGCGCTTCGAGAGCGGGTAGCGCCGCGGCCGCGAGCCCGCGAAGAAGAGCGGCTCGCCGCAGACGCGGGACTCCCAGCAGGAGAGGGCCAGGAGCCGGCAGAAGACCTCGAAGAGCGAAGCCGTCGGGAGCTCCATCTCGAGGGCGGCGGCGAGCTCGGCCTCGACGCCGAGGAGCTCCCGCCTCTCGCCGGCCGCATCGGGCCGTCGCGCGTCCTCGGCTTCGAGCCGCCTCTCCTCGAAGCGCATGCGGGCGAGGAGAGCTTCGAGCGAACGTGCCGAGAGGGCCTTGGGCTGCTCGACCGAGAGGCTCTCGCGGAGCGCTCCTCGCACGAAGGCGGCGGCATTGGAGGCCGGGAACGCCGGCGCCAACACCACCGCCAGGTCCTCGACGAGCCGACCGAAGAAGTTCGCCGGCCGCCGGACCGTAGCACCGCACCGCAGGCGCCGCTCCGCGTTCTGCTGGCCCGAGGTCTCGAGCGGCGCGAAGCAGCCCGGGCAGCGCCCTTCCACTCCCTCGATCGCCGGCCCGAGCTTCGCCGCCTCGCGCGAGAGGAGGAAGAAGTCTCCTTCCTTCTCGAGGTCCGAGGGCCGCTTGAGCACCACGACCCGCGCCGCGGGCAGCACGGCGTGGACCTGCTCGGTCCAGCTCTCGAGGAGATGGGGCGGGCAGAAGACGAGGGTCCTGACGACCCTGGGAAGCGAGCTCGTGAAGCCCAGGCGTGCGAGCTGCGCCGAGGTCTCGGCGTGGTAGGCCGGCGACAGCGCCGCCGCGGCGAGGAGCGCCATGGTGGTCTTGCCGGTCCCCACCTCGCCGATCAAGAAAGGCGTCCTGCCGCGGGCGAGGAGCTTGAGCATCGCCTGCACCGCCTGGTCCTGGATGCCGAAGGGCCTCCTCGCGAGCACCGGGAGCGCGATCTGCTCGCCTCGTTTCGTCGGGTCGTGGAGGGCGGGAAACTGGCCCGCCAGGACCTCGGCAAGGGAGCGGTCGTAGTGCGCGATCAGATCCGCGACGTTCCAGCGCGCGAGGTCCGGGGACCCGGTAGGCTCGGTTCCCGCGGCGAGCGTGTGAAAGGCGCCGGTATCGAGCCGCAGGACCGTCAGACGAAGCTCGGGAAGCTCGATCTCGACCGTGCCGGTCTTCTCGCCTTTCCGGTTGCGCCGCTCGGAGACGGGAACGAATCGCCGCTCGAAGGTGCCCTTGGCGAGGAGGGCCGGATGCCGCTTGGGATCGTTCGGATAGAGCTTCCGGCCGTTGAACATCCCCGACGCGAGAGCCAGCGCGATGTGCGCCGGCTTGGGCGGCATGGCGGTCTCGAAGCGCGCTCCGAGAAGCTCCTCGACCGGCTGGTCGAGCCCCACGGCGGCTTCTGCCAGTGCCCGCGCGCCCCCCGATCGCCGCGGCCAGGTCGAGGTCCGCGAGGTCATAGTCGAAGCCTCGCGGTTCAACTCCCTCGAGCCTGACCTCGTAGGGGTCCGGGCAGGACTCGGCGAGGACGGGCAGCTCCTCCGGGTGCGCGGCCCAGCGCTCGATCTTCCGCCGAGTGAACTCGCCGGCAACTGGGACCGAGGCCGAGCGTGCCACGAGCAGCACCTGCCGGAACCCCTGCCACTCGGGCTCGGGCAGGCGCCAGCAGCGGATCTCGTTGCAGTGCGAGGCGAGATACGCGGCCGACGCCGCGAGCGCGTAGCAGGGCACGAGAAAGAGGAGGAGCCCGTCCGGCGCCAGATGTGGCGCGAAGCGCACCAGAAACCGGTGCTCGAGCCGCCCGTGCTCGCGGTCCGTGTCGTAGGGCGGGTTGAGCCAGAGGACGGTCACGCCCTGGCGCAGCGCGCCCGCCGGCGCGAGCTGGAAGGCGTCGCCGTGGAAGACCTCGTCGCGCTCGCCCAAGAGCGCTCCCTCGAGCGCCGCGAAGCGCTCGGCCTCGAGCTCGCAGGCCACGACTCGCGGCCGAAACGGCGGCCGCCACGACGGCCGGCCCGGGCCGGCGCCGTAGCTCTCGGCCCAGAGCGACCGCAAGCACGCGATCGCCTCTCCCGTGCCGGCGCAGGGATCGACCAGGAGCGGCTCAACGCTCGCCGGCGGCCAGCGCAAGATCGAGGCAATACTGGACAGGAGCCGGGGCGGCGTCGGGAAGTAGCCGGCCACCTCGCGTGCGATCGGTCGTGCCATGGCGTCGTTCCTCCTCGAAGTACCGGGTCGTCTGGTCGGTCAGGAAGCCGGCGAGCGCACCGGCGGTTGGGAAGATGGCCAGGGGCTCCTCGAGGCCACCGGTCGTGAAGTCCTGGAAGGCGAGGCCGCTGCGGTCGAACGAGCCGACCGAGAGCGGCCGGACTCAGTCCTCCTCCAGCGCTGCCCGGTAGAGCCGGAGCTGGAAGCGCAGGTCCGCGAGGATCGGAAGCCGCGTCCGGCGATCGAGGTAGGCGGCGAAGAGCGCCGCCCTCGCCACGTCCCGCGCGTCCTCGCCGAAGTCGGCCGCGAGCGCCGCGGCCTGGCCGTCGAGCCACCAGCGCGGCGGCGCAAGGACGAAGCGCACCTCCTCGACAAAAGGCGTCACCGGCTCGAGGTCGAAGAGCGCCGGCAGATAGGCAGTCATCACCACGCCGCCGGCGAGCGGCTGGGACAGCCACCGGTAGCCCGACTTTCTCGGTAGCTCGAATGAGAGGTTCCCGGCCTCCGCCGTCCGGCCGCTGCGCAAGTTGGCGGTCACCGCGCGCGTTTCCTGCTCGGTGCCGAAGTACGAGAGCCACACCGGCCGCCGCGGCGAGCTCGAGCACCCGCCGTCCCACAGCGCGTCGGCCGTCAGATAGCCCAGAAGCCGCGCCGAGAACGCACGGCTCTTCGCCTCCACCCGGCCGTCCTGCCTCGCGATCCGCAAGATCGGTACTATCAAACCCGCCTCCTCGAGGCCCTCCAGGGCCTCGCTCGCCCGAGGCGCGAAGACCGATCTCTGGATCTGGGGAGAGAGGGAAGGCGAAGGGCGAAGCGGGGCCATGCGGAGCTGCGCCCGAGGCCGCCGGGCGCGTGGCGCCTCAGAGGCCGGAGGCGAGCGCGAGCAGGAAGAGCTCCTCCTCGAGGGCGAGCTCTTCTTCAGGCTCGAGCTCCTCCGCGGGGTCGAAGTCCTCGAGCATCTGGCGCTGCACCGCGTCCACGCGCTCGAGCTCCTCCTCGAGCGCCGCGTCGAGGTCCTCGGCGTCGGGCCGGCCCGCCTCGTAGCGCTGATCGACGATGCGGCCGAGAGCCGCCAGGAAGCGCGCCGCCTCGGTATGGTCGGCCTCGCAGGGCCATGCCTGGGTGCAGGGAGCCATCTCCGCCTCCTTCTCGTGCGAGCGCTCGCGACGCTGCGAGCGCTTCGCACGGAGGCGAAGTCCGATCTCAGGAGTACTGTGTGGCCGACGGCAGAGAGGCCAACTACCACGGCCGTCGCTCGCGGAGCGAAACCCAGCGGCCCGGACTACCCACGACCATGTGGTCGACGACGCGAATCCCCAGAGCCTCCCCGGCCTCGTGCGCCCTGCGGGTGAAGCAGTAGTCCTCGGCGCTCGGGCTCGGGTCCCCACTGGGGTGCGTGTGAAAGAGGGTTAACGCCTCGGCCCGAAGCAGCAGCGCCTCGCGCAGGATCGCCTTTGGCTCGACCTGGCAACGGTTGCTCGCGCCGCGGAAGAGCTCACGGATCGCGATCAGACGGTTGCGGCTGTCGAGGAACAGCGCCCCCATCACCTCCTGGGCCACGCAGCCATAGCGAAGCGCGAGATAGCGAGCGATCTCGCCCGGGCGATCCATCGGCGCGCGCTCGGGGACCTGGCAGCGCGCTAAGCGCCGGCCGAGCTCGACAGCCGCCGCAAGCCGCAGGCTCTCCAGCTTCGAGAGCGACAGGAATCGGAAGGCGCGCGGGTCGATCTCGACCAGCGCCGGTAGCCCTCCGACACGCGAGAGGAGAGCCGAGGCCCGCGCCAGGCCTTCCGGCTCGCGAGTCCCGGCGAGCAGGCGGCCCAGCATCTCCGCATCCGAGCACGCTTGGAGCGAGCGCTCGTCGTCGCGATCGTCCCCTGAAGGCGGCCCGGCCGGCGCCGAAGGGTAAACCTCCGCCGTGGGCTCGCGGACCTCATCGATCGTGCCCTCCTTCCCTTTCCGCTCCGGTGGCCACCACCAGCTCGACTCGAGATCGTTCATCGCTCTCTCCCAGGCGCACGAGCGCTCGCGGCGTTGCGAGCGCTGCGCGCCGCGGAGGGACCGAACTCCCGGCCCGCCCGGCGAGAGCACGGAACAACCCGCTCACGC
Source organism: Thermoanaerobaculia bacterium (assembly GCA_044869955.1). Lineage (GTDB taxonomy): Bacteria > Acidobacteriota > Thermoanaerobaculia > Multivoradales > SZUA-115 > CALMKX01. The sequence continues at coordinate 13,540 of JBIOYC010000035.1, read as the reverse complement.
GAGCCGCTTCGCAGGCTTCGAGCACGCTTCCGGCTTCAGGCGCTCGGCCTCGATGAGAAGGAGCTCGACACAGCGACAGGTCCGGTCGAGGAGGTGGGTAGCGGCTCGCAGAACAGACCTTCCGGACGTCCTCGCGTAGCGAGTCAGGTACTCGTAGGCGCCCCCTCGGTCGCTGTCGACGGCGAACCCCAGGCACTCGAGCAGCACGGCTCCGCCCAGCTCGGCGACGATCTCGCACTCGGCCCTGGACGAGCCGTTCAAGCCGAGCCGATCGTCGGCCGCGTGGGTGAGCTCGTGGGCCCACGTCGAGAGGTTCTTGACTCCGAGGCCGATCGCGGCGCCGGGGCGGTAGAAACCAAGCCGCCGAGGGTCATCGGCCGTATCGAAGACCTCTACGGTGAGCCCCCAGGAGCGAGCGACCTCGAGAAGGGGCAAGGCTTCGATGAACTCGGCCTCTCTGTCGGCACCGGGCAGCGGGTCACCCTCGGTCTGCGCGTATCCGAAGACCGGGATCGTGAAGAATCCGACGGCGACCTGCGCCCCCTGCTCTTCCCCTTCTGGGCCTTCCACTGGCTCCTCGAGCTCAACGATCCGTGGACCGAGGATGTGATAGGCGCGCTCGCCCCTTCTGACGTGCCGGCCCAGCGCCCGCCACTGTCGAAAACCGGCCGAATAGGCGTGACCACGGAGAAGGCCGAGCAGCCGGTTGGCCAGGCTCCAGTGTCGCGAGGGCACCTCGATCGGGCAGCGGATATAGATCTGGGCGAGAGCCTTCGGGAGAGTGCCTTCCTTGAACGCCGCGAGGATCTCGGCCGCGACGGCGTCGATCCGCTGGCGACAAGACATGGACGACGTGCCAGAGCTCGGCATCTTGAACCTCCTTCGGAAAGTCGAGCCTCGGAGCGAGGCTCGTTTCGGGAGGTTCGAGGACAGATCTCTGAGCTGTGAAGGAAGAAGGCGATGAGCGGCGCGGGAGCGCCGCCCGAAAGGAGGGGCAACCGGCAGTTCAGTCCCGGGACTCGTGACTCCAGGCCTTGACGTAGAGGAACTCGATCTCCGCGGCGTGGACCTCGACCTCGAGCCGCGACTTGCCGTCGCCCGGGTCCTTGAACTCGCCGCGGAGCTGGCCGCGGACAGCCACCTTGTCGCCCTTGCGCAGCGGCTCGAGCGCTTCCGCGCGCTTGCCAAAGGCCACCACCCGGTGCCAGTCCGTGCGCTCGTGCTTCTCGCCTTTCGCGCGCCAGCCTTCGTTCGTCGCGAGCAGGAAGCGGCAGTACGTCGTGCCGCTCGCTCCGTTCTTCACCTCCGGGTCGTTTCCGAGGCGGCCGATCAGGGTCACGTGGTTCATCGCGTCCTCCTTTTCGAGGGGTTGGGTGAGGTCCTTCACCCGCAAGGCGATGAGGACCTCATCCCGACCCCGAGAGGAGGACGCGAGGGGCGCGCGTCGAGCGGCTGCGCTACGATGCGCGGTGGCCGGCGAGATCGCGGCCCAAGCGCATCGGCCGGGGAGGATGATCCATCGTGAGGGCGAGATCGAACCGGTCTCCGGCGGCGAGCGCAGCAGGTGGAGTGTCCAATGAGAAGCAGCGATCGCTGGTGGGCAGGCCGGACCTGGAGCAGGCCTGCTATCTCTTCCAACTCGTGGGAAACGCCACGATCCTGAGGCTCCTTCTCTTGCTCGAGGGCGAACCCCACATGCGGGTGGCCGAGTTGGCGGCTGGCGTGGGCGTCTCTCTCGCCGGGGTTTCCCAGCACCTCGGGAAGCTGCGGCTCGCTGGGCTCGTCACGTTCGAGCGCGAGGCGCAGCGCCGGTACTATCGCCTGACCGACCACCCGTTCCTCGAGAAGCTTCGCGCCCTCGTCTTGACTAACAGCCGGCCTCGCACCGCTCGCTCATCCGGAAGGAGCGCTCGTCTGTAGGTTGGAGCAGGAGCCGAGGGCCACTCGAGGCCGCGCTGGAAAGCGCCTTGTCTCGGGTGGCAGAGCTCGGCGAGACGGTCGGCGATCAGGGGCCGCGCGGGTCGGCAACGACCATGCGAGGCGCTCGGTCACGGCGGTCAAGAAGCCCTTGCTGGCCAGGCGTGCCGCTTCGCCCTCGAACTGGCCGGCGAATGGCGAGGCATATAGAGCCATTGCATTTGATCGGTTGTATTTGCGGGAATAGAAACTAGACTGCGGCGGTCGAACGTGACTGCCTACCGGCTGCCTCGCCTGCCGCACCTGCGGCTGCGGTTTACTCTGCGGGCCACCAGCGCAGCGCACCTGCCGGCCTTCAAGGGCTCGACCCTGCGCGGCGCCTTCGGCATGGCTCTGCGTTCGATCGCCTGCACCATGGGCCCGGCGCAGCCCTGCTCGACCTGCCGCCGGCGCCAAGTGTGCTCGTACACGCAGGTCTTCGAAACCTTCGTCGAGGGTCCGCCACCACCCTTCCTCTCCGGCCTGGCCACGGCTCCGCGGCCCTACGTCTTCGAGCCGGGGGACCTGTCGTGTGACTTCGAGGCCGGCGAGCCTCTCACCTTCGAGCTCGTGCTCCTCGGCCGCGCCGTCGCCGCGGCGCCTTTGGTCGTGCTGGCCGTGGACCGCATGGCCGAGCACGGTCTCGGAGTCCACCGCCATCGTTTCGAGCTGGTGCACGTGGAGGCCGAGGAGGCCCGGGGCCGGTGGCTGGACGCAGGCTCCGCCGCGGCGCCGGTCCTGCCGTCGCGCCACGACGCGACGCCGGGCGGCGACGACCTTCCGCACGGGGAGGTGACCCTTCACTTCCTGACGCCGACCCGTCTGCTGGTCAAGGGCGAGCCCGTGCGGCAGCCCGGAAGCCGCCTCCTGGCCTTCAAGATGATCAGCCGCCACCTCGAGCTGGCGCATTTCTTCGGCGATCCGGAAGAGATCGACTGGGAGTTTCGGCCCCTTCTCGAGGCGACGTCGCGCGTTTCGGTAGTGGGCTCGCGATTGACCTGGGTGGACTGGGAGCGCTACAGCAACCGGCAGCGGACGAAGATGACGCTCGGGGGCTTCATCGGCTCTCTGTCCCTGGCCGGGGACCTCGAGCCCCTTACGCCGCTCCTGCGCGCCGCCGAGGTCGAGCACGTCGGTAAGGGTGCGACCTTCGGCATGGGTCGCGTGAGGATCGAGGCCGTCTCACAGGAAACTCGAGCGGCCGAGTGAACCTTTTCGGCGGGAGCGGGTTCTATCCAAGGGATGAGGGATAGGGGAGCGGAGGGAAACGTACAACTATGCGATACGTCTTCACCCTGGCGATCGGTCCAGTACAGGAGTTCCTGGTCGCTGCACGCCGGACACGGGATCTCTGGTTCGGATCGTGGATGCTTTCGGAGCTGGCCCGCGCCTGCGGCCTGGCCCTGCGCGATCGGGTGGGACCACAGAACCTGATCTTTCCAGCACCCGACCGGCTCGGCGGGGCCGAAGCGACCTTCACCAACAAGATCGTCGCGGTGGTGGACGACCCGCAGGCCGCCGCCGAGGTGGCCGAGCGGGGCCTGCGCGCCCGCCTCGAGGAGCTTCGAGCGAAGGCCTTCGAGGGAATCGCCGGAACCAGCGCCGATGGCAGGCCCCGTCAGCCGCTGTTCCTCGAAGCGCGGGCCGCCGAACAGATCGCCGACCTGATCGAGGTCCAGTGGGCGGCCGTGCCCTTCTCGGGACCAGACGAGTACAAGCCGGCTCGGGACCAGGCCGAAGCGCTGCTCGCGGCGCGAAAGAACACCCGGCTCTGGGGACCGGTGACCTGGAGCGCCGAGGTGCCGAAGTCCTCGATCGACGGCCAACGCGAGTCGGTCCTCCACGAAAGCCTCTTCGATGCCGACTCCGGGCTGAGCTCGGACGAGCTCTATCGCACCTTCCGCGTCGGTGAGAACGAGCGGCTTTGCGGGGTCGGCCTCCTGAAGCGCCTTGGCGTTCGTGCGGGCTCACGCCATGCCCACCACTTCCTCAGCACGGGGCACGTGGCTGCCTGGCCTCTGCTCGAGAGGATCGCCGCGCTGGCGGAGAATCCGGAGCACAAGGCGATGCTCGAGAGCGCCTGGAAGGGGTTCACCCAGGCTCTCGAGGCCGCCGGCTGCCGGCTCGAGGATCTGGAGGTCTTCCAGAAGGGTTACGGCCATCCCGTGCTGGGCGTCCTCGACGCCAGCCTGCTCTTCGAGCAGCGCCTCCCCGATCTCTTTGCCGAGATCCAGGTTGCCCAGGAGCGGCGCCGGACGGCCGAGCCCGCGACGAGGAAGCTTCGGGAGGTGCTCGAGCTGGCTGGAGTGGGGGCTCCCTGCCCTTACTTCGCCGTGCTGGTCGCGGACGGGGACCGCATGGGGGCGACCATCGAAAGGATCGGCGACCTCGAAACGCATCGGAAGCTCTCCTCCATCCTCACGAGCTTCGCCGAACGAGCGCGTGCAATCGTCGAGAAGATTCACTACGGAGAGCTGGTCTTCGCGGGGGGAGACGACGTGCTCGCCTTCGTCCCACTGCATCGGGCGGTGGCCTGCGGGCGAGCCCTGGCCGAGGACTTCCGCCAGCGCCTTCAGGGCTTACCGATCGACAGCCAGGGCACGGCGACGCCGACGCTCTCGGTCGGGATCGGCGTGGCGCACTTCAGGGAGCCGCTGTCCTCGGCGCTGGACCTGGCGCGAGCGGCCGAGCGCGAGGCCAAGAAGAGCCGCGATGCCCTGGCGATCCTGGTCGACAAGCGATCGGGGCCGCCGCTTGCGGTGGCGGGCCGGTGGGGGGACGTCGACCTGGTGTTGGACGACTTCGTCGAGCTTCACACCCAGGACCTGGTTCCGGACGGCATGGCCTACGAGCTCTCCGAGCTTGCCCGCCTGCCGCGAGGAACAAACGGCAAAGAGCGAGAGACCCTCACGGCGCTGGTGCGGAAAGAGGCCGAGCGAATCCTTCGCCGCAAGCAGCCGAAGCATGGCGAAAAGGCCGGCATCGCCGCCAAGGAGCTTGCACGGCTCGGCCACGTCTACGACCGTCTCGCCGCTCGCCTGGGGGCGGAGGCGCTCACGGCGTTCGCGGACCAGCTCATCCTGGCGCGCTTCTTCGCGGAAGCGAGGATGCAAGCGCAAGGGCCGCTACCACCCTCGGGTCAGGAGGAAGCCCGATGAGCACCTGGCTGATCGAACCACGGGATCCGCTGATCGCCCGCGACGGCCGCCCGAGCGACCTCGGGCGCTTCGAGTCGCTGCCTTTCCCCCTCCCTTCGACCGTGGCCGGAGCCGCGCGCACCCGCATGGCCTCTCAAGACGGGGCCTTCAGCCTCGCTCCGGCCGAGGCGAGGAAGCTTCTTGGCCTCGCGGTGCATGGACCACTGCTGGCCGAGCTCGACGGCGAGCGCGGGGAGATCGCCACCTTCTTCGCGCCGGCACCGCTCGACGCAGTGCTGTTCGACAGCGCAGAGCCCTCGCCCGCAAGCTGCAAGGTAGCGTGCTGGCGCCTGGCGCCGGCCGCCTTGCCGCGGGGAGCAGAAATGGATGTCTTGGGGGAGCGCGGGCTCCGCCCCGTGGGCTTCGCCAAAGGGTCCTTCGCGGCTGGCCCGAAAGAGAAACCGCTCGCCCGCCCCCCGGCTTTCTGGGATTGGCCAACCTTCGCCGAGTGGCTGACCGATCCCGCGGACCTACCCGAGCTGGATGTCACAGCCTCCACGCTCGAGGGACTACCGCGGGAGCGACGCGTGCATCTGGCCGTCGAGCCCGGCGAGCGGGTGGCCGCCGAAGGTGCGCTGTTCGAGACCGAGGGCTTGCGCTTTCTGGCCGGGCCCGAAGGGCGCCTGGCGCCGCGCCGGTTCGGGCTCGCGTTTGCCGCGGAGCAGGACGCGGCCGGGCGCCTCGTGGGCTCGAAGCTCGAACTGCGCCAGGAGCTGGCCCCTCTGGGAGGTGAACGGCGGCTGGTCCGTTGGCGGGAGAGCAAGGCCGGGTGGCCGGCGCTCCCCGCGGCCGTGCGCGAGGCCGTTGCCTCGTCGCGTCGAGCTCGCCTGGTGCTGCTCACACCTGCGTTCTTCGCTGGTGGAGCCATGCCGGCATGGGACGGTGCAGCGCTGCCGCAGGCACCCGGCGTGACCGTGCGCATGAAAGGCGCCTGCGTGCCCCGCGCGGTGGTCGTCTCCGGCTGGGACCTCGCGGCGGACAACGGACCCGGCAAGAAGCGAGGCCGCCCCAAGCCGACCCGCAGGTTGGCTCGGGCAGGCAGCGTTTACTTCCTCGAGCTCGAGGGCGAAGCCGACGACCTGCGCGCCTGGTGCGAAGCCGTCTGGTTCCAGCCGGTGAGCGACGATGCCCAGGCCTGTCGCGACGGTTTCGGCCTGGCGGCTCTCGGCGCCTGGCCCGAGGAGGCACCATGAGACCCCTTCCCAAGTCTCCGGCCGTCGAGGTCTCGGCCGAGCGAGCTGCATCCTGGAGCGAGGAGGTCGAGATCGTCCTCATCACCCAGCTCTTCGGCGGTGGCGCCCGGCCCCGCCAGCTCGACGAGCGCTCGTGGCTGCGCCCCGCCGCGTTCAAGTCGGTCCTGCGCTTCTGGTGGCGGGCGGGCTACGCCCACCGATTCCTCAGCCTGCCGGCGCTGCGCGCCGAGGAGGGGCGGTTGTTCGGCGCCTCGGCCCGGTTCGGGAAAGAGGGGCAAGTCCTCGGGGGTCCGGGCTTGCTCGAAGTGGAAGTCGAGAAGGCGGTGCCCGCGAACCTCAGCAAGGCGCCTTTCGAGCCGGGCGATGGGGATGCGCTCAACATCTCCTATTTCGGCGCCCGGCAGAAAGACGAACAGCCGGCGCTCCTCGGTCAGGCCGGTCAGGGTGGAAAGGCGCTGCTACGCATACAGGCCCACACGCCCGTTTCCGCAGAGGATCGCGCGCAGCTTCTCGGCGCCCTCCGCCTCTGGCTGGTCCTGGGCGGCGTCGGCTCTCGCACGCGCCGGGGCGCCGGGGCCGTGGCTCCAGTCAAGGAGGCCCGAGCGCGGGCTCTCGAGGTACCGGGGAGCGAGGCGGAGCTGCACACCTTCCTCCGCTCCTGCCTGCGCCCGGACGAAGGAGCTCACACGCACGAGGGGTTGTGGCACCTGGCCGCGTCGCGGGCGGTCTTCGTCGGGAGGGCCCACCGCGAAGCAGTGGACGCGCAAAAGCGACTGCTCGAGGTGCTGCGGGACTTCCGCCAGAAGCGCAAGCACCCCACGAGTTGGAGAGGGCCTGCCGGCTGGGGCCGAAGCCAATGGCCGGAGGCGGACGCGATCCGTCTGCGTGCCGGAGTCCCGGCAGGCTGGAAGCACCAGCCCAACGCGACCCACGCCGAGCGCTTCCCGCGCGCGGCCCTGGGGCTGCCAATCGTGATGCACTTCAAGGACGCGCCGCCCCACGGTCAGGACCCGGGCGACTTCACGATCTCCGCCGCCCGGCCCGAGAGAGACGGCTGGAGCCGGGTCAACCGCTTCGCGAGCCCTCTCTTCCTGCGACCGGTGCAGGTCTGGGAGAACGGTGAGAAGCGCTTCGTTCCCGTCGCCTGGATCGGCCCGTTCACCCTGCCGCCGGACTTCCGGCCGCTTGCGGAACCGAAGGCCGACGGCGCTCCCCCCTTGTCACCCGAGCCGGCCCAGGTCGCGGAGGCCTTCGACCTTGCCACCGCAGCCGCGACGCTCTACGCCGACCTGGACACAGCCTTCACCCATCATGGCTTCTCTCGTCTCAGCTAAGGAGAGCTCGATGACCACCCGTCTCGTTTTGATCCACGCGCTCTCGCCGCTTCACGCGGGCACCGGCCAGGCGGTAGGGGCGATTGACCTGCCCATCGCCCGCGAGCGGCCGACCAGCCTGCCGCTGGTACCGGGGTCTTCGATCAAAGGGGCGCTCCGCGCTCGGGACAGCTCGCCGCTGGCGACCGTCGTCTTCGGCCCCGACACCAAGGCAGCCGCGGACCATGCCGGAGCCGTGCAGTTCTCCGACGCGCACCTCATTCTGCTTCCCGTGCGCAGCCTGGCCGGCACCTTCGCCTGGACCACCTCGCCCTACCTGCTGTCGCGGCTGGGGCGCGACGCTCGGGAGGAGGGCCTCGACCTCGGCGCCCCGCCGCCCGCCCCCGCGCTCGAGCGCTGCACGGTGCTCGGCAGGCACCTCCTCGCCCAGGTGGGTCAAGAGGCGCGGGTGGTGCTCGAGGATCTCGACTTCTCTCCCCAGGTGGAGGCCGGCAGCGAGGCCGCACCTGGTCCCCTGAGGCGCTTCGCCGTAGCGCTCGGCGAGAGGCTGTTCCCGGCCCAGGAACCGGCGGACGCGGCGGCCCGGCAGGATCTCGGAAAGCGTCTCTGCCTGGTCCATGACGACGTGATGTCCTTCCTGCTCGAGACGGCGACCGAGGTCACGGCCCGCGTCCGCCTGTCCGAGGACACGAAGACCGTGGCCAAAGGCGCGCTCTGGTACGAGGAAGCTCTCCCCGCCGAAAGCGTGCTCGCCGGCCTCGTGGTGGCGAGCCGCGTGCAACGAGGCGGCGCGACCCACGAAGCGACGGCCCTGCTCGACCACGTCGGCGGGGTGGCCACGGGCCTGGTCCAATTGGGCGGCAAGGCGACCGTGGGCCGCGGCAGTTGCCGGGTGCTCTTGGGGGGCCAGCCATGACGCTCGATCAGCAACGCGCCGCTCTTGCCTTCCGCCACCTCCAAGAGCTTGGGACCACCTTTCCACCGGAGTCGCTCCCACGCAAGAGTTACGGTTCCTTCGCCTGCAAGCTGCCGGCGCTCCTGCGCACGGCGGGGCTCTGTCAGGCTCTGCACTTCCTCGCCTCCCGCAACCAGGCCATGGCGAACCTGCTGCTGGATCACCTAGCCGAGCAGTTGCGACGAATCGACACCGGGACCCCTGTTCCAGGCCAAGGAGCGGCAGCCCGCGACGGGCTCTGCCAGCAGGCCCGGGAGGCCGAGCTCGCGAGCTACCTTTGGCTGTCCCGGGAGGCGGTCGCGGTCGCCACCTGGTACGCCCGGCTCGCCAAGTCCGAGCTGGGCTATGAACCGGGAGCGGAGGACGAACCGTGAGTCGCCGCGGCGCTCTGGTGCGCGCTTCCGTGAACAAGAGCACGCACGCCGGCCTGTGGCTCGACCGCTTCGTGCCGCGGCTCGGAGACTCCGCGGCGCCGGCGAAGCACTTCGAGGGGGCGCTCGCCGGGTTAGGGGTGCCGGAGAGTTACCCGGCCTTCTTCAGGCGCGCCACCGCGGCCCTCACCGAGCTGCCGCAGACACGGCTGGCCGACGCCACCGTGCGCGGGCGCCTCGTCGTGGGCCTCGGCGGCGAGTCGGTGCTAGAGACCTCGATCGCCCTGCACCGCACGTGGGGAGTGCCGTACCTACCCGGTTCGGCGTTGAAGGGGCTCACCGCACGAGCGGCGCGGCAGCGCCTCGACCCGCCCTGGGAGCGGGAGAGCGAGCCCTATCGCGTGCTGTTCGGAGAGCAGGAAGCGGCGGGCTACCTGACCTTCCACGACGCGCTGTGGTGCCCGTTCGACAAGCGGACCGGAGCCGCGCTGACGGCGCTGCCTCTCCAGCTCGACGTGATGACCGTGCATCACCGCGACTACTACGCCGGCGAGCCCGTACCGCCGGCCGACTGGGACGATCCGGTGCCGGTGCCTTTCCTGACCGCCCACGGCACCTACCAGCTCGCCCTGACCGGCCCACCGGCCTGGGCCGAGCTCGGCTGGAAGATCCTGGCGGAGGCCCTGCTTCAAGACGGCCTCGGCGCCAAGACCGCCGCCGGGTATGGGCGCATGCGCGTAGAGGAAAAGAGCAGAACCGAGGACCGGGCGAGTGGAACGAATCGAGGAAGCGTGACGGCTCCGGCAGGAGGGTGAACCTTCGATGTTCAAGGCCGTGCGCGCGGCGCTGACCGACCCACAGAAGCAGCCCCTGATCTACGTCGTGGTGATGGTGTGGCTCGCCGGCCTGTCGGTCAACCGGCTCTCGAACCTGATTCCCGGCGAGTCGCCGCTGGACTGGCTCTTGATCCTGGGCGTCCCGGTGGTGATTCTCGCCTTCTTGGTCAGCAGCTACTTCTATCGCGTCTTCCCTCGGTGGCTACCAGGAACGGAAGCGACCGTCCTGCCACCGCGATCGGCGAAAGGCCTGGTCGTTCTCGCCAGCCCGGGAAAGGGGATCGAGACCGCTGAGGCGGCGGTCCAGACCCACGTGGAGCTCGGGGAGCTCGCGCTTCTCTGGATACTCCACTCCGAGATGTCGGCTGCGAACGCCTTGAACCTGAAGGTGAAACTGGTTCAGACCAAGGTCTTCAGCGATGACCGGATCCGCCTCCTCGCGATGAGCAACTCGGAGTTTCAAGACCCCGAGAAGGTGCGTCAAAAGATCGCGGAACAGGTCTATGACCGCCTACCTTTGGATGGCCTGGCGGAGGCCGAGGTTGTCATCGACATCACAGGCGGCAAGAAAGAAACCACGGCCGGTGCGTTTCTCGCAGGTCTCCCTCCCGGTCGACGCTTGCAGGTGACCACGGCGGCAGAGATCAATGAGGCCGGTCAGGGGATCAAGCCAGGCGCCTCGCTGGAGATTCGGATCGACTACAAGCTGACCAAGGCACGAGCGAAATGACCCTCGACCTCTCCCTCGCCAACTCCGCTCTCTACGCCGGCCTGCCGATCGAGGCAGTCGCGGGGAAGCTCACCCTGCTCGCCTCGCCGACCGATGCCATCCCGGTGCTCGGCGCCAACCTCGCCCGCATCGCGATCGACCCCGAGGAGGTCACTTTGACCGGCGGCATGGCGATCTGGGCCTACCTGGTGGCGTTCCATGCGATCCACGGCCGCACCCGGCGGATCTACTACCAGGACGGGCGCGGCGAGCGGGTGCTGGTCGCGGCGCACGGCTGATCGAGAGCGCGTCATGCTCGATCTCCTCCGCGCCCGCGCCACTCTCCACTCCGCCTTCGAGCGCGTGCGGGAGAACGCCGGCTGCCGCGGAGCGGACGGGGTGACCGTCGGGGATTTCGGCGAGAACCTAGAAGCCGAGCTCGATGCGCTCGAGGCGAGCCTCGGGGAACGCCGCTACTTTCCGGTGCCGCTCCTGGAGATCCAGGTCGCCAAGCGCAGCGGCACCGGCCGCCGGCGGCTGGCCATCCCCAGCGTGCGCGACCGCGTGGCGCAGGCGGCCCTGTTCCTCGTCACTCGCGAGCTCTTCGAGCGTGAGATGGAAGAGGTGAGCTTCGCCTTCCGCGCCGGTCTCGGGGTCCGTCAGGCCGTGGCGCGGATCGCCGAGCTGCGAGACCAGGGCTTTCGCTTCGTCCTCGATGCCGATGTCGCCGCCTTCTTCGAGAACATCCCCCACGAGCGCCTCTTCAAGCGCCTGCACCGCCTGTCGCTTCCGCCGTACTTCTTCACCCTCCTGGCCCACTGGGTACGCGCGGAGATCTACGATGGCAAGGCCCTTCGGCGGCTCGAACGCGGCATTCCCCAAGGCTCGGTCGTCTCGCCGCTCCTGGCGAATCTCTTCCTCGACCAGCTCGACGAGGCCTTCGCCCGAGCGGGACGGCAGATCGTGCGCTATGCCGACGATCTCCTGGTGCTCTGCCGCACGGAAAGCGAGGCCGAGGAGAGCCTCGAGCTCACGGACCAGCTCCTCGAGCGGCTGGAGCTCGATCTCAACCGCGAGAAGACCGTGGTGACGTCCTTCGACCAGGGCTTCAAGTTCCTGGGTGCCGTCTTCGTGCGCGACGAGGTGTTCCTGCCGTTCGAGACCAAGCGGCAGGAGCGCGATCCACCGGTTCTCCCGCCACCGCTGACCCTGCGGCGCTACCTCGAGCTCAAGAACGCCGCCTTCACCGTCCCGGCCGCCTGGACGAGCTGACCCCATGGCCACCCTCTACGTCACCGAGCAGAACGCCTGGATCCGTAAGACCAGCGATCGCATCGTGGTGGAGAAAGACGATCAGGTGCTGCTCGAGGTGCCCTGCCTCAAGCTCGAGTCGGTCTGCATCTTCGGCAACGTCCAGGTGACCACCCAGGCGCTCGTCGAGCTTCTGGACCATGGCATCGAGCTCGCGCTGTTCTCCTCCTCCGGCCGGCTCCGGGGCCAGTTGACGCCACCCAAGGCGAAGAACGTGCTGCTGCGCATGGCGCAGTACGACCGGGCGAGGGCGGAGCCCTTCTGCCTGGAGGTGAGCCGCGCTATCGCCAGCGCCAAAATCCGCAGCAGCGCCGCCGTGCTCCGCGACCAGCGTCGCAATCACCAGGAGCTCTGCTCGCTCCAGGAGCTCGAGGACCTCGAAGGTCACGCCGCGCGGGCCGCCACCGCCGGCAACCTCGGCTCGCTGCGCGGCCTGGAGGGTGGAGCGGCGGCGAAGTACTTCGCGATCCTGGGGCGAGCGGTTCCCGCCGAGCTGGGCTTCGAGGGCCGCGAGCGCCGGCCTCCGCCAGACCCGGTCAACGCTCTCCTCTCCTTCGGCTACGTGCTGGTGGGCAACGAGCTCCAGTCGCTGCTCGACGGCATCGGCTTCGATCCCTACGTGGGCTTCTTCCACCAGCTCGACTACGGCCGTCCCTCCCTGGCGCTCGACCTCTTGGAGGAGTTTCGCGCTCCGCTGGTCGATCGATTCACGTTTCGCCTGCTGAACCTGCGCCAGCTCGAGAAGCGGCATTTCCTGTCGCACCCCTCGCGGGGCACGTTCCTGAACGACGAAGGAAAGAGAGGGTACTTCCGCGCGTATGAGGACCTGATGGAGGGCGATTTCGGGCTCGACGGCGAGACGTGGACGTTCCGCCGGCTCTTCCGGCGCCAGGCCGAGCGCCTGGCGCGGGCGATCCAGGGCGAGGAGACCTACGAGGCGTTCGAATGGCGATGCTCTTCGTAGTCTCCTACGACATCCCGGATGACCGGCGGCGCACGAAGCTGGCGCACGCCCTGAAGGACTTCGGCCAGCGCGTGCACTACTCGGTCTTCGAGTGCCACCTGGACGAGGCTGGGCTCGAAGCCCTGCGCCGGCGAGCTCTGAAGCTGATCGCGGAGGAGGAGGACAGCCTGCGCATCTACCGGCAGTGCGGCGAGTGCGACGGCAAGCGCGAGGTGCTCGGCCAAGGGGCGCTGACAGAGGACCCGGACGTGTTCATCGTCTGAGCGGAAGCACGGTAAGTGTTGGCTTTGCAGAACTTGTGGCTGCGAAGGCAGAGGTAGGCGTAAGTGCCATTTTGACCGGCAGGTTACACGGAAGGAGGTAAATGACTGTGAAGACGTGGGTTCGAGCCGCATCGGTCGGCTACCGCCGGAGAAGCCGGTGGCGTAAGGGCGGCGAAAGCGGGGTATATAACACGCTCAGCCCTATCAAGTGCATTAGAATCAGTGAGTTCCAAGGCCCGCGGTCGGCGACGCCCTGATCAGTACGGAGGGATTGCGACTGGGCGTCGGTGTCGACGGTGTAATACTGCGAGGGAGCGACGGTCGGCGACGCCCTGATCAGTACGGAGGGATTGCGACAGTGCGCGCCGCGTCGTCCGGTATCCCGGGGATCGGAGGTCGGCGACGCCCTGATCAGTACGGAGGGATTGCGACCTGACGGCGCGCTTGAAGC
>JBIOYC010000034.1:0-8179 GCA_044869955.1 Thermoanaerobaculia bacterium | reverse complement strand
TCGCTCACCCTCGAGCCGCCGTGAAGGACAGCTCGATGCGCAGGACCGGCGTGGGCTCTCCTTCCCGGATGGCCCTCTCGGGCAGGGGCAGCGCCTGGGGCTCCTCGTAGTTGGTCTCCCCCTCGTCCCCGTAGAAGGCGAGCTCGCCGGTCGAGATCTCTCTCTCCCCTTGCACCAACACGTAGCGAAAGGTCAGATCCAGGTTCCGGCCCTCGGGCACCCAGACTTCGGGGTCCACGAAGAGCTGCCGACCCTTGGGCGTTGGACCCGGAGCGGCCGATGGCAGCAGCTTCTTCCAGCTGAGCTTCAGGAGGGTGACGGCGACGCCTTCGCAGTAGATGGCTCTCGCCTTCTGTGTCTTGAAGCGGCCGGACTCCTTGCGCAGGCCTGGCAGGGGCACTTCGAAGCGAATCGGGCAGGCCTCGGGGTAGTTGCGCACGAGGTTCTCGGGCCCCTCGATGCGGATCCACTCGTCGGCGCGAGCGGGAACGGCGAGGGAAAGGACTAGCAAGCCGGTCAGGAATCCTCGGATGAGCATGGCGGCTCCTCGGTCGCTGGGAAGGTCTCGAAGGGTCGAGAGGCGGAGACCCCTCCTAAAGAGGAGACGGACGCGGTGGGGGAATTCCTCGCGATGCCGATCAGCCCGCGCTCTCGGAGAGTCAACGCTTCCGGGCCAGCAGCAGCCGTTCGGCGAGGTCGGAGATCGCCCAGTCCTCTGCGATGAGACCGTCGCGGAAGCGGCTGGTGACCATGTCGCGCCACAGGATGGGGCCGCCCGTGGCCGGGAAGCCCTGGAAGCTGCCCCGGTGGGTGGCGCGGATCGTCCGCTGCCAGGCCACGCGGTCCGGCCCCTCGACGAGGATCTCGACGTCGACCTGGAGATCGGCGAAGGCACGCCGGAGCTGGCCGAGAAATTTCCGGACCGCCGCGTGGCCCCCGGTCAGGTCCTCGTCCGTGAGGTGGGCGACATAGTCCGGCGTGAAGTAGTCCCCCACCGCGTCCAGCTCACCCTGGGCGAGCAGCGCCGCGTTGGCGTCGCGAATCCTCGAAGCGAGGGTCGGTTCCATACGGCAGCTCCTTTCCTGGGAAAGGCGTTATCGAAGAGGAGCCTCAACCTGGTCCGGGGCGAGCCGGTGTTGCTCTCGTTCCGCCGTCATATCGCTCCCTCGGGAGTCGGGCTGTCGGCAGCAAGATGTCAACCCTTCCGCCTCACCATCTCGTTGATCCAGATCGGGGCGAAAGGCGAGGTACAACCCTTGGAGACAGGATAGTCACGGAAGACCCCCAAGGCTTCTCCGATGGCGAGAGCGCGCTCGCGATGCTCGGGGAAGTGAATGCCGATCCCTGCCAGACAGAAGTTCATCGTCCATTGCTCCTCCGGAGCGGCGCGCCCCATCTCGGACTCGATGCGTTCCAGAAGCGCCGGCAGGTCGAGTCCTTCCGGGCTCTTGACGATTCGCTCGGAGGTCAGGCTCCATCCGGCGCGGGCTGCCCAGGGGTCTTCAGCGGCCATCCACACCTGGCGAAGAGCCTCTTTGTCGGGATGGCTCTTGACCACGTAGGAGTTGAGCCAGTCCGCCAACTCCGCGAAGGTGGCGGACCGGACCATGCGGTCCAGCTCGGTGCTCGACAGCTGCTTGGGCTTGATCAGCAAGATCGCCAGGAGCCGGGCGTCGATGTTGCCGGTCTCCCAGAGGGCGATGGCCAGCTCGTGGTTGGTCCGGATCTCCCCGGCCAACTTTCGGAGATCGCCGAGCCGAACACCGAATTGGTTGTCGCCGGCACCATGCTTTCTGTTCTGCGTCCGCATCCTCTCGTTGCCGAGCGCTTCGAGCTGCTGGAGCGTTTCCTCGAGGGTCATGGTCGTCATCTAGCCTTTCAAGCGGGAGAACAGATCGAGCATGGTCTGCTCTGAGGGCGGCGTGAGGATGCTCTTCGCCGCGAAGTCCTCGGCCTGGGGGTAGCTGGTGCGGCGGATCCGCTCGGCCGCTGCCGTGAGGTCGTAGTCGGTGCGGCGGAGCTGCACGTCGGGGCCCAGCAGGAGCCAGTAGGCGCCGGGCTGTCCGAAGGGCATGCCCACACTGCCGGCGTTCAGGACCCGGGTCTTGCCGACCCGCCGATCGAACTGCATGTGGGTGTGGCCGCACACGAGCACGTCGACCCCGAGGGGCTCGAAGAGGGGCATGAGCACTTCCTCCGCCGTCGTGCGGGTGAAGCCCTCCGTTTCGCTGCGCGGCGTGCTGTGGCAGAAGAGCACCGGGCCGAGGCCCTCGATCTCGAGCTGAACGGTCATGGGCCAGCTGGCGAGGAGCTGCTCTTGCTCAGGTTGGAGCTGTTCGGCGCTCCAGCGCAGGACCTCTACGACCGGTTCCGGCGGCTTCGCGCCTGAGACGGTGCCCCAGTAAGTGACAGATCCGGTCCGCGCCCCGGCCCGCTGGGCCAGGACGGCGAGCTCGCCGTTGCCGTAGAGGAAGCGGGTGGGGACCTCCAGATCCAGCAGACGCTCGAGCGTTTCGACGGGCATGGGCCCGGGCACCACGTCGCCGCCGACCACGATCAGCTCGACCCCCGCCGCGCGGACCTCCTCCAGCACGGCCTCGAGGGCCGGCAGGTTGCCGTGGACGTCGTAGAGCGCCGCTACTCGCATCGGGAGGGTCCCTCGGCCGTAGGATGCTCGGAAATCGGTAACTAGGCAATCCTACCCGCCATCTGGAGCCGTCAAGGCGCGGCAGTCGCAGGTGCTCGAGGTGATCGGCGTTCGCCGAGAGCCCGGCACGCTCCGGATCGATAGATCCTCGTGGCGAGAGGTCAGACGGTATGGGCCGGGCTGGCGAGGGCCAACGAGAGCAGCTCCCGATCCGGCACCTCGGCAAGACCGATCCACCGATGCAACGGTAACTCGCAGGAATTCTTCGGGTAGCCCATCAGCAAGTCTGTTAGTATGGATGCTCTCGAACAAAGCTCGCATCGGAGAGACCGGTCCACGGACGGAGGTCCCCATGGTCGTTCCCGTCTCCCTTCTCCTCACTCTCCTCGGCACGCCGCAGGCTCTGCCACCCGCGTCCACTCCCGCCGGCAGCGCCGCTCAGGCGGGGCTCCAGTACCTGCGGCGGGTGATGGACCGGTACCACGACCGCTTCCCGGTCTACGACGACGTGAGCGAGTGCGGCAACCACTTCCACGCCTGGGCCAAGAT
Organism: Thermoanaerobaculia bacterium; assembly: GCA_044869955.1. GTDB lineage: Bacteria > Acidobacteriota > Thermoanaerobaculia > Multivoradales > SZUA-115 > CALMKX01. Next base: position 4,983 of record JBIOYC010000034.1, on the reverse strand, counting down.
CCCGGACGAGACCGCCGCGGTCAGCTGTGCCGGCGCCTCGACCGAGAGTCCGCAGTCCGGAGCAACCGCCATCCGCTGCGACTTCCAGGACGTCCCCGGCTCCAACTTCGGCGGCTTCTACTTCCAGAACGGCATCCTGCCACTGGGCACCACGGTCCCCCAACCCAACTGGGGCACCGTGGCCGGCGCCGGGGTGGACCTCACAGGGGCCACCCAGCTCTGCTTCTGGATCCGCGGGGCGACCGGCGGCGAGCACGTCGAGATTTTCATGGGCGGCGTGGGCCGGGATCCGGTGACGGGAGACCCGACGGCGCCCTTCCCCGACTCCTCCCCCGTGCAGAAGCTGGTCCTGGACCTCTCGACCACCTGGCAGCGGCACTGTATTCCGCTCGCCGGGCTCGATCTCGGCTACGTCCTCGGCGGCTTCGGCTGGGTGGCCTCGGATTCTCTCAACCCGGGCGGTGCGGTGTTCTTCCTCGACGACATCGTGTACGAGCTCGACCCGGTGGCGACCAGCGCCCGACTGGACGAGCCCCGCTTCCTGCGCAGCTTCAGCACCCTGCCCGTGCAGGAGCTGCCGCCGCCGGTGGGTGACTTCGACCACGTCTTGCGGACAGTGGCCTTCACCTACGACAACGCTCTAGCCCTGCTGGCCTTCCTGGCTGAAGGCACGCCGGACGGCCTGCGTCGGGCGGAGATCCTGGGCCGGGCCTTTCGCTACGCTCAGACCCACGACCGCACCTTCACCGACCACCGCGTGCGAGATGCCTATCGTTGCGGCGACATCTCGGTGCCGCCTGGTTGGGAGCCCGCCGGCACCGTACCTGCACCGGGCTTCTACGACGAGGCCAGCGGCACCTTCTTCGAGGTGGAGCAAGGAACTTTGCGGGTCGGCAACCTCGCCTGGGCGATGATCGCGCTGTTGGCCCTCCACGAACGCACCGGCGATGCCGACTACCTCACCGGCGCCCGGCAGCTCGGCGAGCTGATCCAGACCTTCCGCGGCGCCACCGGCACCTTCCCGGGCTTCCTGGGCGGGATCGACGATCCGGAAACTCCCGCCCCCTCCTTCGTCACCTGGTCGAGCACCGAGCACAACCTGGACGTGCACGCCGCCTTCGCGACGATGTTTGGGCGCACCGGCGAGTCCGCGTGGCAGATGGACTCCGTCTTCGCGCGGCAGCTCGTCGAGGCCATGTGGGAGACCGCCCGGGGTTGCTACCTCGCCGGCACCCTCGATCCCGACGCGCGCAACGACTTGCCAGGGCAGCTGCCGGAAGACACCCAGTCCTGGAGCGTGCTCGCCACCACCGACGCGCTCAGCCTCCATCCCCAGGTGCTGCAATGCGCCGAGACCCACCACCGGACCAGCCACGACGGCTTCTCGGGCTTCGACTTCAACGACGACCGCGACGGAGTGTGGTTCGAGGGCACCGCCCACATGGCGCTCGCCTACCTAGCCGCGGGGGAGAGCGCGCTCGCTCAAAGCCTGCTGGTCGAGCTCGAGACGGCTCAAGCCACGGCACCGTGGGGCGACGGCGAAGGCATCGCCGCCGCCTGCCACGACGGCCTCACCTCGGGCTTCGGCTTCTCCCTCTTCCGCCGGCTCCACGTCGGCGCCACGGCCTGGCTGGTCTTCGCCGAGCTGGGCTTCAACCCCTACACCGGGAGCGCTCTCTCCCAGCTCTTCGCCGACGGCTTCGAGACCGGGGACACCAGCGCCTGGAGCGTCATGGTGCCGTGAGGGCGGCCGGTAGGCCTCACTCGTCCAGCACGTCGTAGTCGAAGTACAGCCGCTCGAAGGTGGCGCGGCGCTCGAACTCGGCCCAGGCCTCGTCGGGGACGTTGTCGGGCTTGCCGGGCAGGTCGATGTCCATCTGGAAGACCCGGCCCTGGGCCTTGGCTTCGAGGGCCCGGCGGATCGACGGCAGGGGATGCACCCACGGCTTGGGCTTGACCTGCAGGGCCCAGGCGTTGACGGCGTTGATCATCGCCGTGAACTCGGTCGCCGCTTCGCCCTGGGCCATCCAGGAGAGGTTCGGGTGCGCGTGCTCCGGCGTTCCGGCCAGGGTGGCGTTGTGGCTGCCGTGGTGGCCCACCTTGTAGAGCACGGTGCGGGCGAGCAGGTCCCTCGCGGTGACCGTGCGCTCGCCGTCCGGCCATTCGTAGCGGCTCCAGGAGATCCAGTTGCCGCGTTGGGCGTCGCCCACGAAGAGCAGGATCTTGCGCGTCGCCGGCAGCTCGAAGGCGAGCACCAGGCTGGTGTTGTTGATCCCCTCGTTGAGCTTGATCGCCAGGTCCTCGGCCGAGTAGAGCCATTCGGCGTCAATGCGCCGCCAGGCCGCGTCGTCGGCCACTTCGGCGCCCGGCTTCTCGGCCGGACCGTCGGGCGGCTGGCCATAGTGATCGCGGAAGAAGGAGTCCTTGCCCCCCAGGGCGTTTTCCAGGCTGAGGCCGTGGCGGGAGCTGAAGGGAGCCCGGCCGGGGCCGGCTCCCCCCGCCACCGCGGCCCGGAAGGTCAGGCCGTGGCCGCCGTCGTCGCGGGGGAAGGCCTCGTCGCCCACCGGATCCTCGTCGGAGAGCAGGTCGGCGTCGTGCGGGGGGCCGAGCACGAAGGCCCGCACGCCGGCCGTTCCCGGCAGCGCGATCGGCCCCTGGCCCGGCAGGAGGTAGGTGATGCCGGCCGCTCCGGCCTTGTCCTTGATCAGCTTCAGGGCCTGCTTGTTCACCGACTTCTCGGGGTCCGAGGCACCGAGCAGGGCGGCCGGGGGCAGCACCTCGTCCTCGCCACCCAGCTCGAGGGCCAGCAAGCTGTCCAGGCGCTGGACCGCGGGGTCGTCCTCCCCCGCCGCCAGAGCCGGCTCGTTGAGCCTGTTGCGCGCCTCCACCAGCCCGACCAGCACGTCGTGGTGCTGCGCACGCAGCTGGTTGGCGAGGGTGTCGGTGGGGTCCTCGGTCCAGGCGAACCAGGCCCGGTCGATCTGGAAGCCTCCGAAGTAGGGATCGGTCTCCTTCCAGAAGCCGTTCACGTGGTCCTGGTGCTCGTGGGTGACGATCACCAGGTCGAGGTGGCTGCCGGTCGCCTCGGCGATGTGGTCCACGACCTCGCCGATCGTCCGTCCAGGCTCGAGAAAGGCCGGCGAGCCCGGCTTGTAGCCGCAGTCGATCAGCACGTAGACCGGGTCGCCGCCCCCCTCGCGGGGCAGGGCGAGCAGGTAGCAGTCGCCGTGGCCCTGGCGGTACATGCGAACCCGGATGCCGTTGGCGGGAAGCGTGAGCCTGGGCATGGTCACTCCTCCTCGTGCCGGTGGAGCAGGGCGAAGGGCTCGTTGCGCACCGTGGCCCCGGCGAGCCCGAGGCTTCTGGGCAGCCCGGCGTCGAAGGCGTTGCCGGCGGCCCCCGCTTCGCCGACCAGGAACCTGCGCACTCGTTCCAGCTCGCCGTCGTCTGCGATCGTGCCCGCGGTGCGGATCACCCGGCGGACCTCGGCGGTCATCGGATCGATCAGCACCGTGCAGCCAGCGCGGTAGACGAAGTCGTGGGGCGCCAGGGCCGCCGGCGGGCGGATCCGGTCGTCCATGCGGCGCTGGAAGTCGCGATCGAAATAGCCCTTGCGACGCTGGGTGATCTCCACCACCAGGTCGGTGCGGGCGGCGGCACCGAGGCTGCGCCGCAGGGCCGGACGGGCCGCGTGGATCTCCACCGTCGGCCCGAGCTCGTTGCGGAACACCGTCGGCGGCGCCTCGTGGTCCTCGATCACCAGCCCGAAGAGCCGGGAGTAGTCCCGGCCCACGCTGTCGCCGTCGCGGAGCCAGTACCAGAGCTTCGTGCGGACCCGGTCGAAGTCCTTCCAGACCTCGTAGCGGTCGCTCTCGAGGTTCCACTTCTGGACCGCCCGGACGGCGAACCTCTTGAGCTCGCCCTTGAGCTTGCGCTCGGTGTGCGCCAGCAGGCCCTGGGCCCGCAGGTCCGCGAGCATCTCCTGGCCGCGGGGCCAGGCCAGGGCGTCGATCCCCATGCTGCCGATGCCCCGCGGGTAGATCCCCCACTCGCGGAAGCTCTCGATGAACACGATGCGGAAGCCGCGCTCGTCCTCGGGCGCGTAGTCGAGGTCGGCGGTCAGGATGCCGCGCAGGAAGTCGCCGAAGGTGACGTTGACCGGCGGGCAGTAGTCGATCGCCCGGATGCACATCTGCAGCACGCGTTCGGCGCACTTCGCGGCCTCGGCGGCCAGGCGACGGGTGAGGTCCGGGTGGATCTCGCCCTCGGGCAGCTTGCCCGTGCCCTGGGTGGCGATGCGGAAGAGGTCGGCGCTCTTGGCGCGGTAGATCAGCAGGAAGGCCCGGAACACCGCCGCCACCAGCACCGAGCCGCGGGCGTGGGGGCTGAAGACGCGGTCGAGGGCGTGGGGGTCGGGCTCCCGGGGCTTCCAGGCCCCGGTCTTCTCGTCGCGGTGGCCGAGGGCGTCGCGCAGGGCCGAGCCCCGGCCGGTGGCCCGGCCGAACTCCTGCGCCAGCTGGGCGAGCAGGCTCTCGGTTTGGAGGTCGCCCCGGGTGCGACGGATCTGGCTCTCGAGCACCTCCGGGTAGGAAAAACGCTGGAACAGGGCCACCAGGTCGGCGAAGGCCTCGTGGAAGGCGTGCACGTCCGGGTTGGTGGCCTCGTTGAAGCGGGGGTGCACGCCGTCGAGCAGGGCGTGGGTGACCTCGTGGGCGACGATGTCGTGAGACAGGCAGGTGAAGACCAGCGTGCCCGGCGTGTTGTCGCGGTCCTTGGCGGTGACCGGGAAGTAGCCGAAGAGCAGGGCCTTCTTGGCCGGGCTGTAGTAGGCGTTGCGATCACGCAGGGCGTGGGGGTAGATGCGCAGACGGCGCACGAACTGCACGTCGTAGCCACCCGCGGCGTTCCTCACCCGGCGGTCCGCCCAGAAGGCCACCCGCCCCAGGGCCCGCTCGAAGTGGCGGATGGTGGTCATGGCCACGG
>JBIOYC010000033.1:0-51331 GCA_044869955.1 Thermoanaerobaculia bacterium | reverse complement strand
ACCACTCCAGCACCTCTCCGCGGTGGATGGGGCATAGGTCGCAGGAGGGCGCATTCTACGCGGCCCCCAGGTCGGGCGTCAAAGGCTCGACAAGTCCTCCGCCCGGACGTGCTGGCGTACGAGCTTCTTCAACCGGTCGTGGTCGTGCGTGAGCGTGGCAGCGAGCAGGACAATCTTGTCGTCCGAGGTCTCGTCCGACGAGCGGACGTAGCACGCGATGACTCTCATGAGGCCACGAAGGCGATACTCGATCAAGACCTGGTGCGGTTGAAGGCGGATGACTCCTGAGTACGATCCCGGCTTGAACCGGGCGAGACTGGGATCCGTCACCGGGTGGCGGCAGCTCCTGAGCGCTTCCATCAAGGCTGCAAGATCTTCTGTTCGAGCCTCTTTCTCGTCGGCGCTCAGCCTCTTGAACGCCTTCTCGAACTCCTTGTCGAGCCAGGTCGGCTCAAAGAAGACCAGCTCAGGCAAGCAGTCGCGACCTCAGATGCTCGCGAGGGTCTCCAACGGGTCGCAGCTTGGTGGAGTCGGAAAGGTCCAGACTCGGAAGCGCCTCGAAGAAACGGAACCAACCCGCGTTCAGGCGTGCAAAGGCATCTTCCCCCATTTCGGCACGGTGGTTGGAGCCCCAGGCTTTGTCGCCAAGATGAGTGTTGAGGCTCTTTGTCAGCAGCCCGAGACGGGCCGCATCCAAAGAGCCATAGCTGTCAGCGACGGCATCGACGATCTGAAGCTCCTCTGTACCCAGAGGCACCTCGGTCGGAGGATCCTTCACTTCGATCAGCCGGCCACTTTCCGAGTAGGGATGTTCCCGGAAGCTGAATCTCACGCCGGGTTCGCCGTACGTCGTGAAGGCGTAGAGCTCGCGACCGACGACACCGTGCTCCCACGTTTGGTAGGTCGCATCGCTGACCGGCCGTCCCAGGTAGTGCCGAGCGACCACGTCTACGAGATAGGGGAGCTTGACGGCCTTGGTCTTGCTCAGGGGACCGAGTTTCTGGCACAAGCGAACAAGGACAGCCTCGAGCTTGGGGCTCAGCCGAGGAGTGGTCTCGCCGATGACTACCTTCTTGTCGTTCATGAGTGTGAACCGTCGTTCTGTCCGCTGGGGATGATAGCACTGTTACGCCCTATTTTTCCCCTTGCTCGAAACGGGTCTCTCAGTTCGCTGCCGCCATGCCTCCCTCCAGCCGCCGGCTCTCCGCGGCCAGGACGGCCACGATCCGCTCGGGCTCGCGGCTCTGGACGGCCACGGCGCAATCCTCGCGCAGGCGGATGAGGACGTCTCCCTCGCCGTCCACCGCGGCCCGGCCAGCGAGCTTCGCCGGAGCGATGTCGTGACACCAGGCGCGCAGGCTCTCGAAGGCCACCGGCACCCGCGCGTCGGTGAGCAGGCGGGCCGTCGAGCGCAGCGAGACACCGCTCGCGACGAGGGCTCGGGCGAGGGCGACGACGCGATCCGAGTAGCGGGCGCGGGGGGTGAGGCCGAGAGGAGCAGCGGTGAAGGTGCGGCCACAGCAGGAGAGGCGCAGGCAGTCGACGAAAGTGATTTCCCAGTCGTAGATGGCACGCTGAAGCCGGGCGTGCACGCGTGCGGGGCCGCCGCAGTGCGGGCAGACCCGGCTGGGACTTTCTGCGAGGTCCGGGAAGCTGAATTCGTAGCTCATGGCCTCTTTGCTTCTCCTGGCTCGCCGGGAGCCGGAAAACAAAAAGGCCCGCCTCCTTTTCAGGGGGGCGGGCCTTTTCGCTTGGGTGCGATCTTGGGGGTCTAGCTTGGCCCGCCCCTGGACTGCATGGTCTGGTTAAGGACGAGGACGGCGGCCGACATGACGAGAGCGCCCGCCTGCGAGGCGAGGAGCGACGAGGAGCAGGTCGAAGCGAGGCGGTTCGTCATTGGGGCGAAACGATAGCTTTTCGGCGATCAGCTTTCAAGCGCGCCTCCGACCGGTTCGCCGTGGTAAGACCATCGGCTATGCTTCGGCGGCTTTCGAGAACCCTTTCGGGAGGTGGGCGATGACAGCAGAGCAAATCGACCAGCTGGCGATCAACACGGTGCGTTTCCTCGCCGTCGACATGGTCGAGGCCGCGAAGAGCGGTCACCCCGGCGCCCCCCTCGGCCAGGCCCCTCTCGGCACGCTGCTCTTCACCCGCGTCCTCCGCCACGACCCGGCTGATCCGGCCTGGCCGGACCGCGACCGCTTCGTGCTCTCCTGCGGCCACGCCTCGGCCCTGCTCTACGCCCTGCTCCACCTTTCCGGCTACGACCTCCCCCTCGACGAGCTGCGCCGCTTCCGCCAGCTGGGCTCGAAGACTCCCGGCCACCCCGAGCACGGCCACACCGCGGGCGTCGAGACCACCACGGGCCCTCTCGGCCAGGGCCTCGCCAACGCCGTGGGCATGGCGATCGCGCGCGAGCACCTGGCGGCACGCTTCAACCGGCCGGGGTTCGAGCTGTTCACTCACCGGATCTGGGTCATCGCCAGCGACGGCGACTTGATGGAGGGCGTGGCCTCGGAGGCGAGCTCGCTGGCCGGGCACCAGGGCCTCGGCGGCCTCAAGGTCTTCTGGGACGACAACCGGATCTCGATCGACGGCCCGACGTCGCTGGCCTTCACCGAGGACGTGGGGAAGCGCTACGAGGCCTATGGCTGGCAAGTGCTGCGGGTGGCGGACGGCAATGACCTCGAAGCCCTCGCCGCCGCCGTCCGGGCCGCCGAGGCGGAGACCGGCCGGCCGACCCTGGTGGTGGTGCGCACCTCGATCGGCTACGGCAGCCCCAAGCAGGACAGCGCCGGCGCCCACGGCGAGCCCCTCGGCGCCGAAGCTGCCCGCGCCACCCGCGAGAAGCTCGGCTGGCCGGCGGAGGGGACCTTCCTCGTGCCGGAGGGAGCACGGGCGCCCTTCCGGGCTGCGGCTGAGGCCGGCGCGAGGCAGTCCGCGGCCTGGCGTGAGCTCAGGGCTCGCTATCAAGAGGCCCACCCGGCGGAGGGCGCGGAGCTGGTGCGCCGTCTCGCCGGCAGCCTCCCCGACGGTTGGCAGCGGGCCTTGCCGGCCTTCAAGCCGGAGGACGGCAGCTTCGCCACCCGCCAGACTTCCGGCAAGGTGCTGAACGCCCTGGCCAAGGTCCTGCCGGAGTTGCTGGGCGGATCCGCGGACCTCGCCGGCTCGAACAACACCACCCTGGCCGGGGAGCCTGCCTTCACGCGCGAGAACCGAGCCGGCCGTAACTTCCACTTCGGTGTCCGTGAGCACGCCATGGGCTCGGCCCTGAACGGCATGGCCCTCTCCGGTCTCCTGCGCCCGTATGGCGGCACCTTCCTGATCTTCTCGGACTACATGCGGCCAGCGATCCGCCTCGCCGGACTGATGGGGCTGCCGGTGATCTACGTCTTCACCCACGACTCGATCTTCCTGGGCGAGGACGGACCGACCCACCAGCCGGTGTCCCAGCTGCTCTCTCTGCGCTCGATCCCCGATCTCGTCACCCTCCGCCCGGCGGATGGCAACGAGACCGCCGCGGCCTGGAGGATCGCCCTGGAGCGCCGCCGCGGCCCGACCGCCCTGGTGCTCACGCGCCAGAAGCTTCCCACCCTGGCCCAGACGGTGACCGCCGCGACGAGCGGTGTGCCGCGCGGGGCCTACGTGCTAGAAGAGGCACCCGGCGGCGCTCCGACGGCTCTGCTGCTCGCCACCGGCTCGGAGGTCGCCCTCGCCCTCGAAGCGCAGAAGGCGCTCGCCACGGAGGGCATCGCCGTGCGAGTGGTCTCGTTCCCCAGCTGGGAGCTCTTCGCCGCCCAGGACACGGCCTATCGCGACACCGTGTTACCGCCCGCGGTCACCAAGCGATTGGCGATCGAGGCCGCCACCCCGATCGGCTGGCACCGCTGGGTCGGCCTCGAAGGCGAGGTCCTCGGCCAGGAGAGCTACGGCGCCTCCGCCCCCCAGCCAGACGTGGCACGGCACTTCAGCTACACGGTGGAAGAGGTGGTGCGGCGGGTGAAGGGGATGGTGAGCACGAGCTGACGCCTGGTAGCCTGGGACTTGACAGCAGAAGGGGTTCCTTGGAGGATGGCTTACCAGCGTCTTACTGGAGATTTCCATGACCGTGCTGCTCTCCACCAAAGGCCAGCTCGTGATCCCCAAAGAGATTCGAGACAAGCATGGCTGGGGACCAGGCACAGAGCTGATGCTCGTTGACGAGGAGGATCGACTGGTCCTCCGGGAGGTTCCGGATGTGCCGGTGACAACTCTCACCGACATTCTCGGCTGCGCCCGCTATGAAGGTCCGGCCAAGACTCTCGAGGAGATGGATGAAGCGATCGAGCGAGGTGTGCGGGAGAGCTGGTGAGAGTCCTCGACACCAACGTCCTAATCGTTGTTGCGACCCTCGACGTACCCGAGCAGGCTGCTGCTGCGGCACGGCTCTTGGAAACTCAGCGCTGCCTGGTTCCAACGACGGTTCAGCTCGAAACCGAGTGGGTACTGCGGTTCTCCTATGAGCTGAGTCGCGAGAGGATCGGTCAAGTCTTTCGAGCTTTCCTCGGATACCCGCAGCTCGAGTTCGAGGATCGGCCGGCTCTGATCTCTGCCCTGGCCTGGTTCGAGCAGGGAATGGACTTCGCCGACGCACTCCACCTGGCTGCCTGCCCGGAGGGGAGCTGCTTCACGACCTTCGACCGAAAGCTGGTGAACAAGGCTCGTAAGCTGCTAGGAGCGCCAGAGCTAGCCGAGCTGTGAGCCGCCTCGAGACGAGAGCGGATTGGCGGAGGGGGTGGGATTCGAACCCACGGACGGCGTGAACCGTCGGCGGTTTTCAAGACCGCTGCTTTCAACCGCTCAGCCACCCCTCCGCGGGGAAAGCGAGTCCCTAGATTACAGGATCAGCCCCGCGGCACGATGCGCTCGAGGCCGCCCACCCAGGGCCGGAGGGCTTCCGGGATGGTGACCGAGCCGTCGGCCTCCTGGTAGTTCTCGAGGATCGCGATCAACGTCCGGCCCACGGCGAGCCCCGAACCGTTCAGGGTGTGGAGGTGGCGGGGCTTGCCGCCGTCGGCCGGCCGGTAGCGCAGGCTCGCCCGCCGGGCCTGGAAGTCACCGCAGGTCGAGCAGGAGGAGATCTCGCGATAGGCGTCCTGGCCGGGCAACCAGACTTCCAGGTCGTAGGTCTTGGTGGCGGAGAAGCCCATGTCGCCGGTCGACAGGCACATCACCCGGTGGGGCAGCCCCAGGCGGATCAGCACCTGCTCGGCGCAGGAGGTCATCCGCTCCAGCTCGTCGAGGCTGGTCTCGGGGGTGGCGAGGCTCACCAGCTCCACCTTGTTGAACTGGTGCTGGCGGATCAGCCCGCGCACGTCCCGGCCGTGGGACCCCGCCTCGCTGCGGAAGCAGGGGGTGTAGGCGGTCATGCGGCGAGGCAGGGTCTCCTCGCCGAGGATCTCGTCGCGGTGCAGGTTGGTGAGAGGCACCTCGGCCGTGGGCACCAGGTAGTAGGGGAAGCCCTCGAGGTGGAAAAGGTCCTGCTCGAACTTGGGCAACTGGCCGGTGCCCCGCAGGGAGTCCGCGTTGACGATGAAGGGGGGTAGGACCTCGGTGTAGCCATGCTCGCGGGTGTGGAGATCCAGCATGAAGCTGATCAAGCCCCGCTCGAGCCGAGCCGCCTCGCGCCAGGAGACGGTGAAGCGGGCGCCGGTGACCTTGGCGCCGCGCTCGAAGTCGAGGATGCCCAGGGCGGGCCCCAAATCCCAGTGGGCCTTGGGCTCGAAGGCGAAGCGCCGGGGCTCGCCCACCACCCGTTCGCAGCGGTTGGCGGCCTCGTCCGGCCCCACCGGCACGCTGTCATGGGGCAGGTTGGGGAAGGAGAGCTCGAGATCGGCCAGGACCGTGTCGATCTCCGCCAGGCGCGCCTCGCCGGTCTCGATCGTTCCCTTGAGGCTGGCGACGGCGGCGATTTCGGCCGAGGCGTCACCCCCCGTGCGCTTGACCTCGCCAATCGCCTTCGAGGCCTCGTTGCGGCGGCGCTTGGCGTCCTCGACCTCGACCAGGAGCGAGCGGCGCTCGGCGTCGAGGCAGAGCCAGGTGTCGAGGTGGCCGGCGTCGGCGCCCCGCTGGGCGAGCGCGGTGCGGACGACGTCGGGGGCGGAGCGCAGCAGGTCGCGGGAGAGCATGCCAGGAAGTCTATCCGGCCCGGCCCGCGACGGACAGCAGCACGCTCAAACCCACGAGGGACAGGGCCAGCCCAACCGTGAAGCCGTACGGCCGGTAGGTCAGGCGAACGTGCTGCCTGCCCGCCTCGAGGTCGACTCCCAGGAGGAGATCTCGGTGGGCCACCAGCGGGGCGGCGACGGCGCCCACCCGGGCCTGCCAGCCGCGATCCCAGGTCTCGGCCACGACGAGCCGTGCCGGTTGCCGGAGATCGAGGTCGATCTCCCAATACCCCGAAGTGGAGCGCACCACCTCGAGCCCGCCCGCCTCTGGCGGATCGAGGCGGACGAGGGGCAGGGCCGTGGGTCGCTCGAAGATCAGTGCGTCCGTCCCGCGACGGGCGACGGTCCAGGAGGCATCCCGGGCCGCCGCCCCCGGCGGAGCCAGCACCCAGCGCACCCCCAGCTCGTCGAGCCAGGGGCTCTGCCAGCGGGTGAGCGGTCGGAAGTCCGTGGCGTGGCCCTCTCCCAGCTCCCGAGCCCAGAACCTCTCGAAGTGGCCGAGCTTGGTGCTGTCGTCCCCGCGCAGATCGAAAAGCCCGTGGACGGTGGCGGTGTTGGGGCGGAGAGCCTGGTCGACCCCGACCACCCGCCCAGGCTGGCCCAGGAGGAAGGTGAGGGCGCGAGTTTGGGGGTGCAGCTGGGCCGCCGAGAGGGCGGGCACCGAGCGGCCGTGGGCGAAGAGCAGATCGACGGTGGCGACGATCAGCACCAGGGTCGCCAGCTTCGCCCTTCGCCTCTCCTCGAGCCGGAGAGACGCCGAGAGCCCGATCGCCGCCGCGCCGAGCAGCACCGTCCAGCCGAGCTGGCGGCCGACCAGGCCACGGAGGGACCACTCTCCCCCGAGAGCCCACCAGCCCATGGCCAGCCCCAGCCCGACGAAGGCGCTGCCGGCGAGGAGGCCCCGCCCTAGGCCGGCGCGCCAGCGGTCGAAGCCGATCGCCGCCAGCAGGGCCAGGGCCAGCACGGTGCCGAGCAGCAGGTAGTGGTGGAGCCCCTTGCCCACCAGGGGCAGGGCCCCCAGGGCCTGGTGGAGCCCGGGCAGGCCGAAGGCGGCGGCCAGACCGAAGAGCCCGGTGACCGTGAAGGCCTGCACTGGCCGGTCCTTCCGCCAGGCGGCGAGGCCTGCGGCGGCCAGCGGCAGGGTCAGGGCGCCGGCGTAGACCGTGGTGGCGACGAAGGGGAGGGGGCCGAAGTGGCTGCCGTCCCGGACGTGGCCCCAGGCCTCGGGGAGCAGGAAGCGCAGGAGCAGGGCGCCGGTCTCGGGCAAGCTCAGGGGTTCCCCGGGAACGAGATCCCGAAAGCGGCTGGTCTGGGTCAGGTGGAGAGCCACCGGGACCCCTTCCACGGCGGCCAGGAGGGCTCCCAGACCCCAGCCGGCGCCCCAGCGCAGCCAGGTCGCCATGAGGGGCTCGGCCCGACGGACGCCGAGATACACCGCCGAGGCGAGGGCCGTGTACACGGCCGTCTCCGGGTGGCCGGCCAGGAGCTGGAGCGCGCCGATTGCGGCGAGGCCCCTGACCCCTCTGCGTCCCCGTGCAAGGCGCTCGACGAACAGAAACGCCCACGGCACCAGGGCCAGGGCGTTCGCCACCGGGAAGAGCAGAAAGGCGACCAGCCGGCCGGTCAGGGTGAAGAGCAGGCCCGCGAGGAGCCCCGCCTGGTGGCTCGCGTGCACCTCGCGGGCGAGGAGGTAGGCGCCCATCCCGGCGGTCGCCAGGCGCAGCCACGGCAGGAGGATCCAGCCGAAGGGCAACGGCAACAGGGTGAACAAGAGGTGGAAGGGAAAGAGGGGGCCGGCCTGGCCGTTCGCCCACAGGGGGTGGCCGGCGAATTGGTGCGGGTTCCAGAAGGGCAGGCGGCCGGCGCGCAGCTCCTCGCGCACGAACAGCAGCCAGGGCTCGATCTTGAAGGTGACGTCGAGCAGGTCCCCGACGCCGCCCGGCTCGACCACGCCCTGCCAGGGGGGAAGTCGCCCCAGGGTACCCGAGGGGCTGGGAACGCCGTCCGGGATCAAGAGCGCAGGCAGCAGCAGGGCGGTGGCGGCGAGACCGATCACCGTCCAGGCACGCGCCACTTCATGCCGCCGGAAGAGGAGACCGACGAGCGAGAGGGCGATGAGGACGGGCAGGGCCGCGTTCACGGGGGGCTCCGGACGGCCAGATAGTAGAGCGAAGTATCATCGCCCGCGATGCGGTGTGAGCGTGTTGTGGCGGCGATCGCCCTCGGCGGTGCGGTTCTGGCCGCCGGCCAGGTGTGGGCAGGCTTTCAGGCCCCCGAGATCGCCGTCGAGACCCACTTCCTCGGTCTGCTTTCAGCCTGGATCCTCGGCCTCGCTGCCCTGCTCGCTCCCGGGGTGGCGGCCGGGGCGGCGCCGCTCACCGTGACCCTGCTGTGGGTGCTGCCTCTCGATGGTCCGGTCCGGGCTGCGGTGGTGGCGGCTGTGCTCGGTCTCGGGTTCGCAGCGGCCGTGGTCGTGGCACTCCGCCGGCTTGGCGATGGGACCCCGCGGCCGGCCGACCTGGTCGGCTTCTTCCTCCCCTTCACCTGCGGCGCCCAGCTCCTCTTCCGGAGCGACCGGCTGGTCGAGGCGACGGAGTCGCTCTCCGCCTTGGGGCTGCTGACGGCTCTGCCCCTCGCCGTCGGCCTCTCGGCGGCCTTGCTGGCCCGGCGTCATGGCACGGCACCAGCCCTCGCGGCGGCCATGCTGCCGGCGCTGCCCGCCTCCGGCTGGAGCCTCACGGCCGCTCTCACCCTGGTCGCCCTGGCCGCGCTCGGTGAGGCCCTCGATCGCGAGGCGCCACGCCGTCGTCGCCTCGGCGCGCTGGCCGTGGCGCTGGCCCCTCTCGGCGGCGAGACGCGGGCAGCGGGTCTGGCCGTTCTGGCGGGTTTGTCCCCAGGCAGCGTCTTCGCCTCGGGCGTGGCAGCGGGAGCGGGCCTGTTGCTCGCGCTGGTCGCACCCCTGACCGGCTGGGGGGAGGCGTTCGCAACCGCGGCCTGGCTTCCGCTGCTCGCCCCCTGGCTCGTCTTTCCCCCTCGGGGCCAGTGGCTACGGGCGGGGCTCGCCCTCTTGCTGACCGTGGTGGCGGCCCGGGCGGTCCCCGGCTCGGCGTCCCTGGCGGCGCCTCTGGCCCTGGCCGGTCTGGCCCTCCCGCGGGACGGCGCGCGGGGAGCCGTGGCTGGAAGCTGGCTCGGCCTCACCGCCACCGGCACGGCCCTGCTCGCCGCCTACCCGTGGCTGCGTGAGGCGCCGCTGGCCGACCTCATCGGCCTTGCCGGATCACCGTCCGGCTGGCGATCCGCGCTGGCGGTGCTGCTGGCGGCCACACTGCTGGTCGGGGTGCTCAGGTGGGCCGGCGCCCGGGCCCTGCCAGCGGCAGCGCCAGCCGTTGCGGGCCTCGTCGGGATGGCGCTGGTCGCGACCTTGCCGCCGTCGCCCTTCGCCCTCCTCGCCCACGACATTGCGCTGCTCGACCCGAACCGTCCCCGCGAGAGCGCCGAGCTCGACGGCCGTGTGGCCTCGGAGGTGGTGGTCGACACCCACCTGGTCCACGCGGCGGAATTGCCGGCCGGCACGCCGGTGGCGTCGGTTTCGGTCGAGACGCTCGACGGGCAGCGCTGGACTCGGCAGCTGCGCGCCGGGGAGGACACTGCCGAGTGGGCCGCACGGCGTCCAGACGTGGCCGTACGGCCAGGCTTCCGGGCTCCACCTCCCTTTCGCGCCCGACTCGATGCTAGTGGGGAGGTATTCGCGGAGATCTACCGGCTGCGCTGGCGGCTGCCGGCGGTCTCGCCCCTGGCCCGGCTCGAGGTGGTGCGGCAGGCGGATCTGCCGCCGGCCACGGCCGTGGTTTTCTATCGAGTGGAGCTGCGCCCGTGAGCGCCATCGCGACCGTGTCGCGCCTGATGCTCGGGGGGCTCGCCAGCTGGGGCGTGGCGAGGTGGGATCCCTTGCCGGCTGAGGACCCCTTCGCCTCGACCTTCACTCTCCTGCCTCTCCTCGTCGTGGCCTTCGCCGAGCTGTCGCGGTGGGCTGAGAGGGCGGGGGCCCGGCGGGTGGAGCCATTGCCCAGGGCCTTCGAGCGAGCAGCCCTCGTCGGCCTGATCGTGGCCGCCCTGGGGCGGGGCTGTTTGCCCTTCGACCGAGCCGAGGCGCCGATCGCCGCCGGCTTCGTGCTGCTGCTCCTCGCTTATGGTGCCCGCCGACTGGTGGCCTGGCGGCCCCTGCTGGGCGCGAGCCTGCCGGATCGCCCGAGCTCGCTCTTCCTCCTGTTGCCCTTCCTCTCCTATCTGGCGTTGCTGCCCTGGTCGACCGAGCACCGGCCTCCGAACGGCGACGAGCCCTGGTATCTGTTGATCACCCACAGCCTGGTCCACGACCTCGATGCCGAGCTCTCGAACAACTACCGAGACGGCGACTGGCGGGGTTTCCTCGACCGGCGGATGGAGCCCCAGCCGGGCGATCCCGAAGGCAAGCACGGCGAGCGCTACTCCCGGCACAACGCCCTCCTGCCCCTGATGCTGGCTCCGGCCTACGCCGTGGGCGGCAAGCTCGGAGCCCTGGCGGTCATGGCCTTGCTGACCGCGGCGGTGGCCTGGCTCACCCTGCGACTGGCAGCCCGCTATGTGCCAGATCGCCCTGGGGAAGCTCTGATCGCCTATGGCCTCCTGGCGTTGGGCCCTCCGCTGCTGCTCTACAGCTACCAGATCTGGGTGGAGGTGCCGGCGGCCCTGCTGGCGTTGGTCGCTCTCGATGCCATCAACCGGCTGCCCGGGGCGAGCGGCGAGAGCGCCTCGCCGTGGCGCACGGAGCGGGCCCGGCTGTGGTGGGTTATTGCCCTGGCGGTCGCGCTTCTGCCCCTCCTCAAGATCCGCTTCATGCTCCTCGCCGCACCGCTGGTGGCCCTCGCCTGGTGGCATGCGGGCAGGCCGTGGCGGCCCCTGCTCGCGCTCGGGGGGGCGCTCGGGGTGCTCGCCGGGGGCATCCTGCTGCACAACCGCCTGATCTTCGGCAACCCGCTCAAGATCCACTCCTGGCAGGAGGTGGAGCTCCACCACTACACCCTGCGCCAGTACCTCCTGGGCGGCAGCGGCCTCTTCTACGACGCGGCCTTCGGGCTCTTCGCCTGCGCTCCCATCTGGATGGTGCTCTTGCCGGCGATCCCGACTCTGTTCGCCCGGCATCGCGGCCTGCTCCTCGACCTCGGCGTCTTCGTCGGTCCCTACCTGGCGATCGTGGTGCCCCGCTCCGAGTGGTACGGCGGCTGGTCCCCACCCTTCCGCTACGCCCTGGTGTCCCTGCCTCTGTTGGCGATCGCTCTGGTGCCGGCCCTCGCGGAGAGGCGGCGCTTCGGGGCCCGCACTCTCGCCGCAGGGCTGGGGCTGCTCACCCTGGTGTTGACCGCGCTGTGGGTGGTGGCGCCCGGCTGGACGTACAACTTCGCGGATGGTAGGACCTATCTGCTGGACCACTTCTCCCGTTGGCTGTCCACCGATGTCGCCCGGCTCTTCCCGAGCTCGGTGCGGTTCCGACCCGCGACCTGGGCCTGGCCCCTGGTGACCGTGGTGCTGCTGCCGCTCCTCTGGCGCTTCCCGCGGCGGCGCTTGGGGCCGCCGGTCGTGTGGGGTGGGGCGGCTCTCCTGGGCCTGAGCCTGTTGGTGCCCCTGGCTGCGCTCGAGCTGCCCACCCAGCGCATCGAGCTCGAGGATCCCGCGGTGGTCAAGACCGGCGGTCACCTCCATCCCGACCCCTGGGTGATCGATCGCACCCGTTTTCGTGGCAGCTGGGTGCTGCGGGAGGGCGAGGAGCTGACGGCGCCGGTGGCGGCGGGAGGGGGGCGCGCCGCCCTCGCCGTCGAGGTCCAGCTGGTGCGCCACCACTCCGGCCCGGTGATCCTCGAGGTCTGGGCCGGGGAGCGGCACCTGACCGACTTCGAGCTGGCCGACCGCGAGGGCTACCAGCGTCTCGACCTCGGTGAGCACGAGTGGCCGGCCGGGGCCCGGCTGCGCCTGGTCTTTCCGGCCTCCGGTGCCGCCTCGCTGCCCAACGGCGCCGTGCTCGACTTCGTGGAGACGTCCTGGCGGTGAGGGTGTCGGTGGTGGTGCCGACCCTCGGCCTGTCGCCCTGGCTGATTCCCTGTCTCGAAGCCCTGCGTCGCCAAGAGGGGCCGAAGCTCGAGATCCTGTTGGTGGCTCCCGAGGCGGCGGCTGGAGAGCTGCCCACCGACCTCGCCGACCGGGTTCTTCTGCTTCCCGGCCGACCGAGCTTCGCCGTCGCCAACAACGCCGGCTTCGCGGCCACGCGGGGCGACCTCCTCGGCACGGTCAACGACGACGCGGTGGTCGAGTCGGGTTGGCTGGCGGCCCTCGTGACGGCCCTCGCCGCCGACCCGGGCGCGGCAGCGGCGCAGGGTGTGAACGTCCGGATGGAGAACCCGGCGGCGGTCGACGGCTGGGGCCTCGACTGGAACGGCAGGCTCGAGGCCGTGCAGCTCGGGTCCGGGCAGGCGCCGCCGGCGCCGGGCCTGCGGCCGTTCGAGGTCTTTGGGGTTTCCGCCACCGCGGCCCTCTACCGCCGATCGGCACTGGAAGCGATCGCCCCCGGAGGCCCTTTCGAGCCCCGGCTGGGCTCCTACTACGAAGACGTCGAGCTGGCCTGTCGCCTGCGTGCCGGAGGCCGGACTGCTCTTGCCGTACCGGCGGCGCGTGCCAGCCACGCCGGCACGGCAACCGGTAGCAGGATGCCCGTGGTCCGCTACCGCTGGCTCTTCGGCAACCGCCACTTGGTCGTGGCGCGCTGCCTGGGGCGGCGATTCTGGGGGCGCCTGCCGGGGCTGGCGGTGACCGATCTCGGTCACCTCGCCCGAGCCCTCCTTCGGGGAGAATGGGCGGCTGTCGCCGGCATCCCCCTCGGCTGGCTGCGGGCCCTGCGCCTCCTGCCGGCCTTCGTCCACGGCGGTCCCCCGCGACTAGCCATGCCGGGGAGCTAGACGATGGCCGAAGGCCCCGAGATCTCCGGCTTGGTGGTGCACTGGTCGAACGAGGCCGAGCTCGCGCGTCTGGTGGCTGCCTGGCCCGACGACTCCCGGTTCGAGCTGATCGTCGTTGACAACGGCTCCACGTCGCCGCTGCCGTCGGGGCCTTATCGGCTGGTCTCGCCGGGTCGGAATCTGGGCTTCGCGGGGGGAGTGAATCGCGGTGTGGAGGTCGCAACGGCTCCGGTGGTGCTGCTGCTCAATCCGGACGCGCGGCCGGAGGCGGGCGCGCTGGAGCGACTCCGGGAAGGGCTGGCGTGGCACCCCGAGGCCGCCGGCCTGGTGCCCCGGCTAGTGGGGGAGGACGGCCAGCCCCAGTTCCGCTGGCAGCTACGGCGCCTGCCCACGGCGGGTGAGCTGTGCCGGGAAGCGTTGCTGGGCGAGATCGCCCGCGGCCCCGATCAGGAGCCGCTCGCTGGTGCTGCCGTCGAGCAGCCGGCCGCGGCTGCGCTCGCGATCCGGAGAGAGGTCCTCGCCGCCATCGATGGGCTCGACGAGGGCTTCTACCCAGCCTGGTTCGAGGACGTGGACCTCGGGCGGCGTCTCCGGCCCTTGGGCCGACCTCTGCTCTACTGGCCGGAGGCCGTGTTCCGCCATGGCCAGGGTGCCTCGGTGCCGCGTCTCGGGTATGGGCCTTTCTTGTGGATTTGTGACCGGAACGCCCGGCGCTACCTGCGCCGGCATCACGGTGGGGCCTGGGCTGGGCTGTTCCGAGCGGTCCGGGCCCTCGGGCTCCTCGTCCGGCTCGTGGTCTCGCCGGTCCTACGTCCCCGGCGGGCGAGGTCGCGCCGGGAGGCCCTCTCTGGCCTCACGGCCGCTTTGGCCGGAGCTCTCTCCGGCTGGCGATGGCCGCGGAGCTGGGCGGAGCGTTGGGCGCCGGCGAGGAGAGACCTTGTCTGAGCGCGGCCGTGATCTGGCGGTGCTGACCGTCACCTACGACTCGGCGTCGGAGCTGGCAGGTTGGGGGGCTGCCGTCGCTGCTCTCCGCCCGGCCGAGGTGGTGGTGGTGGACTGCGCCAGCCGCGACGGCAGCGCCGCCGAGGCCCGCAGAGCGTGCGTAACCCTCGGCCTTCCGGCCCGGGTGATCGGGCTCGAGGAGAACCTCGGTTTCGCCGGCGGCATGAACCGGGCCATCACCGAGAGCACCGCGCCTTACCTGCTGCTGCTCAACCCCGATGCCCGGCCGGCCCCGGGCTTCGCGGACAGGCTGATCGCCGCGGTGGAGGCTCACCCCCGGGCCGGGGCGGCCACCGGCAGGCTGGTTCGGCCGGCTGGCGAGCGCGGCGAGATCAGGCTTGACGCCTGCGGCATGCGGCTGACCTGGACTTGGCGGCATCTGGACCGCGGTTCGGGAGAACCCGACCGAGGCCAGTACCGGCGGGCGGAACGGGTCTTCGGTGGCACTGGCGCGGCCTTGCTGCTCTCGCGCCGCGCCGCCGAGGACGTGGCGATCGAGCCGGGGCTGGTCCTCGATCCCTTCTTCCACTCGTTCCGCGAGGACGCGGAGCTGGCCTTCCGCCTCGCCGAGCGGGGGTGGGAGGTGCTCTACGTGCCCGAGGCCGAGGCGGAGCACCGCCGTCTCAGTCTCCCTGAGCGCCGCCGGGCCCTTCCCGCGGCGGTCAACTACCACTCGCTCAAGAACCGCTATCTCCTCCGCCTCTACCATCAGTCGTTGGCGAACTTCCTGCTCACTCTCCCGGCCACGCTGGTCCGGGACCTGGGCGCCTTGCTGTACGTGCTCGCCTTCGAGCGCTCGTCGCTCGCGGCATACGGCTGGCTGCTCTCCCACCGCCGTGAGATCCTCGAGCGAAGCCGGCGGATCCGTCGTCGCCGCACAGCCCCTGGCCGGGCCGTGGAGCGCTGGTTCTTCGGGACCGGCCTACCTCGATGACTGCCAAGAGACCCCTCCACGTCGCCTTGATGGGCAGCCGCGGCGTCCCGGCCGCCTACGGTGGCTACGAGACCCTGGTCGAGGAGCTGGGCTGGCGGCTGGTGGAGCGGGGATTCCGGGTGACGGTCTACTGCCGCTCCCGGTACACGGACCGGCGCCTGACCACGCATCGGGGGATGGAGCTGGTGGTGCTGCCGACCCTGGCCACCAAGTACCTCGACACCCCGGTTCACACGTTTCTCTCCTGTCTGGACGCGGCGAAGCGGGGTCTCGACGCGGCCCTGGTGGTCAACTCCGCCAATGCCCTCTTCCTCCCTCTCCTCTCCGCGGCCGGAGTGCCGGTGGCCCTCCACGTCGACGGCATCGAGAAGCGGCGTGCCAAGTGGGGCTGGCTGGGGCGGTCGGTCTATGCCCTGTCCGAGCGGCTCGCCGTGGTGCTGCCCGACGAGCTGGTCACCGACGCCGAGGTCATCCGTGCCCACTACCTGGAGCGCTACGGGGCGGCCTCGACGGTGATCACCTACGGGGTCACGCCGCGCCCGCCGGTCCAGCCGGACCTGCTACCCCGGCTCCGACTCGAGCCCCGGCGCTATTTCCTCTACGTGAGCCGATTCGAGCCCGAGAACAACCCCCACTTCGTGGCCGAGGCCTACCGGCGGGTGGGAGGAGATCTCCCCCTGGTGATGGTCGGCGGCGCTCCTTACGCCGATCGCTACATCCGCTCCTTCCAGGAAGGTGCTGACCCCCGCATCGTGTTTCCTGGGCCCATTTACGGCGATCGCTATCGTGAGCTGCAAGCCGGCGCCCTGGCTTACATCCACGCTACGGAAGTGGGGGGCACTCATCCTGCCCTGGTCGAAGCCATGGGCTACGGCGGCTGTGTGGTGGTCCACGACACGCCCGAGAACCGCGAGGTGGCAGGGGAGGTGGGGCTATACTTCCGGGCGCCCGATCCGAAGGCGTTGGTGAAGGCCCTCGACTGGCTGCGTGAGCACCCTCGCGAGGCCCGGGAGAGGGGGGCGGCAGCGGCCTGCCGGGCGGCACGGCTCTACGACTGGGAAGGGATCGCCGAGCAGTATGCCGAGCTTCTCCGGCGGCTGGCAGGTGCGCATGCTACGATGGCATAGACGATTCACCCTCCTGATCCGTTTCTAGTGGTGAGGCTCCTGAACCGAGTGCGAACGCACCTGACGCAGCGAACGCCGCGATGCTGAAGCAGAGCGCCCGCATCCTCACCGTCACGGTTTTCCTGCTGGACCTGGGTCTTGTGGCGGCTGCCTTCGTCGGTGCCTACTACCTGCGGAGCGAGCTTTTCCCCGAGCTGGCTCCCTCGGTCTTCCCCAGCTACCTCTACCCTCTCGCGAAGTACCTGCCCTTGCTCCCCCTGGCTCTTGGCCTCTGGGGCTTTCTCTTCCTGCGTAACCGGCTCTACCGGTCGCACCGCACCGTGCCCCTCTGGGATGAGTGCGTGGCGATCCTCAAGATCTGCCTCACGGGTGCCGTGCTGTTCGCGCTGGCGATCTACGTCTTTCGACTGGACGCGCGGCTGCTCGAGCGCGACCTGATCAGCCGGCTGTGGATCCTGCTCTTCGTGGTGTTGACCTCGGTGCTACTGGTGGCCGAGAAGTTCGCTCTCCGGCTGACCTCTCGCTACGTGAGGGCCCGGGGCTACAACTACCGCACCGTTCTGATCGTGGGCACCGGGCACGGCGCCGCCGAGGTCGTCGACTCGATCGAGAACCACCGCTGGTGGGGCTTCCGGGTGATCGGCTTCGTGGAGTCGGACTCGCCCCTTCCGGAGCCCCTCGCCGAGCGCTACCAGGTGCTCGGCGGCATCGCCGATATCCACCGGATCGTCGAAGGCAGCGTGGTCGACGACGTCATCTTCGCGGTCAGCCGTCGCGAGCTGGAGCGCATGGAGGATCTCATTACCTGCCTCCACGAGCAGGGGATCAGGACCCGATTCGCTCTCAACTTCTTCCGCGAGCCCAAGGCTCAGGTGGAGATGGAGGATCTCGACGGCATCCCCATCCTGACCATCTCGACCGGTCCGACCAACCAGCTCCAACTCCTCGCCAAGCGCCTCCTGGACATCGCCGCCTCGGTGCTCCTGCTGCTCCTGACCCTGCCGATCCAGCTGCTGACGATCGTCGCCATCAAGCTGACGTCGGGAGGGCCGGTCCTGTTCCGCCAGGTCCGCTGTGGCTTGAACGGGCGGCTCTTCACCCTCTTCAAGTTCCGCACGATGGTGGAGGACGCCGAGGCACAGCGGGACCAACTCCTGCACCTCAACGAGATGACCGGCCCGGTCTTCAAGCTCCGCCGGGACCCCCGGGTCACCGCCCTGGGCCGTCTTCTGCGTCGGTTCAGCGTCGACGAGCTGCCTCAGCTGTGGAACGTCCTGCGCGGGGACATGAGCTTGGTCGGCCCCCGGCCGCCCATCCCCGAGGAGGTCGCGCGCTACCAGCGCTGGCAGCGTCGGCGCCTCTCGATGAAGCCCGGCCTGACCTGTCTGTGGCAGATCTCGGGTCGCAACGAAGTCGACTTCGACCGCTGGATGGAGCTCGACCTCGAGTACATCGACAGCTGGTCTCCCGTGCTCGATTTCAAGATCCTCCTCAAGACCATACCCGTCGTTCTCTCCGGCAAGGGCGCCTCTTAGTAAGCCACTCCTCGCCACGGCGTTTGTCCCGGTTAGGCGCCCGGCGCGCGTCTAAACTGATGGCACACTCTGTGCGTATCACGAGTGGGTTGAAAGGTCGGTTCAGGAGGGAGGCCTTATGGAGGCCCAGAGAGCGGCCAGCGTGGAACATGAGAAGGGCTGGGACTTCGAGGCCCTCGCGATGCCATTCGTGGACGCTCTGTACAACACCGCTTACAGGATGACCCGCAATGCCGAGGACGCAGAGGACCTAGTCCAGGAAACGTACCTCAAGGCCTACCGCTACTACGACAAGTTCGAGCCCGGGACCAACTTCAAGGCGTGGCTCTTCAAGATCATGAAGAACACGTTTATAAACAATTATCGGAAGCAGCAGCAGTCTCCGCCGCAGAGCGACTTCGCCGAGATCGAGGAGTCCTTCGAGAGCGTCGTCAGCAAGGACGCGACGGGACAGATCAAGAGCCCGGAAGAGGAGTTCCTCGAGAGCGTTCTGGACGAGGACGTGCAGCGGGCCCTCGACGAGCTACCCCCGGACTACCAGATCGTCGTATTGCTCGCGGATCTCGAGGGCTTCTCTTACAAGGAGATCGCCGAGATCCTGGAGGTGCCGGTCGGCACCGTGATGAGCCGGCTGTACCGGGGCCGGCGTCTGCTCGAGGCGGCGATGCTCAGGTACGCGCGGGAATACGGCTACCTGCGTTCGGGGGATCAGCCCACCAAGATGCGCAGCCGGGTGGTGGAAGAGAGCAAGGCCGCGACACCGGCGAGCGATACGGAATTTTCCGAACCTGCCCAGGGTTAGAGTGTCGGGAAGTAACAAGCGGCTCTAAAGGGACCCTGTGGCGAGGTTCGCTCATGGACTGTAAGCGCGTTTCACAGGTCTTCTACCTTTTCTTCGACAACGAGCTCGCGGAGGAGGAGAAGGAGTCCTTCGAGGTTCACCTCACCCGCTGCCCCGCCTGTGCTCAGCACGTACTCCTCGCCCGCAAGGTCCTCCTCACTCTGCGTCAACGCTGCAACCGCCACGTCGCCCCCACCAGCTTGCGGGTGCGCATCCTGACCAGCCTCCCTCACCGCCAGGGGTGAGGAACCGGCCTCCGATGGTCCACTCTTCGATGCCAAGCTGGCGCGCTCGGCGCCTCGCCGCCGCCTCTCTGTCGCTCTTGTTGGCGGTTGCGGTGGCGGTCTCGGCGCCCGCTGCGGACTGGGGCGACCTGCGGAGCCTCTCAGGCGAGCCGGTCGCAGCTGCCGAGCTTGCGCGAGGTAAGGTGATCCTCGTCGTGTGGGCTTCCTGGTCGCCTCGCTGTCGCGACATCGTTCCCCGGATCAACGCCATCGCCCGACGGTGGTCTGGGCAGGCGAAGGTAATAGCCGTCGACTTCCAGGAGGAGCCAGCCGACGTGGAGCGGTTTCTGGCGGGTCAGAACCTCACGGCTCGCGTGGCGATCGACCGCGACAGCTCCTTCGCCAAGAAGCACGGCATCACCTGGCTCCCGGGTCTGGTCGTGCTCGACGACGGTCGTGCCGTTCACGCAGGGAAGTTGCCAGACGATCCCGACTCGCTCCTCGCCTCCCTCCTCAGTCGCTGACCGTCGCCGACCCGTGCTGGAGCGGGTCTCCTCCGAGGGTTCTCGGTTCAGGAGGCCTGTGTTACCATCCGTCCGTTCCGGCGAACTCAGCTGGCCTCCAATCTAGAGCGATCGCATGGAGAATCCCTTCTCTCACCGTCCAAGCCTGCGTCAGCGCTTCCTGCGCCTGGGCTTGCCGGTCGGGATGAGTCTGGGAGCAGTGGGTCTGATCTGGAGCCTCTGGCCGTCGGGGTCGACACCGTCTTCGAGCACAACCAGCCTGGCGCCCGCTGCCACGATCGCGGTCTCGACCCTACCGTCAAGTCCCGTCCTTCCCCGCAAGCCGCCACTGCGCCGCACCTTCCACTCCGGTGAGACCCTCGGCGAGGCATTGACTTCCCTGGGTGTCCTGAGCGAGGAGGTTCCCGAGGCGGTCTCGGCGCTTCGGCTGTACGTGGATCCTCGGCGTCTCAAGCCAGGCGACGTCTACACGGCGACCTTCGACGACCGAATGGCTCTCGCAGTGTTCGAGCTGCATTTGTCTGGCAAGGGGCGAATAGACCTGGCCCGTAAGGAGGGCCGCTGGCAGGCCACCTTCGACCCGGCCGAGCGGAGCGTGCTCACGCGGGTCGTTCAGGGCGCCCTCAAGTCTTCGCTCGAGGAGGCCGTCGAGCAGACCGGCGCCGAAGCCGCTCTTGCCTACCAGATGGCCGATGTTCTGCAGTGGGACCTCGATTTTACTCGCGACCTGCGTATCGGTGATCGCTTCGAGATCTTCTTCGAGGAGGTCCTGATGGACGGCGAGTACCACCAGCAAGGCGAGGTCGTGGCGGTCCGCTACTGGAACCGCGGCCGGGTGATCGAGGCATATCGGTTCAACGACTCCTACTACGATGGAGAGGGGCGACCTCTCAAGAAGATGTTCCTGAAGGCGCCGCTGCGCTTCAGTCGCATCACCTCGCCGTTCTCTCATCGCCGTTTTCATCCCGTGCTCAAGACCCACCGGCCCCACTGGGGCGTCGACTACGGCGCACCCGTGGGCACTCCGGTCCACGCCACAGCCAACGGTACGGTGACCTTCTCCGGCTGGGAAGGCGGCGGCGGCAAGACGATCAAGATCCGGCACTCAGGCGGCTACCTGACCTGCTATCTTCACCTGTCGCGTTTTGCGGAGGGGATCCGGCCAGGCCGAGGAGTACAGCAGGGGGAAGTCGTCGGATACGTCGGCTCCACGGGTCTCTCGACCGGGCCTCACCTCGACTACCGAGTGAACCTGAACGGCCGCTGGCTCGATCCCCAATCCCTGAACACCGTCCCTGCCAAACCTCTCTCCGGTGTGCAGCTGGCGAGCTTCCAGGGGTACCGCGATCATCTTCGGACCAGCCTGTCCTCGGGTACGCCAAGCCTCCCCGGCGAAGCCCAGACCCGCCTCGTGTCGACACCGCGTCCGCCCGCGGCGAGCTCAGCTCAGACCGTCCGCCGCTGATTCTCTGTGCATGTCGATCGTGGAGGCGACCCCGGTGGTGAGGGCTCGCGGCTGGTGCCGCGTCGACTTCGCTGGCGGCACCCTGGACATCTGGCCCCTCGGGCTCCTCCACAGCGGTGCCCGCACCGTCAATACGGCGATCGACCTGCCCGTCGAGGTAGCGATCGTGCCTCGGCAACGGGGCTTCCGTGTGGTCCAGGACGACGGGTCCTGGGAGGCTGAAGGTACTGCAGGGCTCATCCAGAATCCCGGGACCGCGCTGGTCGGCCTGATCCTGGAGGCGCTTGGACTCGGACCGGCGGAGATCCGGCTCTCCTCCGCCTCGCCGCGGGGAGGAGGGCTCGGCGCGAGCTCGGCCCTGGCGGTGACGCTGATCAGCGCGATCCGCCGGCTTCGTGGCGAGCCCGATTCCGATGCCAGCAAGATTGTGACCCTCGCACGTGATCTAGAGGCACGCCTGATGAGCCTGCCCACCGGGTGCCAGGATCACTACCCGGCCCTCCTCGGCGGGGCGCTGGTGCTCGAGCCGGCTCCCGGCGGTGAACAGGTGCGCCGCCTCCCGGTCGACCTCGAAGCATTGGGCCAACGGTTGGTCCTGGCCTTTACAGGTCAGAGCCACTTTTCCGCCGGTGCAAACTGGACCATCGTGCGCCGTCGCCTGGATGGCGACTCCGAGATCAGCCGACTCTTCGCGGCCATCGCCGAGGTCGCGAGCGAGATGGAGGAGGCGCTGGTGAGAGGGCACTGGCCTCGCGTCGGAGCCCTGATGGCCGAGGAGTGGCGCTCGAGGCGACAATTGTCGGAGGCGATCTCGACGGCGGGCATCGAGAGGCTGCTCGAGACGGCGACTCAGGCAGGCGCCTGGGGCGGCAAGGCGTGCGGGGCAGGTGGTGGTGGCTGTGTCGCCGTGCTCACTGCGCCCGACAACCGTGGGGAGGTGGAACGCGCACTCCGGGCGGCAGGAGGGCAGATCGTTCCTGCTCGGCCGACAGCGCTGCCGCTGACCTTCGTAGACGTCTAGCGGTCGCGCACCCGCTGCTCGAGGATGGCGTGCGCTGCGGAGAGATCGAGCTCGGCGTCGAGAAGCAGTGTGCGCACCTCGCTCCAACCGTCCGCGATCGACTCGCGGTAGCGCAACTCGCCACCCACCTGCCAGGCCACGATCGCTGCGGCGCCACTACGGGATGGGTGCACGGTCGTTGGAGCTGGCTCACTAGTGGGCGTCGGATGCGCCGAAGCGAGCCGCACGCTGACCGAATGCAACGGCGAGGCGGGGCCGTCCTTGGCCACCGAAGCCGGGTTCGTGCAGGGGAACTCGAAGAGCCAGGAACCCAGCAGGTCTCGCGCTTGCCCGAGCCCCTGGAAGTCCATCTTCCAGCCGAAATCGACCAGCTGCACGCGGACCTTCTCCGCGAGCTCCAAGGTGGTAAGACCTACGTTGGCGGGGTCGTTCAGCTCGGTCTGTGCCACACCACCCAGGACAGCGAGCAGGCCCGGGTGCATGCGGAAGCGCAGGCCGAAGTCGACCAACTGGACCCGCACGCGTTCGCCGAGCGAGGCCGTGCTGACCGGCCCACCGTCTTGAGCCTGGTTGCTTAGATCCTGGGCCACCGCATGGCTGACGGCGGCAAGCTCGCCGGCGATCGCGCTGATGTCGAGCTCGACCAGTTGGTTGGTCCCTCCGTCGATCATGGCAACCACGACGCTCGAGCCGTCCTTCCCTGGCTGGACGGTCGGCGCCCGTGAGAGCTCGACGGTAGCGGGCAAGGAGCCCCCGGCTTCGCCGAGACCAAGGTCGTTGAGCACCAAGAGGGGATTCCAACCGATGTAAACGCCGTCGACGAGGACGACGGGAGAGTAGATCACCCGCTCGCCGCTGCCCGACTCCTCCCACCAAAGGGCGTGGTAGATGGTCCGCCGGTGCTGCGAGGGATTGCCGCTGTCGTCGAGCGTCGAGAAGGTGTCGCGGGTGACGGCCAGGCTAGGTGAGGTCTTAAAGCTGAAGAAGGTCCCGGCGAGGTCGATGGCACGGGACCAGTAGCCTGCCGTGTAGGAGATCAGGCGGACCTGGGAGTGGATGAAGTTGGTGCGGCTCTCCCAGATCAGGTAGAGAGCCTCCGAGCTCTCTTCGTAAAACAGGGCCGGGGTGCTCTCGGCCTCCTCTCCTTCGGTGTCAGGGACCAGCAGGCGTTGGACCGGTTGGCCCGGGCGAGAGATGGTCAGCGCGAGGGCGATGCGATCGTCGTCGGCGGTGCCGGGGAAGAGCTGGCGGAGAGGCCCTGCCTCGATCCGGAACAGCTCGCCGTCAGCACCCAGGGCGACCTGTCGCTGGTCCGCGTACGCAGCGGACGCGAGACCCATTGCAGCGAGGAAGATGGCGACGAGCGACGAGCGGCGCATGTCAGGCCCTCAAATTGATCATCTTGCGAACGTCGATCGCCAACAAGAACTCGGAGATACCGGTCTTGTCAGGGTAGAAGTCACGTTCGAGGCGGCCGAAGAGATCCCGGGCCGACGGCTCGTCCCCAGACAGTTGCTGGGCCTCACCGAGCAGGTAGAGCGCGTTCTTGATCGCGTCTTCCTCACCGATCTCCTCGGCGAGAGCCAGACCCTTCTTGCCGTGGCGGACGGCGTCGGCGAAACGCTCCAGCTCGAGATGGGCGAAGCAAAGGTCGACGTGGGCGAACATCTGCCCCCGGCGCACGCCCAGCCGTCGTAGCTCGCGCAGGCTGGAGTAGAGCAGGCGGACGCCGCCGGCCAGGTCACCGCGAACCAGCCGCGAGTATCCGACGTTGATCAAGATCATGGCCTGGCGGTCGGGTGCTTGGGGGTGCGAGGCCAGGGCGCGGTCGTACTCGGACGCGGCCTGCTCGAAGAAGCTCTGAGCCATGAGGAAGTTGCCGATCTGGTTGTGACTGGAAGCGACCCAGTCCTCGCGACCGAGCTGCTGGGAGCGATCGAGAGCGATGCGGGCGTAGAACAGGCCCTTCCGGGCTTCCTTCCGGAACTCGTAGGCACGGGCGAGGTTGTAGGCAGCGAGCCGGCAATTCACCGCATCCTCGTTACGCATGAGGATCTCGCGCAACCGGTTCATGGTCTCCGCGCCGATCGCCGCGGACGGATCGCGGCTGAGGTCGACGCTGCTCAGGTTGCAGAAAGCGAGGTCGGTGCGGCGCTGATCGCCCTGGTCCTCCGCCCAGCAGAGAGCCTCCGAGAGAAGACGAGCGGACTCGTCCAGGTGGCCGAGCTCGAACGCAGCCTGACCTTCGGTCTGGAGGATCTCGAAGGGGTCGAGGGGGCGATCCGTGGCAGGATTCATTGCCAGTTCCGAGCTCCAGCGCGGCTTCAAGCCTGCTCCGGATTGCGGGAGGGCCAGCCGAGGTCCCGAGTGGCACCACGGGGCGTGGATGCAGACTCGATGCGCTGAGCGATCAAGTTCTCCACCTCGGAGCGTGCTCCCTCGTCCAGATTCTGGAGCTCGTGGAGGAGGCGGAGGTCACGGTCGGAGAGGGACTCGCGGGCCATCTCGTCGAAGAACTCTCCGAAGCTCATCTCGAACTCGGAGAGGATCCGGAAGAGGGTATCGAGGCTGACCCGGTACTCCCCCTTCTCCATGCGCGAGAGGTCGGACTGCTGGATTCCGATCCGCGAGGACAGCTCTGTCTGCGTCAGATTGCGCGCTTTGCGCAGCTGGCGGATCTTCCGGCCGATCAGCTTGACCGGGCGCATCTTGTAGACCGTGGCCATTCGCCGTTCTCAGGGAGACCAGAAATGCCGGTGCAACATATCGCTGGGTCTCAGCGAGAGACGGTACAACGCGACCTGGCGGAAGTCAAGCATGCCCGGCGGCCTCCCTTGGCTGGACGCCCCTGAGGGGAGCCGATAGAGTGCGGCGGTCCGCCGGATCGGCCGCACACCCCGTCATGCACCGACAACTGTTCTTGCTGCGCGAGTTGGTCCATCGCGATTTCGAGGCACGCTACGCGGGGTCCCTGCTGGGCTTCGTGTGGTCCTTGCTCCAGCCCCTCTGGCAGCTCTTGCTCTATGGCTTCGTCTTCTCTACCGTGATGCGGATTCCCCTTGCCGGGGAGCGAACCTCGAGCTTCGCCATCTTCCTCTTTTGCGGTCTCCTGCCCTGGACAGCCGTCCATGAGGGGGTTCTTCGGGGCTCGACCGCGATCACCGACAATGCCCCCTTGGTCAAGAAGCTGCGCTTCCCCTCCCAGTTGCTCGTCGCGACCGTGGTGCTCTCGGGCCTCCTGCATGCGGCCATCGGAGGCATCCTCTTCGCGGCCATCCTGGCGCTGCGAGGGGAGCTCGCCTGGGCAGGCCTGGGTTGGCTGCTCCTGGCGATCCCGCTGCAGTTGACACTTACCTTCGGCCTCGCCCTGGTTCTCGCGGCCCTTCACGTGTTCTTCCGCGACATCGCCCAGATCCTGGGGATGCTTTTCATGGGTTGGTTCTACCTGACCCCCATCGTCTACCCTCTCAGCCTGGTGCCGCCGACATTCCGACCCTGGGTCGAGCACAACCCGCTGACGGCTCTGGTCACCCTCTACCGGCGCGCCTTCTTGGGTGGCGGAGAGGCGGGCGTGCCCGGGCTGGCCACTCTGGCACTGGCGGCGATTCTGGTCTTCGGCCTCGGGTGGTGGCTCTTCCGACGTCTCCAGCCGTCGTTCGTCGATGAGCTCTAGTACCAAGACGTCTCCATGGAAGGTGGCCTCGGACGATGGCCCGCAGTTTGCTTGCCCCGGTCCGGCGCTGTTCGATACCGGTCTTCGGAAAGGATGCTCTCGATGCGCTTGACCTCCTGCTCGGGCCCCCGCGGCCGCCTGCTCCTCTCGGGCCTGTTCGTCCTCGGGCTGTGGGCCTGCAGCCAGAACCCTCCCGCTCGGACCGCCGACCAGGCGGGCTCGGCAACGCCTGGCGGTCCGGGACCCGCCGCTTCCGCGGCGCCCGCCACGGGCGATCCGAAGCCCGCTCCGCCGATCACCCAGCTCGGCAAGACCGGTTCCACGCTCGAGCAGCTCCCCGAGAACGTCAAGAAGGAGATCGACTCTGGTAGCGAGCCAGCGGCCCCACCCAAGCGCCAGCGTGCCGGGATCGAGCCGCCCGACGGCGTCTGGCTGGAGGACGAGCTGGGCAACCAGTTCTACGTCGAGCGGATGAAGCGTTACGAGGGCAAGTACCGCTGGATCTCGGAGACCCGAGTCAAGTACCTGGGCGTCGAGGTCGACGTCGTGGGAGCCGACGAGGACTGGTTCTACGTCAAGGTCTACCGGGTGACGGAACGCAGCCGGCCACCGATCAAGACCGAGCCCGACCCGGCCGACCTCGCCCGCATCGCAGCCACCTACCAGACCGCAGTCAAGAGCGACGATCGCCTGTCGTTCCAGCGCTTCGACCAAGGACTTCCTGTCGAGGGGCAATGGCGCAACGGCTTCGTCCTCATCGACCTCAACGGGGACGGCTTCCTCGACATCGTGCATGCCCCGCCGCGCAAGATGGGGGGGCTGCCCATCGTCTTCCTGGGTGATGGCAAGGGAGGCTGGACGCCGTGGCGGACGGCGAGCTTCCGTGCTCCCTTCGACTACGGTGACATCGCCGTGGGGGACCTCAACGGGGATGGCCACCTCGACATCGCGCTAGCCGTTCACCTGCGCGGCGTGCGTGCGCTGGTCAACGACGGCTCGGGCAATTTCACCGATTGGTCCAAGGGCCTCGACTACGAGGTGCCTGGCCAGGGGGCGGAAACCACGGCTTTCAGCTCGCGCACCTTGACGCTCGTCGACTGGAACGGCGATGGCCGGCTCGACATCCTGGCCCTCGGCGAGGGACCCAAGCTTGGGGGAGCCCAGTCCAACGAGCAGCGCCGCAAGGGCGTTGGCAAGGTGACCTTCGTCTCTGACGGGCCGGTGGTCTACCTGAACCAGGGCGACGGCAGCTGGGTCAAGCAGTGGGACGGTGAGGGGGCCGAGCAGCTGTTCGGTGACTCGATCGCCACCGGGGACTTCAACGCCGACGGACGTGTCGACTTCGCCACCGGCTCGAACCGGATGATGCGCCGCGACCTGGTGAACCTCGGTGAGCGAGAGGGCGTGGACTGGACCGCCGTCGACGTGCCCGAGGTCCGACCGGGAGCGTACATCCGCAGTGTCGTGGCCGACGATTTCGACCGAGACGGTCGCGACGACATGGCCCTGGCGTACGTTTCCTTCGAGCTGGGGGTCTGGCGCACTGGCATCGACGTCCTCTACTCCCGACCCGCCGGGTGGGAACGCCGCGTCGTCTTTGCCCGGGAGGGGCGAGTCGCCATCTACGCCATTGGCGCCGGCGACCTCAATGCCGACCGCCTGCTCGATCTCGTCGGGGTCGATGGCGACGGCGACATGCTGGTCTTCGTCGGCGAGCGAGAGGGGGGCTTTCACCAAGAGCTCTCTCCCGAGCTCGTCAAGCCCCGCGGACGGTGCCGAGGCTATCGCGTCCAGCTGGCCGACCTCGACGGCCAGGCAGGCGACGAGGTGGTGGTCAACTTCGCAGACGAGGCCAGCGCCTACTTCGACCCGGAGCGCTGCCCCAGTGGCGGTGGTCTAGCCGCCTTCAAGGCTCTCCCGCGGCCGTCCCGCTGAATCCACCTCCCCGCCCAGCCTTCTGGGGCTTGACAGCCCCGGAGAGCCTCTCTATAGTGCAACGGCATAAAACGCCGTGAGCAGCCCGGCCCGGGATGACGAGTTGCACCTCGTCTCCCTGTGGGCGTGACTTCCGGCCTTGACTCGGCTATAGTCTCTCGGATTACGACTCTTTAGACCGGAGGTGATCGGCTCTCAGGACAGATCGAGGGATGTCCAGTCAGGGGTGGAGCGTGGGAGCGAATCAGATGTAGTTTGACGGGAAACAACCACTCGTGTTTCGAGGAGATTTTTCATTATGAAGAAGACTGTCCTGAGCATCGCCCTGCTCGGCCTGTTGGCCTTGGGCGGGCAGGCCATCGCTGAGATCGGCACGATCGACGACGTGCCGGCGGCGACCCTGCTCCTTCCGTACTTCGAGGTGGATCTCAACAACGCCGACGGCGTCACCACCTTGTTCTCGATCAACAACGCGTCGGCCGCGCCGGCGATCGCCCACGTCACCCTGTGGACCGATCTCTCCGTGCCGACCCTCGACTTCAACGTCTTCCTCACCGGCTATGACGTGGTCACGTTCAACCTGCGTGACCTCTTCACCAACGGCACCGTTCCGGCGACCTCGCACAGCAGCACGGCGATCAGCCCCCGCGGCGTCTTCTCGCTGACCACCAACCCGATTTCGGGGGTCGGCCCTGGCTCGACCAGCTGCAACGGTCAGCTGCCGCTGCCCAACCTGCCGGCGATCCTGCTCACTCACATCCAGGCCGCTCACTCCGGTCAGGCCTCGGCAGTGTTCGGCGGCCTGTGCTCGGGTGTGGACTTCGGTGACAACGTCGTCCGTGGCTACATCACGATCGACAACGCCAACTTCTGCACTCTGCGCTTCCCCGACGATTGCGCTGCTGGCTACTTCATCGCTGGCGGCCTCGGTGACGCCAACAACATCAACCAGCTGTGGGGCGACTACTTCTACGTCAACTCCTCGCAGAACTTCGCCCAGGGCGAGACCCTCGTCCACGTCGAGGCCAGCAACACCCTCGGCGCTGCCAACTACACCTTCTACCGCCGCTACTGCGCGGGTGGTGACGACCAGCGTGAGGGCCTCGGCTCCACCTTCGGCGTCCGTTACCTGAACGGTGGCGTGTTCGACGGTGGTACCGACCTGGTGGTGTGGCGCGACTCCAAGCGCTCCATCGCTCCGTTCAGCTGTGCCCTGGTTGCGCCGAGCCCGTATCCGCTCAGCCAGAACCAGGTCGTGATCTTCGACGAGCAGGAGAACCCGGACGTGCCGGCCTCCAGCCCGTTCTCGCCGCCGATCCCCGGCACCTCGCTGATTCCCTTCCCCTGGGAGGCTCAGCGCACGGCCGTCGGTGGTGCGGACTTCCCGATTCCGTTCGACTTCGGCTGGCTCTACCTCAACCTCAACAACGCGGTTGCGGGTAGCCAGGTTCCCTTCGAACCCGACATGCAGAACTGGGTGACCGCGGTGATGGATGCCAACGGTCGCTTCAGCGTCGGCTTCGACGCCTTGCAGTTCGACAACGTCACCGATCCGGCTGGCAACTCGGACGTGCTGCTGCCGGTCTGCGACGGCGCTCCCGATCCGGCTGCCTGCAACTAAGGCTCCGCCTGGGAGGGTCCTTCGGGGCCCTCCCAGTTTCTCCCTCCGAGGGCCCTTGCAGCACCTTTCCCGCTCCAGCGGGAGGAGTACTGGAAAGGCTCCACCCAGAGTCTGATGGCCCGCATCCGTAGATGCGTCTCACCTGAACAACCCCGACCGGAACCAGCGCAAGGACCTTCAGAAGATGAACTCGATGCACCCCTCGAAGGCTTCATGCTGCATCAGCTTTTTGGCGGCTGTCCTGCTCGCCGCCTTCCTGCCCCAGGTTGCTGGCGCGCAAACCACCTGCGATGAGGACCTCACTTGCCAGTTCCTGAGCTGCCGCTCTCCAGCGAAGGGCGTGCCGGCTGCCGTCTGGGGCGAGCTTCGACCGGTCGATACAGGTACCTTACCGACAGATCGCGACAGCACGGACTTCAACGAGTTCAACCCGCCGCCGGGTCCTCTCGAGACCGCTGCGCCGTTCTGGGTCTCCCTCGACATCGAGAACAACTGGATCTTCGCCGCAGTGGACAGCGGGCTTCACATCTGGAACGCGGCGAACCCAACCAACCCCAGCCGCACCGCCGCCATCGGCCGAGCCGCCTTTCCCGTCTGGACCACTGATCCTCACTTGGCGCGTCCGGTCCTCGACGTCGATGCGCCCCCAGGTAACGACAACGTAGTCGCCGTGGCCCTGGGTACCAATGGCATCGCTGCCGGATTGGCGGTGTTCAACACCAGCTCGAAGACTTCACCGGCTGCGCGCTACGCCGACATCGACAAGAACGTCCAACAGGTGTGGGCCACCCGAATCGGCGGCACCGACTACGCCTTCTCCGCGACCAAGGGCGATGGTCTGCTCGCCTACAACCTCACCAGCGCCCAAGGCCGCACTACGCTTTGCACCGAGGACACGCCTGTGTCCAGCTGCGGCGTCTACGTCAGTCGGGCGGGTAGCCGCTCCAGCTTCAGCTACATCGATGGTGTGACCAACGGCGCCTCGACTTTCGTCGTGGCCTCCTCAGGAGGTGTCGCCCAGGGTCTCGAGGCCTGGAACGTCTCCAACCCCGCGGCTCCGGTGCAGGTACTGAACGTCACCGGGACGGAGTTCATCCATGGCGTGGCGCTGTGGCGCGCAGGTTCGAGCTACTACCTGGCGACCCGCGCGACCTCAGGCAGCGGCACTCAGGCTCGGATCTACAACGTCAGCTGCATCGCGACCGGTAGTTGCTCCGGGCTCGGCTCGCCGATCTGGACCTTCGCCATGCCCTCGAGTGGTGCCAGTCTCTTCGTCACCTACTCCGAGTCCGACGGCCGCCGATTCGTCTACTTTGGTCACGTAGATCGCTGCAACTCGGGCCTCCAGACGGAGTGGCTTTTCGACGTCAGCAATGCTGCCGCGCCGTTCGACATCACGCCT
Organism: Thermoanaerobaculia bacterium; assembly: GCA_044869955.1. Classification (GTDB taxonomy): domain Bacteria; phylum Acidobacteriota; class Thermoanaerobaculia; order Multivoradales; family SZUA-115; genus CALMKX01. The sequence continues at coordinate 20,835 of JBIOYC010000033.1, read as the reverse complement.
CCCTCGGGCCTCGTCAGTGGTGAGCCGACGGGCTATTGGGGCTGGTACTACCGGCGCAACCCGACTGGCTTCAACTGGGTCATGCCCCGTATGGGCAAGTTCAACGGCCGCTACTTCTACCGCGCCGCCCTGGGTATCCTCGACATCCACGAGCTCACCAGCGGGGGGCCGCCGACCGCTTCCTTCACTCACAGCCCCAGCCCGCTCTACGCCGGCCAGGCCGCGACCTTCCTGGACACCTCGATCGGCGTGCCGAACACCTGGAGCTGGACCTTCCAGGGCGGAACCCCCGGAAGCTCGACGCAGCAGAACCCCACCGGAGTCGTCTTCAGTACGCCGGGTGCCAAACAGGTGACCCTGGCGGTGACCAACAACTTCGGCAACGACTCCGATACTCAGACGGTCACCGTGCTGGATCCGGCTCCCACCGTCGCCAGCGTTTCGGTTTCGCCGAATCCCGCCTTTGTCTGCCAGCCCATCACCTTCACGGCCAACAGTGTCACGGGCTTCCCGACGCCGACCCTGTCCTGGGTGGTTGGCCAGCCCTCTCTGCCGCCGACTGCCACGGGTGGAAACGTCAATCCCTTCGTGTGGAACAGCACTGGCGCGAGCGCGGGCATCTACAACGCCACCGTGACGGCTGCCAACACCTCAGGTAGCGTGCAGGCTACGAGCCCGAACCTGACGCTCAACGCCCTGCCCTCGCTGCCTTCCGCCGGCTCCTTCACGCCGACCAACGACGCCTTCACCGGCGGTACGGTCGAGTTCAACGTCAACGTGCCGGGAGCCACCGAGTGGTGCTGGAGCTTCGGCGACGGCAGCAGCTTCCCGACCGGATGCACCACCAATCCGGCGCTGTTCTCGAATGATCCCATCGCGGGCCCCAACCCTACTCACAGCTACTCGGCTGTGAACACCTACCTGGTGACAGTGCAGGTGAAGAACTGCATCGAGGCAGCGCGCACCAGCGCGACTCTTTCGGTCAACATCACCCAGGTCGCGCCGCTGATCGCTGAGTTCTCTGCGCAGGGTCTCTTCCCGACCGGCAACGGGTACTTTGGCAACGCGGGTACCATCACATTCACGGACAGCTCCCAGGGCAACCCCGACTTCTACGACTACGACTGGGACGGTGACGGCCAGTACGATCAGGCCAACCAGGCCAATCCGGTGACCAGCCACACCTACGCGGCCGGTACCTATCAGCCGAAGCTCCGCATCCGGCGTGGTGCCGAGTCGAACGTCTACACGCATCCGCAGATTCAGCTCCAGGCGGGCGGCGGTGGCGGCACCCCCAGCCTCAGCGTCACCGGCCCCTCGAGCGGCACCGTCGGAGCCAGCCTGACTTACTCGGCGACCGTCTCGAACTGCTCTCCTCAGCCGAGCAGCTTCAGCTGGACCGTGCCGGCAGATGGCACCATCAGCGGCTCGAGCTCCGGCGCCAGCATCCAGGTCAGCTTCGCGAGCGCCGGCAGCAAGACCGTCAGCGCCTCGGCCGGGAGCGGCGGCTGTTCCGGCAGCTCCGGCTTGTCGGCCAGCAAGGGCGTCACGATCAGCCAGACCACGGGTGGTGGTGGCGGTACCCTCGCAGCCGCTTTCACCTTCACCCCCGCCAGCCCGGGCGTTGGCCAGAGCGTCAGCTTCGATGCCGCCACTTCGACCGGTAGCCCCACGGCCTACTCCTGGAACTTCGGCGACGGCACCACTGCCAATGGCGCCCAGGCGAGCCACGCGTTCACCCAGGCCTCGACCTATACGGTCACGTTGCAGATCAGCAAGCCAGATAGCTCCTGCTCCTTCGGATTCTGCACCGCGAGCGCCACGCACTCGGTGGTGGTCGGTGGCGGCGGTGGCTGCGGCACCAGCTGCGTGACCGCATCCTTCACGACCTCGGCTCCCTGTGACGCCTTCATCTGTCGTGCGGACACCGGGCAGGTGGTCTCGTTCACTTCGACCTCGACCAACGCCGCCGGTCACGAGTGGAGCTTCGGTGATGGCGGCACGGCGAACGGCGTCACGGTCACCCACACCTTCAGCCAAGCCGGTCCGATCACCGTGATCCTCACGGCGCGCGACGCCCAGAACAACACCGCCACGGCCAGCCGGCTCTTCGAGATCAGCCAGCCCGCAGTGACCGACCGCACCTTGATCCTGCCCTGGGTTGCCGACACCGAGGGCACCATCGTCCAGACCACGGACCTCTACGTCACCAACCCCGGCAGCACGGAGATGCAGTTGGAGGTGACGTTCCGGAAGCGCGGTCTGGTCGCCGAGGAGAACCCTCCGACCGTGACGCGCACCATCCCGGCCAAGGGCACCCTCTTCGTTGCGGATTGTGTCCAGGCACTGTTCGATCGCACCAACACCTTTGGCTTCCTGGTCATCGTGGCCAAGAACAGCTCCGTCGAGCCGGTCGCTTCGGCCCTGAACCGTACCTTCCAGACCGACGGCAGCACCTACGGCCAGCTCATCCCGGGTCTCACGCTGAGTGAGGTCGATGCTCTCGGCGGCAGCAATGGTCGTCAGGTGATCCTCGGTCTCCATGACACCAACGAGCGGCTCGGTCTCTTCGGTCTGACCAACCCACATGAGACGCCGGCTCTCTATCGCCTGCGCTTTACCGATCGCCTGGGCAACGTGATCAGCCAGACCTCCGGTGAGCTGGGCATCGGTCCCTGGGGGCAGAAGCAGTTCCAGCCCCAGGAGCTGCGCGACGACTACGACGTGCAGGGTCTGGAGGACTTCCGGGTCGAGGTCGTGCAGACCACCGGCAACGACCTCGTGGCCTACACCGACCTCATCCGTCTGGGCACTGAGGACCCATCCTTCGTCCAGACCAGCAAGAGCAGCGTCGCCAGGATCTTCCTCCTGGCGGCCTCGAGCACGCCCGCGTTCAACAACGCCCTCTTCCAATCGGACGTGCTGCTCGCCAACCCGACCTCGGACGTGATGCAGCTCGACGTGACCTACCGCAATCTCGGACCGAACGCCACGGCCTCGGCGCCGCAGACGATCACCCTGCTGCCGAACGAGACCCAGCGCATCACCAACGTGCTGTCGACGCTCTTCGGGCTCAACAACAACGTCGGGCTTCTCACCTTCGACAGCGATGGGGTGAACGGCTCCTTCCCGATGATCCACGGCGAGACCTACCAGAACGGGGGGTCCTCCAATCGCTACGGCTTCTTCATGCCGGCGCGCAGCGAGCAGGAGGTCGTCAACAGCGGGCAGCGGAGCTTCCTGACGGGTCTCCGGCAGCAAGACGGCGAGGCGAGCACCACCCTGTGGCTGCTCAACCCGGGCACCGATCTCGCGGTTTACACGCTCCTCTACCACGGGGTGGATGGGACCGAGCTAGGCCGGACCGAGAACTTCTTCGTGCCGGCCGGAGCCGTACGCCAGATCAATCCGGGTGCGCATCCCCTGCCCGCCGGGGGAACGGCCCAGCCCTTCTCGGTGGAGATCGAGGTGGTCGGCGGCCAGCTGATCGCCGCCGGCCAGGTCGTGATCAATCAGTCGAACGATCCGGCCTACGTGACAGGGTCGCGCCGCTGAGGTAGAAGCAACGATGGGTGGGTGCCGCGTCGCTCGTTGACGTTGGCACCCACCGTCCGGCATCGTTTTCGATGCCCGGAGAGTCGCGGTTACAATCTCCGCCCATGACGACACCGGTGATCCGGGCTCGGAACCTGTCCAAGAGCTACCGCGCTTACGCGCGGGGATGGGACCGGGCGCTCGAGCTGATCACCCGCTCCCCCCGCCACCGCCCTTTCGCGGCCCTGTCGGACGTCACCTTTGATCTCGCCCCGGGGGAGAGCCTGGGGGTGATCGGCGAGAACGGTGCCGGCAAGTCCACCCTGCTCAAGATCCTCGCCGGGATCGCTCACCCCAGCTCGGGCAGCATCGAGACACGCGGCAAGGTCGCCTCGATCCTCGAGCTCGGGTCCGGGTTCCACCCGGAGCTGACGGGTCGCCACAACATCGCCCTCAACGCGGCGATGCTCGGCCTTTCAGCCCAGGAGCTGCGCGAGAAGCTGCCGGAGATCGTGGCCTGGAGCGAGCTGGGGGACTTCATCGACCAGCCGGTGAAGTGCTACTCGACCGGCATGGCCATGCGCCTCGGTTTCGCCATCGCAACCCAGGTGGACCCCGACATCCTGATCATCGACGAGGCTCTCTCGGTGGGCGACGGCTACTTCCAGAAGAAGTGCGTCGACCGCCTCCTGGCGCTGGTGGCGAGCGGCAAGAGCCTGCTGTTCTGCTCGCACGCCATGTACTACGTCTCGGCCTTCTGCCAGCGAGCCCTCTGGCTCAAGGGGGGCAAGGTCGAGGCTCTCGGAGACGCCGGCCACGTCGTACGCGAGTACGAGCACTTCCTGGTGCGCAAGGCGAGCGCGGCCACTGAAGCAGAGCCGACGGTGGCGGCCAGAGCGGCCGGCCGGCTGATCGGAGCGCGGCTGGTGGAGGCCGAGCGGCGATACCGCCCCGGCCAGCGCTGGCGCCTCGAGGTCGAGTGGGAGAGCGAGGATCTGCGCCTCGGCTACCATCTCGGCGTCGGGCTCAACCGGGTGGACGAGATCGAGGTCGCCACCTTCGCCACCCATCTCGACGGCCATCCCCCCGCCTCCGGCGAGCGCCGCTACCGGGCCCGTCTCGAGCTCCCCGAGCTTCCCCTCGTCAAAGGTGAGTACACTCTCTACGTCTTCCTGCTTGACGAGGCAGGGCTTCACATCTACGACCAGAAGATCCTCCGCGCCGCCTTCGCCGTGGAGAGCCCCGAGTACGCCTTCGGCATCGTGCGCATGGAGCACGACTGGACTTGGCCGGCGGCGTGCGAGGCGGATCCCCTCGAGGCCCGAGCGGTGGCTGGATAGGAATGCCGATGACCATCGAGACCGTGCTTCCGGGCACCGAGCCCCCGGTGCCCGCCACTGGAGTGAGCTGGATCGCCAGCCCCTTCGTTCACATCGGACCGGACCGGGTCTACAACCCGCTCACCGACCGAACCTTTCTGGACACCGAGCCGGGCTATCGCGAGCTGCGAGCGGTACTGGCCGGCGCCGTCCCCGCGGCCCATCTGCCGGAGGCCACCTTCCGGCTCCTGGCCGATGCCGGCTGGCTCGTGCCGCCCGGAGAGGATCTCTCCCGGCGCTTCCTGCTCAAATACGTTTCGCTCGAGTCCAACACGAACTGCAATCAGTCCTGCTATTTCTGCCCGGTCTCGATCGCTCCTCGCGAGAAGTACCTGATGCCCACCGAGCTGTACCAACGGATCGTTCATCAGCTCGCGCCCTATCGCTCGACGATCGAAGCCGTCTTCATGATCAATTACAACGAGCCGACGGCCGACCCCCGATTCGTGGAGCTGGTAGCGATGCTCAGGGAGGCCGGGTTGCCGCCGGCAGTCCTGACCAACGGCACCGGGCTGACCCCGGAGCGAGTGGACAGGCTGATCGAGCTCGGCGGGCTGCGTTTCCTCTCCATCAACCTCTCGACCCTCGATGCCGGGCGCTACCAGCAGGATCGGGGCAAGGCCCATCTCGACCTGGTACTCAAACACGTCGACTACGCCGCCGCGCGGCAGGTGGCGCAGCAGATGGACATCGTGGTCCTGGGAACCGGCTCCGAGTCGCACCAGGCTGATTTCCGGGCCATCCGTGATCGCTACGCCGGCAGCCAGTTCACCGCCAAGTACTTCGAGGTCAACGACCGGGCCGGCTATCTGACGATCGGGCTTTCCGCGAGCAGTAACCGCCGCAGGCTGGCCGGCTGCGAGTACGTCGGCTCGCGGCCCCTCCAGCACCTGCACGTCACTCCCCAGGGGAGAGCCGTCCTCTGCTGCCAGGACTACAACGAGAGCGTCGTGCTGGGCGACCTCAACACCCAGACCGTCGAAGAGGTGCTGACCGGTCCGGCCATGGCGCAGGCTCGGCGCTGGGCCTACGGGCTCGAGGAACCGCCGGAGCGTTTCCTCTGCCGCAACTGCCGCTACGCCCTGGTTCGCGACTAGCGAGGCGCGTCCTCGCTGGAGAGAGCCGATGCGCATCGTCTACCTGCTCGAAGGGACGAGTCTCTTCGGGGGGGTCAAAGTGGTGCTCCGGCAAGCCAATCTGCTCGCTGCCCACGGCCATGAGTGCACGGTGGTCAGCCGTGAGCCCAGCCCCGAGTGGATGACCCTCGAGGCGAGCTTCCGCCAGGTCGTGGACCTCGACCCGGCCCGCCTGCCAGAGGCCGACGTCGTGGTCGCCACCTTCTGGACCACCATCGAGCCGGCGCGCCGCGCTCCCGCCCGGGAGGTCGCGCACTACTGTCAGGGTCTGGAGTACACCTACACCCACAACGGCGCCGAGCACGAGGCGATCCGCGCCGCCTACCGCCACCACCTGCCGGCTCTGTGCGTGGCGCCTCATCTGGCCGAGCACCTTCACCGCGAGCATGGACGGCCGGCACGGGTGGTGCCGCAGCCTCTCGAGGGCTTCATGCGGCCGCTCGGCCGGCTGCGGCCCCATCGCCGGCCCCGGATCCTGGTGATGGGGCCGTTCGAGATCGACTGGAAGGGCGTCGCCACCGCACTCGAGGCGGTTCGCCTGCTCCGTCGGGACGGCTTCGATTGCCGGCTGGTGCGACTGTCTCAGTGGCCGCTCACCGAGGCGGAGGAGGAGCTGGCCCACGCCGAGGAATTCCACTGCCACCTCGAGCCCCAGGCGGTCGCTGCCCTGGTCCGGGCCAGCGACCTCCTGCTCGCGCCCTCGTGGGAGCAGGAGGGTTTCGGCCTGCCCGTGCTCGAGGCCTTCGCCTGCGGGCTGCCGGTCGTCGCCTCGGACGTCTCCTGCTTCCGAGGTTTTGCCCAGGGCGCCGCCATCCTGGTGCCGCCCGGCAACGCGGAGGCCCTCGCGCGAGCGGCGCGGGAGGCCCTCGGCGGTACAGACCAGTGGCGGCGTATGCGCCGCGCGGGCTTGCTGCGGGCGCAGGAGTTCACCGAGGAGAAGGCCGCTGCTGCTGCCGAGGCGGCCCTGACGTGGGTGGCGGATGGCGCCTGGAGGACCGAGCCCTGAGAGCTTCGCTGGTTACGGTCTCCTTCCACTCGGAGGCCTGCCTGGGGACCTGCCTCGAGACCTTCCGGCACTCCGCCACGGCCGCGGGGCTCGAAGCCGAGACCATCGTCGTCGACCACTCGGATGGGCAGGGAACTTCAGAGCTTACGGGCTCGGCGGCTCCCGACCGGCTGATCCGGCAGCCGAACCGCGGCTACGCGGCGGGGCTCAACCGCGGCCTCCGGGAAGCGAGCGGCGAGATCCTGTTCCTCGCCAACCCGGATCTCCGCTTCGAGCCGGCAGCCGTCGGAGCACTCGCCGGAGCCCTCGAGGGCGGGTGGGCCGTGGTCGGGCCCCAATTCACGCTCGGACCCTTCCTGCTGCCTCCCGCCGATCCTCAGACCCCTCTCGCCGAGTTGGCTCGCCGCCGCGGGTCCCGCTCGCCCAGGGCCGCCGCCGCCTCTCTCCAGCGCGAGGTCGGGCGTTGGACTCGAGTCTGGCAGGCCCGGGGCCCGGTCGGAGTCGAAGGACTCTCCGGCGCCCTCCTCGCCACCCACCGAGCGACCCTCGATCACGTGGGTCCCTGGGACGAGGGTTACTTCCTCTACTTCGAGGAGACGGACTGGCTCCGCCGAGCCCACCGGCAGGGTCTGCGCAGCGCCCAGGTGCCGGCGGCTCGCGTCGTCCACGCCTGGGGCCATGCCGCGCGCCCGGGCTCGCGGGACGACATCTACTCAGCGTCCCGGCGGCGCTTCTACCGCCGGGCCTGGGGATGGTTGGGGGCTTGGTTGGCATCCTCCCCGGGCCTGGCCCCGCGCCTGGCCGAGACGCCGGGTCTGGAGTCCGGACAGTGGAGGAGGGGTGACCCTGCGCTGGTGCTGGTCTCGCCCAGTCCGACAGGAGCCCCGGCAGCCGGAGCGACGCTGCTGCGCGAAGAGCTGGAGCCCGCTCTGGATGCCTTTCGCCAGGAGCTCGCCCACCCCCTCGCCCTCACCGTCGCGGTCTGGGATCCGGTACGGGAGCGCCTGCTCGAGGTGCTGGAGATCCCGAGCGCCTAGGAGGCGCCGTGGATGGCCTGGCTCAGACCGGCGCGATCGATCGCCCAGTGGTTGGCGTACCACACCGGCTGACCGTCCTTCACCAGGATCGCCTGCGGGGACTCGTGCTTGACGCCGGTCGCGGAGGCCAGGTGGTTGGAGACCTCACGGGCCTTCTGGATCTCGATCAGGGCATAGCGCGTGTCACCCTCTCCCTGGCTGGCGAGGAACTGTTGGAGCTCCCGAAAGGCCGCCTGGGAGATCGAGCAGGTGAGGCTGTGCTTGAAGAAGAGAACCGGAGCTTCGGCCGACTGCTGCAGCAGCTCCTCGGCCTTGGCCACATCGTAGATTCGCTCGAGATCGGGCATGGGGGGACGTCTCCTGGACAGATCGAGGGCTCCAAGAGCCCATGCGATAATAGCGCTCGAATCGGGCATTTCCCATGGCGAGCACCAGCAGCGCAACCACCACTCGCGGCATCCGAGTCGAGGTCCGCAGCGTCTTCATTCCTGAGCGCAGCTCGGCCCGGGACGACTACTACTTCTTCGCTTACCACGTGCGCATCTCGAACCTCGGAGAGGAGACCGCTCGACTGCTCGCCCGTGAGTGGGTGATCACCGACGGTAACGGCCAGGTGCAGCGGGTGGTGGGGCCAGGAGTCGTCGGAGAGCAGCCATTGCTCATCCCCGGCGGCAGCTTCGAGTACACCAGCTACTGCCCCCTGCCGACACCGGTTGGCGCGATGGAAGGAGCCTACCGAATGGTGTCGGCGGCCGGGGAGACCTTCGACGCCAGCATCGCCCCGTTCGGGCTGGCTGTCCCCACGGCGGTCAACTGAGCAGCTCCGGGATCGATCTCCTGCTGCTCTGCGACGCGCGAGGCCGAGTGTTGGCCGCGGCCGGCGAGGATCCCGATCTGCTGTCGCGCGTCTCCGAAGGGGGCACCTTGGCGGCGTTCTTCTCCGAGGCCAGCGCGGCCCCTCTCCTCGATCTGCTGCTGAGTGCCCGCGCCCAGGGAGCAGCGGTGGCGTCCGGCCTCCTGCCCGCCTCGCCAGCCCGCATCCCCCTCACCCTCGCAGCGGTGCGAACGACCTCGGGTCTGCTCCTGTTGGGAGATCGCCACGCCGATCGCCTCCGACGTGCCACCACCTCCCTCGGCAGCCGTCCGGCCCCCTTCGGGGAGGCGCCGGGATCGGTGGACCTCCGCGCACTCGACGCGCTGCTCGAGCTCAGCAGCGACCAGAGCCCGGCGGGAGAGGCGGCGCCTCCCGACTGGCAGGACCAACTCGCGGAGAGAGACCGCAGGATCGCCGAGCTCCAGGCCGAGATCGCCAGGCTGCGCTCCTCCTGAGGACCTCAGCCGCCGGCCGCCGCCAGCTCTTCGGCGGCGAGAGAGCAGCCGCGGAGCTCGGCGCTGGCGGCGCGGCCGACCAGGCGGAACCCTCCTGCCTCGGCGACCCCCAGGTCCTCGGTCAGCACGTGGACCGCGGAGGAGAGGTTCGCCAGGTCGAAGAGGGCGAGGAGGCCGACCGTCCCCGCTGGAGCCTCCTCCAGGGTCTCGGGCTCGAGCACCCGGGCCCGCATCCAGGGCGGCGTGACGAAGAGGTCAGGGTCCCATCCTCGCAGAGCCTCGGTGTAGCACTGGCTGGTGAGCTCGGTCATGCCGTACTCGCGGACCACGGAGGTCGCGGGGGTCCCCAGCCGGTCCTCGAGCAGGGCGTGCAGCTGCTCCGGCTCGACACGTCGGTCGAGACCCTTGAAACCGCCGGTCTCGAAGACCACCGAACCGGAAGGCAGGCGGAATCGCAAGGAGAGCCGTTCCAGCCTCTCGAGGGCCTGGAGCAAGGAAAGGGCCGTGGCGAGGATCAGCACCGGCCGCTTCTCGCGCTGGCGGGCCGAGCACCAAGAGCGCAGCGCCTGGCTGTCCAGTCCGCGCGCGCCAAAGGCGGTCGTCGTGCCAGGGCCACCGAAGCGCTCGAGCACGTGGTCGATCATGAAGGAGAGGCTCGAGTCCGGCAGGTCGGCCCTCGAGGGAATCAGCGAGAGGATGGGGAGAGGAGCCCCGCCCGGCGGCAGGCAGAAGCGGGGGAAGCTCGCTTCGATCGTCTGCCGGTAGAGGTCGAGGAAGCCGTGGTAGTGAGCGCTGCGGGTCGCCGCCCCCTGGGTGGTGCCGCTCGAGCGAAACACCACCTGCTCCGGCGCCGAGCGCAAGGTCAGGCTCTTGAAGGCGGACGTCGGCACCATCGGCACCTGTCGCCAGTCGCCGAGGGCCAGAGGGTCGATGCCGCGCCGCCGGCAGAGCGCTCGCAGCGGTTCCACGCGCTCGGCCTGGAAGGCGAAGGCCGCGAGCGCGAGGGCTTCGAAGCTCTCCGGCGTGCGACCGGCGATGAGCTGGGAGATTCGTTCCTGGAGCATGGACACCGATTCTAGCGGGTCGCCGCCCCGCCGCGATCGACCGCGCCCTCGTGCTAGCATCCAGCCGTCTCGAAAACCCATGCGCAAGGCTCGGCTGCTGGTCCCGCTGCTGCTCGGCCTCGGGCTCCTCTTGCCCGGAGTCGGAGGGAGCGCGCCCGCGAGCACCGGCGGCCTCTCGGGCCGCATCGTCCTGGTGGACAAGGCCGGCAAGCCGGTCGCCAGCTCGGCCGGCGACCCCCGGCACGCCGTGGTCTCCCTGACCACTGCCTCGCCTCGCCCGGTCGACGGCAGCGGGCGAATCTACGAGATGGTGACTCGCGGCAAGGAGTTCCTGCCCTTGGTCCTGCCGGTGCCCCGCGGTGCCACCGTGCGCTTTCCCAACCAGGACCCGATCCTGCACAACGTTTTCTCGGTCTCCCCTGGCAACCCCTTCGACCTGGGTCTCTACACCAAGGGACCGGGCAAGAGCTGGACCTTCAAGTCCGCCGGCGTGGTCCGTGTGTTCTGCAACGTCCACCACGCGATGGTGGCCTACATCGTCGTGCTCGACACTCCTCATTTCGTGGTACCGGGTGCCGACGGCCGCTTCAGCCTCGGTGGCGGCAACCGGGGGCGGTTGACGGTCTGGCATCCCCAGGCCAACCCCCTCGAGATCGACCTGACGGGCGGCCCGCCTCCGGAGATCCGCCTGACGCTGATCCGGGAACGAGTGCCCCCCCACCTGAACAAGGCCGGCAAGGCCTACGCTCGCCCTGGCCGGGATCGCTATGACGGATAAGCGTCGCGCAGGTCTGTCTCTCGGCACCCGCCTGCTCCTCGCCATGGCCCTGGTGGTGCTGCTCGGAGTCGGCGCCGCGGTGGCGGCGGTCTACCTGCGCGGCAAGGCCCTCGCCGGTACGGCGGTCGAGGAGGCTCTCGCCCGCAGCGCCGCGGCGGTCGAGAACAGCCAGCTCCAGCACAAGCGGCAGCTGGAGCAGCTCTCGCGGACGTTCGCGGACGCGACCTTGGTCGCCTATCTGGCCGAAGGCGCCGCCACCGCTCAGGACAGCTCGATCCTCGACCTCCTCGAGGTGCGCCAGGACGACCTCGGCTTCGACTTCGCCGCGGTCCTCGGTCCGGATGGCCGGGTGATCGCGCGCACCGATCGACCGGGCGCGGCTGGGCAGGACCTTTCTGACCGTCCCCTGGTGGCCATGACCTTGAAGCGCAATCAGCCGACGGTCGGGGTCTGGCCCGAGGAAGGCGCCCTCTACAACGCGGTGGTCGTGCCCATGGTCACCGGCTTCGACCTCGTCGGCTACGTCGCTTTCGGGTTCCGCATCGACGAGGTGGTGGCGCGCGACCTGGCCAAGATCAGCGGTACCGAAGTGGCCTTCCTGACCGCCCGGCAGGGCAAGCTCGAGGTGCTCACCTCGACCCAGGGGACCGCCTCGGCCCAGGATCTGATCGGCTCTCTGGCCAGCCTCGGCCCGCCTTCGGCCCTGGCGAGCGGGGAGGGGAGGCGGCTGTCCCTCACCCTCGACGGGCGTCCCTGGCTGGCCCAGGTAACTCCGTTGCTCGAGGCTCCCGGGCAGGTGGTTGGCGCCACCGTGGCCCTCGCGTCGCTGGACCGCCAGCTCGGCCCCTTCCGCACTTTGCTGCGGGATCTGGTATTGGCGGGCCTCGCCGCCACCCTCCTCGCCATCGGCCTGGCCTACGCCTTGTCGAGGCGCATGCTACGGCCGATTCGGCGTCTGGTGGCGAGCGCCGAGGCGGCCCGCGGGGGCGACTTTGGCCAGCGCGTGGTGGCGGAGACCTCCGACGAGGTCGGCCAGCTCGCCCGCGGCTTCAACGAGCTGCTCGCCGACCTGCGCGAGAAGAGCGACATGCAGGCCTACCTGACCGACCTCTCGCGCACCCTGCCCGAGCCCGGCAAGGCCGCCCTGCCGGTCGAAGGGCCGCAGAAGAAAAGCCTCACCCTGGTCGCCGTGGAGCTCCGGCGCTACGTGCGGGCCACCGCCCAACCCCCCGACGAAGTGGTCGCCCGGCTCAACCGCGACTTGCGTCGAGCCGCGGCGGCGGTGGCGGCCCGGCGAGGACGCATGGTCGCCCTGCTCGGGCACCGTCTGCTGGCCGCCTTCGAAGGGGACGATCGCTCGGTGCGGGCGGTGGCCGCCGCGAGCGAGATGATGGCGGCGCTCGGCTCCCGCGAGGACGCCTTCGACGAGCTCGCCGAGCCCCTGGTGGTGCTGGCCGGCGGCGAGGTCGTCACCGGCACCGCCAATCTGGGCGACGATCTGACCACGAGCCTCTTGGGGCTGCCGGTCCAGAAACTGGAGAGCCTGCTCAAGGAGGCCACGGTCGGCGAGATGGTGCTGTCGAGGGAGGTTCAGCACGACCTCGAGGAGCTGCTGGCGAGGAGCGGTTTCACGCCGGAGTCCCACCAGGGCGTGGTCACCACCCTGCCCTTCTTCAGCCTGAAGAGCACCGACGCCCTGCGCATCGCCGGCGTGGTCACCCCGGCGGTCGCACCCACCCTGGCCATGAAGCGCAGCGCCCTGCTCGCCGATCTCGGCCCGGGTAAGCTCCTGGGCGGCCGTTTCGAGGTCCTGGCCCAGCTCGGAGCCGGCGGCATGGGCATGGTCTTCAAGGCCCGCGACCGCGAGCTCGACGACCTGGTGGCCTTGAAGGTCCTGCGCCGTGAGGCCTGGCAGGACCCGGTCCAGCTCGAGCGGCTCAAGGAGGAGCTGCGCCTGGCACGCAAGATCACCCACCCGAACGTCCTGCGCACTTACGACTTCGGCGAGCTCGATGGCATCCACTTCATCTCCATGGAGTACGTGCGGGGGGTGACCCTGCGCTACATGCTCGACCAGACCGACCGCCTGCCTTTCTCGGCGGGGCTACGGGTGGGCAAGCAGCTGCTCTCCGGGCTGGCGGCGGCCCACGGGCAGGGCGTGCTCCACCGCGACATCAAGCCCGACAACCTGATCCTCGACCCGGCCGGCAACGCCAAGCTGATGGACTTCGGCATCGCCCGGCCGATCGCCCGGGCGGGCCTGGGGCTGACCCAGGAAGGTTGGTTGGTCGGCACACCGCAGTACATGGCCCCGGAAGCCCTCCAGGGCCAGGAGGTGGACGCCCGCACCGATCTCTACGCGGTGGGCGTGCTGCTCTACGAAGTGTTCACCGGACGCTTGCCCTTCATCGGCCAGACGCCGGTCGAGATCGCCTTCAAGCATCTCAACGAGATGCCCCCGGCCCCCCGCACGCTGGCGCCGACGATCCCCGAGGTGTTGGAGAGCATTCTCCTGCGCTGCCTCGCCAAGCGTCCCGCCGATCGCTTCCCGAGTGCCGAGAGCCTGACGGCGAGCCTCGACGGGCTCTCGGCCTGACGGGACGCGACAGAGCGCAGGGTCCGGGCGGGCCAGGGGTTCCAGGCTCCGTGGAGGGGATGACCGCGATGAGGCGCGCGCCCGAGGTGGTGGCGGCGGAGGACCCCGATTGGCCTCTGCTCGCGCGTGCCGTCGACGGGGACGAGTGGGCCTTCACCCGCCTGGTCGAGCGCCATCAGGAGCGCATCCTGCGCACCTGCGAGCGCCTGCTCGGTCGCGCGCCGGAGGCCGAGGATGCCGCCCAGGAGGTGTTCCTCAAGCTCTTCCGGCGGGGGGCCAGCTTCCGGCCACAGGGGCAGCTCTCGACGCTGCTCTATCGCATCTCGGTCAACCACTGTCTCAACGTGTTGCGGCGGCGCAAGGTGCTCCGCTTCCTCCGTCTGGAGGGGGATGAGGAGGAGAGCGAGGCAGCCCGGCTCGAGCCTCGCGACGGCCGGGCCGGGCCCCACGAGAGCCTGGAGGCGCGCCAGCGCTGGCAGCAGGTCCGGCGGGCGATTGACCGCCTGCCGGAGAATCAGCGGACGGTGCTGGTGCTGGCACGCTTCGAGGGCCTCTCGTATCGTGAGATCGCCGAGGTGCTCGGCATCACCCTCGGCGCGGTAGAGAGCCGGCTCGTGCGCGCCATGCGGAACCTCGAGGCGGCGCAGGAGAAGGGCGGGGCGGGGGTTTCAGGGAAAGGAACACGGCGATGAGTGACTTTCGCGAAGAGGACCTTCTCAAGGCCGCGGCCGGGCGGCTCGCAGGCGCACGTTTGCAGGAGCTCGAGGCGGCCTGCGCCAGGGATCCCGATCTGGCGGCCGAGCGGGCTCGCGTCGAGCGGCTCTGGCGCTCGCTGGAGCCGTCTACTCCGACCCGTGTGCCCCTCGGCTTCGCCACTCGGGTCACGGCCCGGGCCTTCGCCGAGCGCGGCGAGGCCCTCTCCTTCCGGCTGATGCCCGGCTGGGTCCGTCTCGGCGCCGCCTCGGCGCTGATCGCCGGCGCGGCCCTCGGCGTCGGTGCCGGCTGGCTCGGGGGAGCCGGCGACTCGGTCACCGGCGTCGAGCCCGCCTGGGCGAGCGACAGCTGGGCGGAGTCCTACCTCGAAGAGCTGGAGCGCGACCTGGTGGTGCCGGAGTCCGAGTCATGAGGCGATGGTGGTTGGTCCTCGCCCTGATGCTCTCGCTGGGGATCAACGCCGGCGTGGTCGCCATGCTGATCGTCGAGCGGCTGAGGGCCACCGCGGTCGCCCGCAACGAGACCCCGCCGCCGATGCTCCAGGGCGTCGTCGAGCGCCTCGGGGTGCGGCTCGGTCTGCAGGGAGAAGACCGGAGGCGCTTCGTCCAGGTGCAGAGGGCCTTCGTCGAGGGCACCTGGAGGCAGCGACGGCGCCTGCTCGCCCTGCGCGAGGAGCTACGCCACGAGCTCATCCTCGACGAGCCCGACCGCGAGAAGATGGACCGGCTTCTGGCTGAGGCCTCCCGCATCCAGGCCGAGCTCGACCGCGCCCTGGTGGATATGGCCCTCGAGGTCCACGAGATCCTTCCGCCGGAGAAGCGCCAGTTCTTCCTGCGCGAGCTGGGCCGGCTGCGCGAGGGAGGTGGCGGGATCCGGCGTCCCCTGCGCCCCCGCGACGGGGAGCGGAGCCCGGGGGGTCGCCGAGGACCTCCCGAAGGCGGCAGATCGCCTCTCTGAGACCCCGCTCGGGGCGGTGATAGATTCCGCCTCGATCCATGATCTCGACCGTCCTGTTCAAGCCCAACGGCCATCTCGTATGTGGTGGGCGCGAGCTGTTCGACAGTCACACCCCCGAGACCGGTCTGCTCTGGGTCGATCTCGAGGGCCTCACTCCCGAGCACGAAGAGCTGGTGCGGGGTCTGGGCTATCACCCCCTGGCGATCGAAGCGACGTTCACCACCCAACACCAGCCCAAGTACGAGGAATACGACGGCTGCCTCTTCGTCATCGCCCGCGGCATCGACTTCAACCGCCAGAACGATCACCTCGAGACCTTGAAGCTCGCGGCCTTCCTCGAGCCCCATCGCCTGGTCACCGTCCACCGCGCACCTCTGCGTAGCCTGGCCGTCGTGCGGGAGCGCCTTCGCGAGACCGATCGCGCGCCACGCGGCGGCCTCGATCACCTCCTCTACCTGCTCTTCGACGAGCTGATCAGCCTCTACTTCCCGGTCATCGACCAGTTGGGGCAGGAGATCGAGGACCTCGAGGGTGAGATGTTCGAGAAGCCGAAGCAGGAGCATCTCGGCGCCATTCTCGGCTTCCGGCGCCGGCTGTCCACCCTGCGCCGGGTGATGCTGCCCCACCGGCAGGTGTTCAACCACCTGGCGACCGGCAGCGCAGACGAGATCGACGAGCGGGAGGCCTTCTACTTCCGGGACGTCTACGACGAGGTGCTGCGGTTGACCGATGCCGTCGACATGCTCCGCGAGCAGCTCTCCAGCCTGCGCGACACCTACCTCTCGGTGATCTCCCAACGCACCAACGACATCATGAAGGTGCTGACCATCATCTCGTCGGTGCTGCTGCCCCTGACGGTCATCGCCGGCATCTACGGGATGAACTTCGAGCACATGCCGGAGCTGAAGAGCCCCTGGGGTTATCCGGCGACGCTGGTCGCGATGGCCGGTGTGGTGGTCGGGCTGCTCAGCTGGTTTCGCCGCAAGGGCTGGATCTAGGGGCCTGAAAAAAAAGGCCCCGCCGGAGTCGGCGGGGGGTGAGGAGGAGGTTCTTTCCGCGAGGAGACTGTCTCTCAGGCTCCTGGACCTTTCTACGCAGGAGAGGCCGGATATGTTTAGGTGACATAGGCCACTTCTCAGCGAAGGAGGCGAAAAAACTCCTCGGCGGCCCGGCCGGGGTGGCCGGTGAGGGCCCGCAGCCCCTCCTCCGGTACCCAGTCCGCGGGCAGGTGGTCGGCGTAGGGGCGGGTCAGGAAGCGGCGGTCGAAGAGGGCGATGACGCCGCGATCCTCCGGCGAGCGGATCAGCCGGCCGGCGGCCTGCACCACCCGGGTCATCCCGGGCACGACGAAGGCGTACTCGAAGCCCCGCTCGAAGCGCTCGTCGTAGTACTCGCGGAGGAGCTGCTGCTCGAGGGACAGAGCCGGCAGGCAGGGGCCGATGACCGCCACCCCGCGCAGCATCTCACCGGGATAGTCCACTCCCTCGGCGAAGACGCCGCCGGCTACCGCCAGCAGCAGCACGTCGCCGAGCACCGCCCGGCGGAGGTGCTCGAGGATCTCCTGGCGGGCCCGGTCGCTGTCGGCCCGCTGCTGCAGGAGCAGCCGCTTGGTCGGGATTTCCAGGCGCGAGGCGACCTCGGCGAGGAAGGCATAGCTCGGGAAGAGGGCCAGACAATTGCCCGGCACGGCCTCGGCGAAGGCCGCCAGGCGCTCGGCGATACGGCCGTAGTTGGCCTCGCGCTCGGCGTAGCGGGTGCCCACGGCCGGGTCGATCACCACCCGGCGGTGCTCCGGCGGGAAAGGGCTCGGGACCGAGACCGCGGCGGTCCGTCCGGCCTCGAAGCCCAGGAGGTCGCGGTAGAACTCCGGGGGCGAGAGAGTGGCCGAGAGGCCCACCACCGAGTGGGCTCGCCGGAACACCGCACCGAGGAAACGGCTGGGATCGCGGCAGAGGACCTTCAGCCGGCGATCCTCGCCCTCCCGCTCGAGCACGTGGCTGAAGCTCGCGTCCGAAACCAGCAGCCCGTTCAAGAAGCGCAGGAGTAGGAAGTAGAAGTCGACGAACGGGTCCTCGGCGCGGAAGCTGCGGGTCTCGCGCCGGTGCTCGAGGTAGTCGACGAAGGCCTGGTCGAAGGCCGGCCTCAGCCGCCACAGCTCTTCCTCGGGAAAGGAGCCGGTGAGGGACCGCGGCTCGCCCTGGCCCTCCAGCAGGGCCTCGGAGAGGGCCGTGTCGACGGCCCCCTCGATGCCACGGGCGAGCCTCTCCGCGAGCGCCGCCACCTGGCCCCCCGAGGGCAGGGTCGAGAACCTCATGGCCTCGGCGGCGCGGCGAGCAGCGAGGCTCGAGAGCACCGGGCTGTAGTAGCCCCGGCCGCGATCGACCAGGTTGTGGATCTCGTCGATCACCAGCACGACGTCGTCGAGGTCGGCCTCGGAGGAGAAGTCGGCCAGGGCCACGTAGGGATCGAAGGCGTAGTTGTAGTCGCAGATCGTGACGTCGCAGTGGCCGACCAGCTCGAGGCTGACCTCGAAAGGGCAAACCTCGGCCTCTCGGGCCTGGGCGAAGAGGCGGTCGGGCTCCAGGCCCGCGTGCTCGTCGAGCAGGCGGCCGACGAGACCGCTGCCGTGGAGCTTCAAGGCGTAGTCCTTGGCGAAGCGGCAGTACTCCTCGTGGCAGAGCACCTGATCGTTGGCGCACATCTTGGACTTGGCGCGCAGCCGCAGGCCCTGGAAGGCAGCCTCGGCGCCGAGCAGCCCGAGCACCTTGACCACCATCTCTTGCTGGAGGGTCTTGGCAGTGAGGACGAAGAGGCGCTTGCCTTCCCGCAGGCACCACGCGAGGGTGGGGTAGAGGGCGGCGACGGTCTTGCCGATGCCGGTGGGTGCCTGGATCAGCACGTGCTCGCCGTGGGCGAGGGCGGTCTCGACGGCGGCGACGATCTCGCCCTGGCCCGGGCGCAGCTCCGGGTAGGGGAAGGCCAGCTGCTCCCCCGCCTCGCGGCGGGCGAGGCGGACCCGCAGGGCCTCCTCGGCGGTCCGGATCAGGGCGTTGACGCGCCGGGCGACCTCGCCATCGAGGGTGGCGAGATCCACCTCCAGGGGGATGCGCTCGACGGCGTCGCTGCCGATCTCGATCAGCACCAGCTCGGCGGCCACCTCGACGCCGTCCCGCCGGCCGAGCATCCAGGCGTAGAGCAGGGCCTGCTGCTGGTAGATCTCGCGCACCGCGGCGGAGAGCTCGCCGCCGCGACGCACGGACTTGATCTCCTCGACGACACGGGCCCCGGCCTCGTCGCGACGCAGGCCGTCGGCCCGGCCGCTGACGCGGATCTCCCAGCCGCGGTGCTGGAACGAGTAGGAGAGCCCGACCTCGCGCTGATAGGTCGGGTCGGCGGCGAGGGCCTGCTCCTGGTACTGGCTGTGGATGGCCTGGCCGAGCCAGAGGCGCTCGTAGCCGCCGCGCTGGGCGAAGCCGATGTTGCGGTTCAGGCGCTGGTCGAGCAGGTCGGCGACGGCCAGATCGATCGCGAGACGATCGAAGTCGAACCGGGGCGCCATGCGGGCAGAGAGTATCAGTCCCCGCCCGCCAGCTCCTCAGGCCAGCTGCGGCTCGTAATGCAGGCTCGGGTTGTGCCGGGCCCGCTTCAGGAAGCCCGCGATGTCCTCGACCATCGAGAGGCTCACCGCCTCCAGCTCCGCCGCGCTCCGGAAGATCATCAAAGCCGCCATGGCCTCGCGATGGATGTCGCGCGACTGGAAGATCGGCAAGATCTCGAGCGCCAGCCGGCGCGTCTCGGCGGTGCGGTTGCGGCGCAGGTAGAGCGCCGCGAGGTCCAGGGACACCAGGGCCGCGTCGTAGCCGATGCCCTCCCGGATGAACCCCTCGCGAGCCGCCAGCAGCGCCTGCTCGGCTTTGTCGATCTGGCCGAGAGCGGCGGCGATCAAGCCCTCGACGCCCGACAGGCGGACGCGGTCGAGCCGGTTGCCGGTCTGCTCGACCACCGAGATCGCTTTCGGCAGCAGGATCAGGGCCTCGTGGTTGCGGCCCGCCTGGTGGAGGTAGAGGATCAGCTGGTGGTGGATGTTGACCGACAGGCGAGGCTCACGGGCGGTGTCGATCATCGGGATCGCCCGCTCGAGCAGATCGAGGCTCTTCTCCGGTTGCCCCATGTCGGCCAGGATCGAGCTCTTCTTGACCAGGGCACGACCCACCAGGTGGCGGTCCCCGGCCTCGGCATAGGCGGCGACGGCCTGGTTGAGCAGGTCGAAGGCCGCGTCGTACTGCTGCTGATCGCGGCGGAAGGAGGCGAGCAAGTCGAGCATCTCGGCCAGCAGCAAGGGGTCGCCGCTACCGCGCTCAAGGAAGAACTGCGACGCCTCGACCGATCGATCTGCAGAGCGGAAGTCGGACTGGACGCGGCGGCAGTTGGCGTTGTAGGCCCAGCATTGGGCCCGCAGGTCGTTGAGGGCCGGAGCACCGATCGCCCCGGGATCGAGGCTGTCGACGACCGCGAGCGCGAGGTGGGTGAGCTGCTCGGCCTCTGTAGGGTCTTCCGCCCACACCGCGCGGCAGCGCTCGAGCAGGGCCTGGGCAACCGTCCGGCTGTGGAAGCGGGCATCCCCCAGGATGAGCTCGAGACGCTCCTTGAAAGAAAGTCCGGAGAGCTCCGGTAGACACTCCCGGGCCTGCTCCCGTTCGGCCTCGAGGCGCCCGGCGCAGGCGGCGAGCACGTCCTTGGTACGGGCGAGGATCTCCGCGTAGGCGCCGACCTCGATCGGGGCCGGGGTGACGAAATCGCCACCCCACAGCCAGTTCTCGAGCTGAACGGCCGCGCCGGGTGCCAGCGAGATGGCGCGGTCCCAGCAGCGGTCACAACTCGCGAGGTGGGTCAACGCCTGCTGGGTCGGCAGCTCGTCGAGGCTCCTGGCCAATAGCTTTTCGAGAGTGACTCGGTCCAGGTGCTTTGCGCTCATGGTAGCCCCCCCGGCCCTCCTAAGTGGAACAAACAACATCCGCCACGGCCTCCTAAAGGAGGGCCTGATCAAGCCTTGGCGGCTCGGGGACCGGTCCCCGGATCAGGTGCCTGGGCAGCCGTCCGGATCACTGGTATATCCGGAGCAGCCGTCCGTCGAGTTGCCGTTCCCCGGTGGGGGATGGTGGCCGGGGAAGTGCTGCTTCTCCAGCACCGGCTCCGACGGTCCCTCCGCCGGCACGCCGCTCCACCAGGCCCATACTTCCTCTGCCCACCGGACGGCCCAGTCCAACCAACCGGCCGGTGCCACCACCCCGGAGTCGGCGGAAGC
>JBIOYC010000032.1:0-9005 GCA_044869955.1 Thermoanaerobaculia bacterium | reverse complement strand
CTTCGGGCAGGCCCTCCCCCGAGGTGCCAGCCACTTCGGAGACGCCCCCACCGCCACCCCCTCCTCCCGAGCTACGCCTCGAGCCGGCGGCCTTCTCGGACCTGCCCGGCTGGGCCGAGGACCGCCTGGGCGAGGCCTGGCCGGCCCTGCTCAAGAGCTGCGGGGTGCTTGGCCGCCAGCCAGCCTCAGCCCCGGTCGGGCCGGAGGGCGTGGCCGGCAAGGCAGGCGATTGGCTGGCCTTCTGCAACGGCGCCGCCGGCCTCGCCCGCGCCGGGGAGCCGGCCCGGCGGGCCTTCCTCGAGAGCCAGCTGACCCCCTGGCAGGCCAGCGACCGCGGCAAGATCGAGGGCCTCTTGACCGGCTACTACGAGCCCACCCTGCACGGCCGCCTCCACCGCGGCGGTGCCTTCACCACGCCCCTCTACCTGCGCCCCCGGGACATCGTGATCGCCGACCTCGGCAAGTTCCGCCCGGACCTCGAGGGGCGCAAGATCTCCGGCCGCCTCGCCGGCGGCGAGCTGCTGCCCTACTGGGACCGCAAGGCGATCGACGGCGGCGCCCTGGCCCGGCGCGGGCTCGAGCTGGTGTGGGTGGACGACCCGGTGGACGCCTTCTTCCTCCACATCCAGGGCTCGGGGCGGGTGGAGCTCCCTAGCGGCAGGGTGATGCGCGTGGGCTACGCCGGGCAGAACGGCCACACCTACGTGGCGGTCGGCAAGGTGCTGATCGAGAAGGGGGCGCTGACGAGGGAGACGGTCTCCATGCAGGCCATCCGCCGCTGGCTGTCCGAGCACCCGGCGGAAGCCGCCGCCCTGCTCCACGAGAACCCTTCGTACGTCTTCTTCCGCCGCCTCTCCGAGCCCGGCCCCGTGGGTGCCCAGGGCGTGGTGCTCACTCCCGGCCGCTCCCTCGCCGTGGACCGGCGCTTCCAGGCCCTGGGGGTTCCCCTGTGGCTAGACGGCCAGCACCCCGACCCGGACCCCACCCGGCCTGACTGCCCCCTGCGCCGCCTGGTCGTGGCCCAGGACACCGGCGGCGCGATCGAAGGCCCTCTGCGCGGCGACCTCTTCTGTGGCCCCGGCCCCGAAGCCGCCGAGATCGCCGGCCGCATGAAGCACCCGGCCCGGCTGTGGCTGCTGCTGCCGAAAGGTGTGATGCCGGCGGCAGAGTCCGAGCTAACTCGCTGATTCCAAAGGCACCCCCGAAGTGCCTGGCACCTTTCGGCGTGACCCGCAAAGGAGCGAGGATGCAGCTCAGGAACGTGAACGTCGTGGTGGTCGGCAGTGCCGCCGGGGGCGTCGCGGCGGCCCTGCTGCTGGCCCGAGCCGGAGCCCGCGTGATCCTGCTCGAGCGCGTCGCGCAGCCGCGGGCGATCGGCGCCGGCATCGGCCTGGCCGAGAACGGCCTCGCCGTGCTCGAGGCGCTCGGACTGCTGCCGGCGATCGAGCGCTGCGTGCTCTCGGTCGGCTCCGCTCGCATCGTGGACGGCTGGCGGCGTCCGATCTTCGTGCCGCCCGGGCCGCCGCCCAAGCTTTGGATGGCGAAGCGCAGCGACCTGCAGGGCGTGCTGCTGGATGCCCTCGCCGCGGAGCCGGGGATCGACGCCCGCTTCGGTGTCGAGGTCGAGGCCGTGACCGTGGATGGGCGGGTGAGTGCCCGTGCCGGGGGCCGGCCAATCGAGTTCGGGGCGGATCTGGTGGTGGGGGCCGACGGCACCCATTCGCAAGTCCGGGCTGGAGGAGGCTTCGGGGCGCGCGTCCGCGGCCCGGGGATCCCCTACCTGCGCGTGCTGGTGGCCACTGGCCCCGCGCTCGGGGAGGAGGCTTGGACCGCCGCCGGTCTCTTCGGCAGCTTCGCGGTGCCGGGCGGGACCTACGTCTACGCCTCAGCCGGCTCGCGCCGCTGCCGCGCCGCCGTCGCCGCGCGCGACCTCGCCGACCTGCGCGCTGTTTGGGCGGAGGCTTACCCGCCGTCCGTGCCCCTGCTGGCCGCCGTCGAGCGCTGGGAGGATCTCCTGATCCACCCCGTGCTGCGCGTCGACTGCGCCCGCTGGCACCACGGCCGGCGGGTGCTGATCGGCGACGCGGCCCACGCCATGGCGCCGAACCTGGGCCAGGGCGCCAACAGCGCGCTGGTCGATGCCGCGGTGCTGCTCGATGAGCTGCGCCGGGCGCAAGACCTGCCATCAGGGCTGGCCGCCTACCAGGCCCGCCGCCGGCCCGCGGTCCAATGGGTGGCCGACGCCGCGGCCCGTCTGGGTGCCCTCGCCGAGTGGACGAACCCGCTCGCCCGCGCCCTGCGCGACCGGGTGGTCATGCCGCTCGCCGCTCGCCTGGCCCGAGAGAGCGACCTCGCCCGCATCCTCCAGGAGCCCCGGGAAGCACTGATCGCGATCGGGGGCAGAGGAGCGCGGTCCACAGAAGGCGGCGAGCCAAACTGCTGATTCTGAAGGCTTCCGCAGAGAGGCTGGCACCTTCTCAGCACCTTCTCAGCGGGACCCACTGCCGTGCCCTCGACCCTCTCCCCCGCCTCAGCGACCTCCGAGGGCCAGCCGGAACGCCGCCATCTCCTCGCTGTTGCGCACCAGCAGCAGGTCGCCGACCAGCACCGGGTGGTTCCAGGTCTTGCCCTGGATCGCCGGCCGCCGCGCCAGCTCCGTGAACGAGTCCGGGCTCGCCTTGACCAGCACCAGCTCGCCCTCCTCGGAAAGCACCAGCAGCAGGTCCTGTTCGGGCAGCAAGAGCATCTGGCCGTGGCCGTAGCGGCCGCCCTTCCACTTGCGCTCGCCGCCCCCGAGATCGATGCAGGCGAGGATGCGGCCGTCGAAGCCGTAGGCATGGCCTTCGTGGACCACCAGGTCGTTGAAGTAGGGCTTGAGGCCGATCGAGGTCCAGCTCTTTTCGGCCGTCCAGCCGCCGGGTCCGTGGGCGGCCGAGACGCGGTGCACACCGTCTCCGCCGGCCGAGCCGTTGGTACTGATCAGCAGGCCGCCGTCCGCGGTCAGGGCCGGCTGGACGATGACCGCCCCCGGCAGCGCGTGCTCCCAGAGCCGCGTGCCGTCGGCCGGGCCGTAGCTGGCGATGCCGGCTCCGTTCATCATCAGGATCTGCGGGACGCCGTCGAGGGTGACGAGGTGGGGCGAGCTGTAGCTGCCACGCGTTTCCGGGCCGGACCAGCGGGGCTCACCGCTGTCCCGGCCATAGGCGACGAGCCGGCCGCTGACCGCGACGACTACGAGGTCGCCGACCACCAGCGGCGAGCCCGCGAAGCCCCAGAACGGGACCTCCACCTGGGCGTCGGTTGCGGCATTACGCGACCACACCACCCGGCCGTCCGCGGCGTCGAGCGCGTTCAGGGTCCCTGTCGCCCCCAGGGTGTAGACGCGCTCGCCGTGGAGAGTGGGGGTGGAGCGCGGCCCGGCGCCGGCATTGGCCTCCCAGAAGCGGGTGGCGTCGCGATGGATCCAGATCGGCTCGCCAGTGGCCGCGCCGTAGCAGCTGACGACCTCTTCCTCGCCGCGCTGCTCCTGAGTGTAGAGGCGGTCGCCGCGTACCGCGAAGGAGGACCAGCCCGGCCCGATTGGCCGACGCCACAGCTCGACCGGCGGCGAGGCGGCCCAGTCCGGGTCGATCCGCACGCCGCGGACGACGCTGTCCCGCTGCGGTCCGCGGAAACCGGGCCACTCGGCGTCGGACGCCGCGGCAACCGCCGCCGCGGGCAGAGTTGCCGGCTCGGCAGCAACGGGCTCGCTGGTGCCTGAAATCGCCTCCGCGGCCCCGGCAGGCGCTGCCGGTGCCGGCGTGGGCTCGGCCACCGCCGGCTCGCCGCCGGCCGGCGCTGCCTCCGCTGCTCCGTCGGGCACCGTGGCCGCCGCAGCGGATGGCGAGGCCGCCGTCTCGGCCGGGGCCGGGGTTGCGGCCGGTGCGGCAGAAGACACGGCGGGCTCGGGCACGGCCTGGGCCAGCAAGCGCTCCTCGGGGCTCGGCGCCCAGCGCCAGGCGAGCTGAGGTTCCCCGTCCCCGTTGACGCCCTCCGACCGAACGAGGGTGAACACCCCGCACGCGAGCAGGATGGAAGCGGCCATCACGGCGCGCCGAGGTCCGGCCGAGAATCTCCGGCTGGCCGCCACCCCGAGGACGAAGGCGAGGCAGAGGACCGGCAGGACGTAGAAGTAGAACAGCATTCCCCTGCCCGTCCCGGCCACGGAGGGATGGAGGAGGCGCTGGGTCCCGACGATGGCCAGAACCATCAGGACGAGGGCGCCCCAGCGCTCGAGGTGCGGCGCCCGGCTGAAGAAGGCCCACCACACCAGGGCCGCCAGCGTGCCGAGGGCTGCACCGGCGAGGAAGGCGTACATGCCTACTGGGCCGTTGGGGAGGAACCGTGGGACCACCCAGAAGGCCAGCGACTGCAGGACCACGATCAGCACGCCCGGCCACAGCCGGAGCGGTTTTCGAGCCGTCCCTTCAACCACGTATGAGGTTGTCATGCCGGAGAAGACGCTCCAGGGGAGTGAAGTGTTTCACCCTATCTCGAGGGGAGTTGCCGGCGGCCCATCAACACCTCACACACCGGTGGTGGGCTCAGCGGCGCCAGGACTTCGAGCTCGTGACCTCCGAGCTGGTCTCGGAGGAAGCCGGTCGGGGCGATGTCGGAGACCGCCATGTCCGATGACCCCATCATCCAAGAGATCCACCGCCACCGGGAGGAGCTCTACCGGGAGTGTGGCGAGGATCCACAGGTCCTGCTTCGCTTCCTCCAGGAGAAGCAGTGCGCCTCGGGCCGGCAGGTGCTGCCGCCTCCACCCGGCCCGCCTGCCGAGCCTCAGCGGCTCCGCTGGGCTCGACGCTGAGAGCCTCGCTTTCCCCCTTTCCCATTCCCGGCACCAGCCCCTCCCTGGGCACCCTCTCCAGTCCCAGGATCGGTCCAATCATCGAAGCTAACTCACTAACCACAAACAACTTAGATCCTGGCACCCCCTGTGCTCCCTCCTCCCCCGCCGCCGCGGATTCCCCGCGGCGACTTTGGAGGAGACTGACTATGAGCACCCTCTCACGCGTCACCTGCTGCGCCCTCACCGCCTGGCTGATCTCGAGCCCGGCATTCGCCGGGGGGGCTCCCCTGCCCCCCTCCCTCCAGACCCCAGAGGTCGTGGGCGAGGAGATCCGCCTCACCTTCCGCAGCCCGGCCGTGCCGGCTCCTTCGGCGGGCAAGGAGAAGGCCCTGGCCTGGACTCAGGCGCTGGAGTACCCCGGCGCCACCTACGTCGCCCCCCACTTCGGGCCGTTCTCGCTCCCCCCGGGAGCCGCCGTGGTGGTGCGCTCCCCCAAGGGTGAGCGCAGCTGGACCTACGCCGGCCGCGGCAAGGGGGACGGCTCGGACTTCTGGGGCATCCACATCGCCGGCGAGCGGGCGATCGTCGAGCTCTGGACGAGCGAGGCCCTGCCCGCGGGGGCAGTGGTGATTCAGGGCTTCGCCCACGGCTTCCAGGACCCGGGCGGCCCGCCCCCGGAAGCCATCTGCGGCACCAACGACGCCCAGTGGGCCGCCTGCTACCAGAGCTCCGAGCCCACCGCCTACTCCCGGGCGCGGACGGTGGCGCGCCTCTTGATCAACGGCACCGGCTTCTGCACCGGCTGGCTGGTCGGCAGCGCCGGCCATCTGCTCACCAACCAGCACTGCATCGGCTCCCAGAGCGACGCCGCCAACACCGACTTCGAATTCATGGCCGAGGGTTCGTGCGGCACCAGTTGCTCGGGCCAGGGCTCCTGCCCGGGCAACGTGGTCGCCACCAGCGCCACGCTGATCAAGGTCAGCTCCGGCCTGGACTACGCCCTGGTGCAGCTGCCCACCAACCCCACTGCCACCTACGGCTTCCTCCAGATGAGGAACGGCGCAGCGGTAGTCAACGAGCGCATCTACATCCCCGGCCACCCGGGCGGCGGCGGCAGGAGGATCGCCCTGGCCTCCACCCATTCGAGCGACGCCTCGGGCTTCTGCGAGGTCTACAGCCTGAACGAGCCGGCTTGCAGCGGGACCGGGCAGGACGTGGGCTACTTCTGCGACACCGAGGGCGGCTCCTCGGGCTCGCCGGTGCTGGCCACGGCCGATCAGGGCGTGGTGGCCCTGCACCACTGCGCCAACTGCCCGAACCGCGGGGTGCCCATCAACGCGGTGATCGCCGACCTGGGCTCCTCCCTGCCGCCCAACGCCCTGATCGGCCCGCCGCAGCCGGTCACCGTCGTCTTCTACTCGAACGGCGCTGAGGACGGGCGCGTGGTCGAGTCCGCGGAGACCAGCAACGTGGGCGGCCTCGTCCACTCGGTGGGCACCGGCGGAGCCGCCATCCGCATCGGTGACAACGACGCCAACCAGCAGCTCAAGGGCTTCCTCTCCTTCCGCACCGAGACCCTGCCGGACAACGCCAACATCACCTCGGCCACGGTGCGCGTGCTGCGCGGGGGCGGCCAGGGCAACGCCTTCCTGACCCACAGCCCTTGCCGGGTGGACGTCGCCGCCGGGAACTTCAACGCCAACTTCAACCTCGAATCGGCGGACTTCCAGGCACCGGCCACGGCGGTCAACGCCGGCACGCTGTCCGGCGCCGGAGTCGGCCAGTGGTCCGAGGCACCCCTCGGCGCCGCCGGCCGGTCGGCGATCAATCGCATCGGCCGCACCCAGGTGCGGCTCTACTGCGTGCTGGACGACGACAACGACCTCACCTACGACTACGTCGGCTTCTACGCGGCTGACTCCGGGGACCTCGGCAAGCTGCCGCAGCTGGTGGTGACCTACCAGCCCTGATCTGCCCAGATCCGCATCGCCAGCGCCGCCAGGCCGCCGGCGCCCATCAGGGCCAGGGCGATCAGGTAGGCGAGGGCGATGCGGGTGTCGCGCAGCCAGCACCGGGTGGCGAGCCGCCCGGCGCGGAGGGCACGGACGTAGCGCCAGGCACCGAGGAGCGAGAACCACACCAGCACCAGGGGCGGCGTCAGGATCCAGGCAAGGAGGGCCAGGGTGGCCCAGGTGCAGTAGCGCAGAGGGTCGTCCACGGCCACGGGGGCCGGGCCTTCCGGCCGGCTCTCGGCCTTGAGGGTCGCCAGGGCCTCGCGGGCTTGCCGGGCGGCCTCCAGGGCGGCCTCGTCCCTTCCGGTCACGATGCGACCCACCTTTCGCTGGGCTCGGCGGTGGCGGAGGCCACCAGCGCCCGCTCGGCCAGCTTGGTGCGAGACAACGCCGGCCAGGCCTGGGCAGCGCAGAAGGGCACGCATTGGTGGCCGTGCTCGCCCACGGCCCCCACGTGTACGCAGCACTGGATCAGCCTCTCTTCGAGCATCGTCGAAAGGTCCATGAAGGGCTTGACGGTGATGCGCTTGACCCGCCGGCCGAGCAGCTGGCGCAGACCGTCGCGCCCACCCAGGGCGGCCTCCCCGGCCAGGCGCAGCAGGCTCGACAGACCGAGGTCGCAGGCCTCGCAGACGTTGCGGAACAGCCGGCCCACCCCCGGCTCGGCGAGCGAGCTCTGCTCGGAGAGCAGGCCCAGCAGGGACTCCTTGACCAGCCGGCGCAGCTCGGCCGACAGCTCCGGGTCGATGATCTTGTTGCTCACCAGGTCGAGGTGAGCCTTGAGGGTCTCCGGGCCGATCAGGCCCACCAGGGAGCGCCACTCGCCGGCATCGGTCTGCAGCAGGTAGCCCACGCTGCAGCAGTGGGGGTGGCTGCAGGGCAGGGCGGTCAGATCCTGCCAGGTGACCAGACCGGCGGTCTGGGGTCCCAGCCGGGCGAGCACGCCGCCGTGGGTGAGCCGGGCTTGCGGGTCCAGTCGGGTCGAACGACCGCTCGTGAACTGGGGCTGGATCGACACTCCCCCCACGAAGGGGGTGTCGAGGGCCAGGCGGATCACGGCGCCGATCTCGTCGTCGTTGACCCCCAGGCTGGCGGTCATCGTCAAGGTCGTGAAGATGCCGGCCCGACTCAGGCGCTCGATCGCCGCTTCCTTGACCCGCCGCAGGTCCGCGCCGCGGTGATAGCGGTGGGTCTCGAGGCGGAAGCCGTCGAACTGCAGATACACCTCCACGCGCTGCCGGTGGCGCTCCAACCGGGCCAGCAGGCGGTCGTTCTGGGCGATCTCGATACCGTTTGAGTTGATCAGGATGCGCCCGATCGGCCGTAGGGCAGCGGCCTCGAGCAGGCGCTCCAGCTCGGGGTGGAGGGTGGGCTCGCCTCCCGAGAGCATCAGCACGTCGAGGCGCCCCCCCTCGCGGGCGATGCGGGTGTCGAGGTTGGCCAGGATCTCGCCGAGCGGCACCAGGCCGGAGCGCTGTGGCGAGCTGGCGGCGAAGCAGTTCGGACAGCAGAGGTTGCAGCCGGCCTCGACGTCCTGGAGCAGGATGCAGGTGTGCTGCGTCTGGAGCTCCGGCAGACCGTCGAGGTAGGCAGCTGGGATGGGGGCGAAGTTGCCCGGGCGGTCCGGCCGGTGCTCGCGGGTGCGGGCCGTCCACTGCTCGAGGTAGGCGAGGATCTCGGCGGACTCGTCGTAAAGAGTGCGCACCCGGCCGTGCTCCGGGCAGCCTCGGACGAGCCAGACCTTCCCGTCCTCCTCCGCCAGGTAGCCCGCCAGGCGTCCCACCTCAGCGAGGGGCCGGTCGGGCTCTTCGACGTGGCAGTGCGGGCAGTAGGCCGTGACGTAGCGCAGCAGGCGCTCGCTACGCAGAGGCAGTCCCGCCATCAGTGCCAGCTCGAGCCGCTGAAGACCAGCAGGCAGTAGCCGATGGCCAGGAAGACGAGGGCGGCCACGATTCCGAAGGTGAAGATCGGTGCCAGCACCAGGGCGTTGCCGAGGACGGGTTTGCCGTGGTCGCGAAGCCACCAGCCGTACCCCCCCTCGCCGACCAGGAGCAGGATCGGCAGCAGCAGAGTCAGCGTCTCGGAAGGGTCCAGGGTCCCCAGGCCCAACAGCACGAGGAAGGCCGGGAAGTTGAGCACACCGAACAGCAGGCCCAGGG
>JBIOYC010000031.1:0-7953 GCA_044869955.1 Thermoanaerobaculia bacterium | reverse complement strand
GGGGGGAGAGGGTTAGGGTGAGGGGGTCTTCCCAACCGTGCCGAGAGACCCAGAGCGCATCGCCCGCGCTCGCGCCCTGCGCAAGGGCTCGACCGCCACCGAGCGAGCCCTCTGGCGGACTCTGCGTCGGCGCCAGCTGGGCGGCTTCAAGTTTCGCCGCCAGGAGCCAGTTGGCCCGTTCGTGGTCGATTTCGTCTGCCTGGAAGCGCGGGTGGTGATAGAGGTCGACGGCGGCGGGCATGCGCAGGAGGAGCAGACTACCTTCGACGAGAACCGGACGCGACAGCTCGAGGAGCAGGGGTTCCGGGTGCTGCGGTTCTGGAACCACGAGGTGCTGCAATCGCAGAGAGCGGTATTGGAGACCATCGAGATGGAGCTGAAGAAAACCCCCTCACCCTAACCCTCTCCCCCCTGCGGGGGGCGTGGGGATCAGAGGGGATCCCCGCTTTTCCGGTCCCCTCGCCCCCCGCAGGGGGGAGAGGGTTAGGGTGAGGGGGTACTGCGAGCTTCGCTGCGCCCCCCCGGGCAGCCCGCTACCCGCACGTGGGAAAAATACGCCCCAGCCGAGCCCGCGCGGCGGGGATCGGAGGCCGTCCTGCCTCACTCGTGCCGACCGCTCCCCGTGGCACCCCGCTTGCTCGCTCGCCGGCCAACGTCTTGACGTCGGGAGGGAGACACCCGCATGAGCGAGCGGCTGGACTGGCCGTACGTCCTTCGTGCCTGGGGCATCATCGCGGTCTACTACGGCCACCTCGCCGGCTCCTTCTGGCTGTTCGGCAGCAAGGCGGGCCACCTCCAGATGAAGTTCCTGGCCACCTTCGTGGTGGCCGGCTTCTTCATGCTCGCCGGCTACTTCTACCGCGACCGCGGCCTCTCCTGGCCGGCCTACCTCGAGCGACAGTGGAAGGTGCGCCTGGCGCCGGTGGTGTTCTTCCAGGTGCTGGGTTTCCTGATGGTGCCGGTCGCCCTGCTGGCGGTGGGCAAGCTGAGCTCCGAGATCATGTGGTCGATGACCAAGCGGGCGGCCGCCATCGTGGTCGGCTGGCCGATGTTCGCCGGCGTCGCCTGGTTCCTGGTCTGCCTGTTCACCGTCGAGCTCTTCCACCAGCTGCTGCGGCCCCTGACCCGCAGCACCCTCGCCCTGGTCGCCTCGATCGTCGGCTTCGTGCTGCTGACCTGGCTGCTGCCCTTCGACGTCCACTCCGAGCAGCAGCGCTTCCACTGGCAGAGCTGGTTCTTCTTCACCCCGGCCCTGGCCTCGCTGCCCTTCTACCAGCTCGGCGTCCTGGTCCGCCGTCACGACCTGCTGCCGGCGCTGCCGAAGCCGGCCACCTGGGCCCTCTCCCTGGGTCTGCTGGCGGTTCTTCTCACGATCTACGACCGCAACCAGGGGCCCTTCCCCGAGTCCAAGCTCGACATGCCCCTGCTCGGCTTCTCGGCCTTCGGCCACCTGGGCTGGTTCTTCGCCACCGGGTTGGTGGGCTGCGTCTTCCTCTTCCTCGCCTCGCGGCTTTTCCGCGCCGGTGCCGTCACCCGCTGGCTGGGGGAGAACTCCCTGCTGCTGATGTGCCTCAACAGCCTGCCCATGATCTTGCTCAACCGGCAGGCGGCCGGCTGGGCCCATCGCAGCCTGGGGGTGGACACCTGGTGGGAGATCACCCTGTTCTCGGCCGTGGTCAGCGTGCTGCTCTTCCTGGTGATGGTGCCGATCGTGGCCCTGATCAACCGGCGCGCGCCGTGGATCGCCGGCCGGGAGGGCGAGCCGTACCCGAGGGAGAGCGCTCCGCCGGTGGCCGCCGAGCCGATGCTGTCGCAGGGATGAGCGCCATGAGGGGGATCGGGATCTCCGTTCCGGTGACTCTGGGGCTGGCGCTTTGCGCGCTGGCGGCGGCTGCCGCCGAGGACCCGCGGGAGGCCCTCTGGGCCGCCGCGAAGAGCGGCGATGTCGCCCGCCTGCGCCAGGCTCTCGACGCCGGTGCCGACCCCGACGCCCCCTTCCGCCTGGGCGTCAACGCCCTCCATTACGCCGCCATGCGCGGCCACACCGAGGCCGCCCGCCTGCTGCTCGAGCGCGGGGCGCAGGTCGATGCCAAGGACGAGGTGAACCAGTACTCGGCCCTGACCCACGCCGCCAAGGGCGGCTTCTGCGAGCTGGTCGAGCTGCTGGTGGCCCGGGGCGCCGACGTCAACCAGCGCGACGTGCTCTCCGGGCTGACTCCCCTGACCTTCGCCGCCGCTCAGGGCGCCACCCGCTGCGTGCAGGCGATCAGCGCCCGCCCCGAGGTCCGACTCGAGACCCTGGAGGAGGCCCTCGGCGCGGCCCGGCGGTCGAAGCGCAAGGAGGCGGTGGAGATCCTCGAGACCCGGCTGAAGGCTCCCGAGCTGGTGCCTTCCTGGCCCCAGTTCCGCGGCGCGGGGGCGGCCGGCGTGGCCTATGGCCGGCCGGTGCCCCTGGTTTGGGACCTGGCGAGCGGCAAGGGCATCGCCTGGCGTGCCGAGATCCCTGGCCTGGGCCACTCGAGCCCGGTGGTGTGGGGGGATCGGGTCTTCGTCACCACGGCCGTGAAGGAGGGGGTGCCGGACCTCTGGCGGCTGGGCACGCCGTCCGAGAGCCTGCGCGCCGCCGATCCCCTGACTTGGCGCCTCTACTGCCTGGACCGCCGCACCGGCGCCGTGCTCTGGCAGCGCGACGCCCACCAGGGCCCACCGCGGGCTGGGCGCCATCCGTACAACAGCTTCGCCTCGGCCACCCCGGCGACCGACGGCCGCCACGTGGTGGCCGTGCTGGGCAGCGAAGGGCTGTTCGCCTACACCGTCGAGGGGGAGCCGGCCTGGAAGCAAGACCTCGGCGTGCTCGACCAGGGGCCGATCTACGACCCGGACTACCAGTGGGGGAGCGGCTCCTCGCCGATCCTCCACGGTGGCCGGGTGATCGTGCAGGTGGACCGCCAGCAGGACTCCTACCTGGCGGCCTTCTCGCTCGCCGACGGCCGGCCTCAGTGGAAGACCCCGCGGGACGAGCCTCCCTCCTGGGGCACGCCCACGGTGATGCGCCAGGCCGACCGCGAGCTGATCGTGACCAACGGCACCAACCGGGTGCGGGCCTACGACCCCGCGACCGGCGTCGAGGTGTGGAGCTTCGCCACCGGCAACTCGATGATCACCGCCGCTACGCCGGTCGCCGGGCTGGACCTGGTCTTCGTGGCCAGCGGCTTCCGGCCCTTGAAGCCGATCTACGCCCTGCGCGGCACGGGCCGGGGCGAGCAGGCCCTGGGCCCCACCGAGAGCCAGAACGACTTCGTGGCCTGGAGCCAGAAGAGCGGCGGTCCGTACTACGTCACGCCGCTGCTCTACGGCGAGCTGCTCTACGTGCTGACCGAAAACGGCACCCTCGCCGTCCACTACGCCCGCACGGGAGAGCAGATCTACCGCCAGCGGGTCGGCGAGGGAGACCGCTTCGCGGCCTCGCCGGTGGCGGTCGACGGCAAGGTCTTCCTGGTCAGCGAGGACGGCGACGTCTCGGTGCTCCGCGCCGGCCTGGAGCACGAGCAGCTGGCCAAGGGCTCCCTGGGCGAGAGCTGCATGGCGACGCCGGCGATCGTCGACGGGATGATCCTCTTCCGCTGCCGCTCCCATCTGATCGCCGTGGCCGAGACCCCGGCCGGGGCGCCGTGAGCGAGGGCCAGGGAGGCGGGGACCGGCGCTGGGGCTGGGCAGTGCTGGCGGCTGGCGCCGCCCTGATCCTGTGGCGGGCCAGCCGGTGGGCGACGACCGACCTGGTGATGGACGACGCCTTCATCCTCTACCGCTACGCCCAGCACCTGGCCGATGGCCTGGGGCCGGTGTTCAACCCGGGGGAGAGGGTGGAGGGCTATGTCTGCTTCCTGTGGGTGGCCCTGCTCGCCCTCGGCCGCCTGCTGGGCCTGCCCTTCGTCGAATTCTCCTGGGCCCTCTCCTTCCTGGCGAGCCTCGGCACCGTGGCGCTGCTGTGGGTGGCCGGCCGGCGCCTGGCCCCGGAGGCCCGCCCCTGGCAGCACGCCCTGGCCCCCCTGGCCTTCGCGGCCATGGCCACGCCGGCCCGCTACGTGGTCTCCGGCATGGAGACCAGCCTCTTCGTGCTGGTGATCACCTGGGGCACCTACCTGGCCCTGACCCGGGCGCGGCCGTTCGGCATCGGCGCCGTCTTCGGGCTCGCGGGGATGATCCGGCCCGAGGCCGCCCTCTACCTCGCCGTGGCCGTGGGCTTCGAGCTGCTGGCCTTCCGTACCGAGCCGCCCCTGAACGCCTCCCCGGCCTGGCGGCAGCGGCTGGGGCGGGCGGTGTGGCTCGTCGCCGGCTGCCTGGCCGTCTACGGGCCCTACTTCCTCTGGCGCTGGGCCTACTATGGTTACTTTCTGCCCAACCCCTTCTACGCCAAGATCGGCGGCGGCAGCGGCGCCTTGCTGCTGCGCGGGCTGCGCCTCTCCTGGCAAGCCCTCTGGGGGGCCGGGCTGCCCATCCCGGCCCTGCTCGCTCTGGCGGCCCTGCTGCGGCCGGGGTGGCGGCGGGCGGTCTGCTTGGGCCTCGCCCTGGTGGGGGTGAGCGCGGCCTATTTCATCCTGGTGGGCGGCGATTTCTTCTTCCTCTTCGGCCCCCGCTTCCTGGCCCCGGCCCTGCCCTGGGCCCTGCTCTGCGCGGTGCTCGGCTTGCTCGCCTTGACGGCGAAGCTGGCCGCCACGCGCTACGGGCGCCGCGCCCTTTGGGGCCGCCTGATCTGGGTCGCCGCCATCGCCCTTCTGGCCTTGGACGCCCTCTGGCTCGCCTGGCCACCCCGCTTCTCACAGATGCAGGCCCTGGCCGGGTTGCAGCGGGGCTGGATCGAGGTCGGCCGGTGGCTGGCCGCCAACACCGGCCCCGAGGACGAGGTCGCGGTCGGCGCGGCCGGCGCCATCCCCTTCTACTCGGGTCGCCGCACCATCGACATGCTGGGCCTGAACGACCTCCACATCGGCCACCGCCGGATGCCGCTGGGCAAGGGGGCTCCCGGCCACGAGAAGTACGACACCCCCTACGTGCTCTCCCGCGAGCCGGAGATCGTCGTCTTCCTGCGCATGGACGAGCGGGGCAAGCCGGCCCTGGTGGGGGACTGGGCCGAGGTCCGCGAGCGCTTCGGCCAAGAGTACGAGCTGGCCGCCCTGGGCCTGGGCGTGCCCAATCCCAAGGGCCTGCCGTGGGTGATCGAGGCCCACGAGTGGAGCCCGGAGATCGCCAAGAAGGGCTATCACGTGGCGGTGTTCCGCCGCCGGCCCGCCCCGAGCTAGCTGCTAGACTGCGCGCCAACGAGCAATCGACGACCGATCAAGTTCCGGGAGACGCCATGGGTTCGATCTTCCTGCCCGGGAGCAGGTGGTTCGCCGCCGGCTCGATCATGCTGTTGGTGATCGGCCTCGCCCACACTTTCGCTCATTTCGGTCCCCTCTGGCCGCGCAAGGACGACCCCGCTCTCACCGGTGTCTACCAGGCCATGCGCGACTACCGCTTCGAGCTGGGCCCGGGGCCCAAGCCGAGCGTGATGGACTTCTTCCGCGGCCTCTCCCTGACCATGAGCCTGTTGCTCTTCGCCCTCGGCAGCCAGAACCTGCTGGTGCTGGCGGCCGGTGGCGGGCCGGCCCTGCTCCAGAAACTGGCGCTGACCTCCGCTGCGGTCCTGCTGGCGATGGTGATCCTCTTCCTGGTCTACCGGCTGGCGCCGGTGCTGCTGGGGACGGCCCTGCTCCTCTTCGTGCTCTCCCTGATCCGCGACCGCACCCCCGGTGGGTAAGCCGCTACCCAGGCGTCCGTCGCGCGCCTCGGCCCACCTCCGTGGACACGGCCTTCGCCTCGCGGCACACCCCTTGCAGCCTCCGGCGGCCAGGTTTGCCATGGTGCTACGAGGTCTGATCCCGGCGGCGGGGCGTGGTCTCCGTGCGTATCCGAAGACCACCCACCGGCCTAAAGTGCTGCTGAACGCCGGCGGCAAGTCGTTGCTCGAGCGCAACGTCGAGCTGCTGCGCGATCAGCTGGGCATCCGCGAGATCACCGTCATCGTCGGCTACCGGGGCCAGCAGGTGCGCGAGCACCTGGGGGACGGCTCGCGACTGGCGGTGACGATCGACTACCTCGAGTGCCGGGACGTCGAGGCCGGCCTCGCCCGCGGCATCCTGCTCGCCCGCGAGCGCTTCACCGAGCCCTTCGTCACCGTGCTCGGGGACGAGCTCTACCTCGACTCGAACCACGCCGAGCTGGCGGCCTGGGTGGAACGGGGGGCCGACGCCGTCTGCGGGGTGATGGAGACCGACGACGAGGCGCGCATCCGGGCCAACTACAGCGTGCGCCTGGAGGGCGAGCGCATTCTCGCCCTGGAGGAGAAGCCGGAGCGGGACTTCGGCGCCCTGCTCGGCTGCGGGACGTACCTCTTCTCGCCTCGGATCTTCGCGGCGATCGAGGCGGCGCCCCCCTCGCCCCGCAGCGGGCGCGTGGAGCTGACCGACGTGATCGGCGGCCTGGCAGGCAGAGAGGGCAAGGTGCTGGCCTTCCCCCTCGGTGGCACCTACCTCAACGTCAACACCGCCGACGACCACCACCTGGCGCAGTTCCTGGTGCGCTCGGCGCGCATGGCCGAGGCCAAGATCTCGGTGGTCATCCCGGCCTACAACGAGGAGGCCTCGATCGCCTCGACGGTGCGGGACTTCCTGTCCCACGTCGACGAGGTGCTGGTGGTCGACAACCGCTCGGCGGACGCCACCGCGCAGCGCGCCGAGGCGGCCGGGGCGCGGGTCGAGAGGGTGGAGCTCCACGGCTACGGCGACACCCTGCGCTGGGGCCTCGGCGCCGCCCGCGGCGACGTCCTGGTGCTCGCCGAGGCGGACGGCTCCTTCCGCGCCAAGGACCTCGGCAAGCTGCTCGAGTACCTCAAGGACGCCGACCTGGTGGTGGGCTCCCGCACCACCCGCGAGCTGGCCGAGCACGGCACGAACATGCATGGTCTGGTCCGCTGGGCCAACGTCGCCGTGGCCAAGCTGGTCGAGGCCCTGTGGTGGCGGCAGGAGCCCCGCTTCACCGACGTCGGCTGCACCTACCGGGCCCTGTGGCGGGAGACCTGGCGGGAGATCTCGCCCCTGCTCGCGGGCACCGGGCCGGAGCTGTCGCCCGAGATGATGATCGCCCCCCTGCTGGTCGGGCGCCGGGTGATCGAGATCCCGGTCGCCTACCACCGGCGGCTGGGCGGCGAGTCCAAGCACTCGAAGGGCTTCCGCGGCCTGGCCAGGACGGCCCTGCGCATGCTGGCGACGATCTTCCGGCTGCGCTTCTTCGGGGCCCCCGCGGCCTCGCCCCCTCCGCGCCGCCGTCTGGGCCTGGGCACCGCCGGCTCCTCGGCCAGGGCGCGGCCGTGACCCTGCGGCCCGCCTGCCTCGCGCTCGCGGCCCTGCTCGGCACGGCCTCGGCGCTCGCCCAGGGTTCCCTCGAGCCGAAGACCTTCCGCCTCGGCAACGGCATGACCTTCCTGCTCTTCGACCAGCCGGAGGCGGTGACGGTGCAGGCCGGTTGGGCGGTGGGGGTGGGCTCAGGGGACGATCCGCCGGGCCTCTCGGGGATGGCGCACTTGGTCGAGCACATGATGTTCAAGGGCACCGAAGCGGTCGGCCCGGGCGAGCTGGACCGCCTCTACACCCGCGCCGGAGCCAGCACGCCGAACGCCTTCACCACCGCGGACACCACGGTCTACCTGGTCTCCCTGCCGGCCGAGAAGCTCGAGCTGTGGTTCTGGCTGGAGTCCGACCGGCTGCTCCATCCGGTCTTCCGCGGCCTCGAAGCCGAGGTCGGCGTGATCCGCCAGGAGCAGGGCCAGGCCCTGGGCAACACCACGGCGGCCCTCGACGAGGCGATCGACGCCGCCTTCTTTCCCGGGCTGCCCTACCGGCGCTCCCGCTTCGG
>JBIOYC010000030.1:0-3149 GCA_044869955.1 Thermoanaerobaculia bacterium | reverse complement strand
GCCCTCGTCCGAAAGGTCCCCGAGGCGGAGGGCCTGTTCGAGCGCCTGGGCCGCGAAGAGTGCGGCTTCGGAGCAGTCTCGTCGCTGCTCGGCGAGCCAGGACAGGTTCACCAGCAGGGGTGTCCCCGCGCTGCCGCGCTGGAGCTCGCCGAGATCCGCCCAGGCGGCCTCGAAGGCCTCGCGGGCGGCCGGGTACTGACCGAGCTCGGTCAGCAAGAGGCCGCGGCCGGTCTCCGCGTTGGCGCGCAGGCTCGCCCTCAGCTCGGTCGCTCCGGCCACCTCGGCGAAGCCCCGAAGAGCCTCCTCCGAACGCCCCTCTCGCCACAGCAGGCGTGCTTCGAGCTCCTCGACGATGCCCTGCTCGTAGCGCCGCTCGAGGCTCCGAGCTAGCCGGCTCGCTTCATCCAGGGTCCTGCGGGCCTCGGCGCGAGCATCGATCTCGACGTAGAGACCGGCCAGCGCGACCAAGGCGGCCAGCTGGTTCGGGCGATCGCGCCGTTCCTTCGCCAGTCTCACCAACTCGTCGAACTGCTCGCCGGCCGCCTGCGTCGAGCCGGTTCTCAGGTCCATCCAGGCCAGCTCGAAGCGCGCCTTCCAGCTCTCCCCGAAGTTTCCCTCGGCCTGCGCCAGGCGTAGGGATTCCTCGATCAGGGCCCGCCCCTTCCCCGCATCCCCCAGAGCGGCATAGGCCTGACCGAGCGGCCGCAGCATGCGGGCCACGTCGAGCTCGCGACCCTCGGCCCGGGCCAGGGGGATGGCCGCCTCGTAGAGCTCGCACGCGGCCGAGAGGTTCGCACGGACAAACTGCAGGTCGGCCGCCTCCTTGAAGGCGATCATCCGCTGGTGATCGTCCCCCACCCGGGCCAGCTCGGTGCAGGCCTGCTCGTAACCTGCCAGTGCCTCGTCGAGGATCCGGGGGTCGCTGCTCCGCCGCTTCGGTCGCGCCTCGAAGAGAGCCGTCTCACCATGGAGGCGATGAAGATCCTGCTCGGTAGGCGGCCGAGGGCCGTCGAGGGACAGGGTGTAGCGGCCCGGCCCGGGCTGGTCTCCCGCAGCTACGCTCAAGCGAAAGGCGCCTCCCCTGGTGGTTCGAACGGACAGCGACTCCGGGCCCGACGTGCCGTTGGGCAGATCCCGTCTGAGGAGCCGCTCGGCCTTGTGGTCGCAGAGGCTCAGCTCGACGTCGATACCTTGCTGGAGAGCTACAACCCGAAAGAAGGAGCCTGGCGGGGCTTCGAGGTCGAAGAGCTCGGCGGTACCGGGAGCGATCTCCCGGGTGACAGGCTCAGGCGGCAGCGCACCCTGGAGCAGCCCGAGGCGACCGCCGCAGTGGCGGACTCGCGTGGGGCTCGTTCGGACCGTGCCGTCTCCGGGTAGAAGGGCGACCGCTATGAGCGCGACAACAAGCAACAACGCGATCGCAAGGACGGCCCTGGCGCTCTCTCTCACCACGCGGCCTCGCTACACACCTGGGCTCCATCACTCGGCGAGATTCCAGACGTACTGCGCCACCTGCCGGGACTGCCCCGCTGTCTCCTCGAAGAGGAGGATCTTGGCCCGCCGCCTGGGCAGGTCCATGCGGGCGAAGAGCAGCTTGAAGTTACCGTCCGGGGACCTTTGCAGCCCGCCCTTCTCCCATACCGGCAGCGACGTGGCAGGGCGCTCTCCATCGAACACCTGGACCCGGAACCCAGCGGGAGGTTTATCCTCGTCCGAGCGCACGAAGCCGAGGATCAAGACCACCTGCCCCGCCGTGACGGGCAGGTCTCGGCCTCCCCGCACCTGGTCGCCCTCTAGCACCTCGACAGGAGACAGATCGACGATCTCGACGGCTCCCCCGCTGGTCAGGCGGGACGAGCTCAGCCGGTACCAGATCCCTCCTGTCGCGACCACCAGCGCCAGACAGGCGGCGAGCGCCCGCCACATCGCGCGTGAGCCGACCACCACCTCGTAGGCACGCTCAGCGGCCTGCGGCGCCGGCGTCGCCTTGACGGCCGGAGGGTCTGGAGCCGTCCGGAGCCTGGGCGCAGGGAAGGCGAGCACCTCGGCTTCAGCTTCGACCGATGGCTTCGTTTGCACGCCGATCTTCGCCTGCAGCCGCGCCCAGTCCCGCGCCAGCTCCTCGGGCGTCAGGGGCCGCTGCCCGGCAGGCGGCTCCAGCTCGGGGAAGGCCCCCAGGTCCGCGGCGAGGCCGGCACATTCAGCGCAGCTCGCCAGATGCTCGACGACCCGCTGCGTCAGCTCGGGCGGCAGGGTGCCAAGCACGTGCTCTTCGATCAGCTCGGGAGAAGGGTGCCCACCCTCGAAGGCCTGGCGCGCGCGGGCGATCGCTTCGAGCTCTTCGAGGAGAAGACGCGGATCGTCACTCATCCTCGCCTCCGGCTCCGCCTTCTCGGGAGGCGGGCAGCTCGATCTCAAATCGCTGCTTCAGAAACCTTCTCGCCTGGAAGAAGTGCGCCTTCACGGTGTTCACGGAAACGCCTTGTCGTTCCGCGATCTCTCGGTATTTGAGCCCTTGCACCAGGCGGAGTGTGACACATTGAAACGTCCTGGGTGGCAGCTGCTTCACCGCCTCGCGCAGCCTCGTGAGGAGCTCTCGCTTCATCAAGGCAGCCAGCGGCTCTTCGTCTCGACCCGGCAGGAGAGCGCCGTTCTCCTCGAACACCGGCTCACCATGCTCCCAGGCGCCTTCCAAAGAGACTTCCGGGGCATCTCGCTTCTGGGACCGGCGCGCTCGCACCCAGTTGGCGAAGGTGTTGAGGGCGATGCGGCGGATCCAGGTCTTCGGACTGGACTCGGAGCGAAAATGCTGCATGCCCTTATAGACCCGGAGGAAAGTATCCTGGGCTAGATCCCGGCTCTGATCGTGAGTCAGGCCCCGCTTCAGAAACAGGATCACCACCGCCGGGTAGAAGCGGTCGTAGAGCTCCTGGAAGCTCCGGTCCGGGTTCTCGAGCTGCTGCTCCGACATCCGCGAGACGGCGAAGGCCCCGCCACAGGTTGCGGGGACCACGGCCGGCGCTCCCTCCTCGGTGGACCTGCAGGGAATCGATTGAAGTTCGGCGACTAGAACCCGGGGATACTAACAGCCTTGTCCTCAGTGCGCAGCAAGGTATGGATCTTCGAGAGCGCTTCGCTGCCTGGTCAAG
>JBIOYC010000029.1:0-4636 GCA_044869955.1 Thermoanaerobaculia bacterium | reverse complement strand
CAGGAAGCGCACCTTCTTCAACGAGAACGGCTGGAAGTCCGACGAGTCCGAATGGGGGGCCGTGGGCGGCGGGGAAGCCGGCCTGGTCTTCACCGGCTACCGCGACCACGACCCCTTCGGCCGGCCGAAGCTGATCCATCCGCCCGACAGCACACCGGCCAACCGCGCCCATGACGTGGCGATCTCCTACACCGGCACCCGGGTGGTCTCCCGCACGGTGGCGGTCGGCACTGGCCGCGACACCATCACCAGCGAGCCGGTCGAGACCTCTGCCACCACCACGGAACGGTATGACGGCCAAGGCCGCCTGGCCCAGGTGGTCGAGCCCGCTGGCGCCGGCGGCGCCAGCACCACCACGACCTACAGTTACGACTGCGCCGGCAGGCTGCGCACCGTCACCCAGGTCGACGGCTCGGACGTCCAGAACCGCAGCTTCACGTATCTATGACGGTGTCAACTCAGGAGTTGGCGCCGGGTTCTTCCTTTTGGGTCTAAGTTGTTGTGTTTGCAGAGAGTTGACGTGAGAGAGGACGTTGGCCTTGGCGAGGGCCTTGCGCTCCCCGGGCGGCAGTTGGTCGAGGGGGGTGGGAGCAGGCAGGCCTTCGTCCTGGAGAGCCTGGGCGAGGGAGGGGATCTTCTTCCAGCTCTGTCCGGTGCCGTAGGTCTGCGGGCGAGCCGTGCCCTTGGCGGTGCCTTTCTTGCGCCGGCTCTGGGTAGCCCGGATGCGCAGGCGGGCGAGCTTGCCCTGGGTGGTTCGAGGTTGGGCGTAGCGATAGGGCTCGTCGTTCTTCAACATCCACCAGGCGATGGTGGCCATCTTGCGAGCGGCGGCGACGACTGCAACATTGTGGTTTTTCTTGGTCTTCAGGCGGCGAAAGAAGGCGCCGAGAGGACCGGGGTTCTTCTGAAGGTGTTGTGCGGCCTGTACGAGCAGCCAGCGGGCGTGACTGTTCCCCTGCTTGGTGATGCGACCG
This sequence comes from Thermoanaerobaculia bacterium, assembly GCA_044869955.1. Lineage (GTDB taxonomy): Bacteria > Acidobacteriota > Thermoanaerobaculia > Multivoradales > SZUA-115 > CALMKX01. Next base: position 3,662 of record JBIOYC010000029.1, on the reverse strand, counting down.
TGGTGCACTCGACCGGCGGAGCCTCGCGTGGAGGGGGCCAGCCCGAGGGCCGAGGCGGCTCGGTCAGGGTCGGGAAAACGTCTCGGATCGCCCCAGGCGGCGAGCAGGCCGAGGGCCACCACCTCGCTGACGCCGGGCAGCGTCATCAGCAAGCGCACCTGCTGCTGGCGGTAGGCCAGAGGGGCGATCTGAGCGTCGAGGGCCTCGATCTCGGCGCAGACCACAGGGAGCAGTCGAAGGTCGCTGTCGAGCATCGAGCGGCCGTCAGCGTCCAGCTCGAGCTCGGCCAGCCAGGCGAGACCCTTGGGTCCAAACAGCTCGGCGAACGGCACCTCGATGAGGCGCTGCGCCAGCAAGGAGTGGATCCGGTTCTTCAGCGTGGTGCGATCGCTGACCAGAGTGCTGCGGCGATGAGTCAGGCCGCGCCAGCGCCGGGTCTCGGCATCCGGCTGCCAGACCTCGGGCAGGTAGTTGCAGCGCAGCAGATCGGCCAGCACCTTGGCGTCGATCTTGTCGGTCTTGACCTTGGCCAGCGCGATCGCCTTGGTGCGCAGGGGGTTGGACACCACGATGCGCTCGACGAAAGGCTGCAACAGGTCCACCAGCGCCCAGGTGTGGAACGTGGCCTCGAGCACCAGAGTGTCGGTGACTTGCAGGTGGCGCCGAGCGAGCTCCAACAGGTCCTCGCGCCGGCCGCTCGTCCGCAGCCGGGCCAGCACCTCACCGTCCTGCGCCAGGATACAGAACTCCATCAGACGCTTGTGAGCATCCAAACCGATGTAGCGTGGCATACTCTCTCCTTGGGTTGGGAAGGGCAGCCAGGCTGGGCGGATCGCTGGTCCCACAGACCGCGTTGCGATCGCCAAGTGAAGGGGCCGAACGGCAACTATCTATTCGAGCTCTCGGCTCAGCCTGGTGCGCCGCAGGGGTGGTCTGTTACAACGGCGAGCTCAAAGCTCATACGTATACTCGACCTGCCCCCCGGCGAACGGCCCTTCTCAACCTCTTGGCTCTTCGCCTGCGCTCGCCGGGCCCCAAACCAGGCAACGCCAGTAGAACACAGGCACGAACAGCCCCCTCCCACCCTTTGCTGCTCCTTCTCGGCAAGTCATACCAGTTATGACGGAAGAGGCTTCCTCACCGCGGAGCAGCATCCCGAGAAGGGCGCCTCCGGCAACGGCATGGTCACCTACTCCGACTTCGACGCCCGCGGCAAGGCCCATCGCAAGGTGGACGGCTCGGCGACTCTCACGTTCGAGTACGATCTCGCCGAACGTCTCACCGAGGTCAACGAGGTGACCGGACTCACCACCAGCCGACCGCTCAAGGTGCTCACCTACGGCGCTTCGAACGTCGGCACCGACAAGCGGCTCGGCAAGCTCGAGTCCGCCAGCCGCTACAACTACGTGGACCTGGCGACGCTGATTGGCCAGGAGATCCCCCGCATCTACCAGGTCACGGAGAGCTACACCTACGCCGGCCTGGGCGGCCGGGCGAGCTCCCGGCTGACCGAGGTCCTCGAAGGCGCCACACCCCAGGCGAGCTTCCAGCTGGCTATGGACTGGGACGATCTCGGCCAGCGCACCGGACTCACCTATCCAGCCTGCACCGCCTGCGGGGTCACCGCTTCGCGCGTGGTGGACTTCGCCTACAACTTCGGCTACCTGACCGCGATCTCCTCCGACGCGATCCTCGCCGGAGAGTCCATCCCCGAAGGAATCGAGACCCAGATCAGCTATCACCCCAACGGTCTCGTGCAGCTGATCCAGCACGACAGCGGACGCAAGGAGGTCCACACCGTCGACCCCACCGGCCCCTCCCGGCCGGGAAGGATCGAGCTGCTGGAAGGCGGCACCACCACCGTCTGGACCACCGGGGACTACCGCTACGACGGCGCCGGCAACATCGTCGAGATGGGCGACTCCTGGTTCCGCTACGACGGTGTCTCCCGCCTGGTGAACGCTCACGTCTCGACCTCTCCCACCGCCACCGGCAGCCTGGTCTCCCAGAGCTACGAGTTCGACGGCTTCGGCAACATCCAGGAGATCCTCGGCTCTCCCGGCCGCGCGACCCCGACATCCCCCGACACCAACCGGCTCGAAAGCGGCGTCTACGACAACCGCGGCAACCTGACGAACTGGCTCTCGACCAGCTACCGCTACGACGCCCTCGGTTCCATGTGGCGCACTACTGCTGGCAGCCAGGACTGGGTCTACCTCTACAACGCCGACGGCGAGCGAGTGCTGGCGAAGAGGCTCGGTGGGGACACCTACCATCGCTGGAGCCTGCGCGACACCGCCGGCCAGGTGCTCCGGGACTACCTCGAGGGTGGCAACCCGGTCACCTGGGTGGTCGAGAAGGACTACCTCTACCGGGGCGACAAGCTGCTCGCCTCCGAGACTCCAACCGCCGTCACCGAGTACCACCTCGACCATCTCGGCACCCCCCGAGCCCTCAGCAAGAACGGCGGTAGCCTCACCTTCCACACCTACTACCCCTTCGGCGAAGAGGCCGGACTCTCCCTCGATACCGAGCGGATGAAGTTCACCGGCCATGAGCGGGATCTGGGGGACCCTAATAGCACCAGCGATGACTTGGACTACATGCATGCGCGGTTCTGCTCGCCGGTTCTGGGGCGCTTTCTGAGTGTGGATCCGAGCCACGAGAGCCGAAAACCGAGCTTCCCGCAGACCTGGAACCGGTTTTCCTACGCTCGAGACAACCCGATCAACCGCTACGATCCCGATGGCCGGGCCGACATGGGCAGCGGCTTCGACAAGGAGATCCATACGTCATGCGGAGATCGCGCCTGCGGCTCTAGCGAGCCTTCGATGCAGGCACTGAACGGGCTTGTGCTCTTCACCGGTGTCGGCCCCCTGGCCGCCTCCCCGGCGCTGCTCGGGCCAGGAGGGCTCGCCGCCGAAGGCCTCTTCTACCTTGGAGTGCGGTTTCAAGGTGCCCTCGAGGTGCTCAGGAGCATCGGCTCCGGGCTGATCGGAGGCCCGAGTCCAGCGAACCAGATCTCTGGATTCATCGAGCGCCAGGTCGCCACCAAAGACAACGTTCGCTTACTCGGGAATGCTGTAACCGAGGGTTCGACCCTTATCCTAAAGGATGTGGCGATCTATGGTGATAGGGCCAAGGTCGACCTTGGCGCCAAGGCGCTCCTGAGCGCGCTGCGCACTCTTGCCACCGAACTACAAGAAAAGGGCTACAAAACGCTGGTTGTCCGAGGTGTCAGATACTCAGGCGCGAAGCCAGGAAAGAACGTCGATCTGACGATCAGTATCGACGAGTTCCTCAAGTGAGGTTGAGATGAGCGCGAACTATGAGCGCTACCTGGGCGATGCACGCGAACTCCTCAAGCAAGGGGAAGCCGTCGAGGTGGTTTTAGCTTTCGTTAGAAAAGCTGGGGCCTCGCCCATCGATTCCATCAAGGTACTTATGGATGTGACCGGGGTACCCCTTGCCGAAGCGAAGCACACTGTCCATTTCAGCGAGGCGTGGCGAGATATGCGCGATGATCACGAGGAGTTTCATGAGCGAGTCATCCAAGCCGCGGGAGCATCCGGGCTTGCTATCGAGGAGAAGCCCGTGAAGGAAGGTAGCTAGTCCGGGCGCTTTACTACTAAGTCCGTAAGGGCTCTTCCGTACTTTGTGTG
>JBIOYC010000028.1:0-8668 GCA_044869955.1 Thermoanaerobaculia bacterium | reverse complement strand
CCCTGAGCTGAAGCCTCCCCGCGCCTGAACGAGCGTTGAAGCTCAAGCTGCTCCCGGCACCTGGCCGGGGCGCCACGCTCCTTCGACCTCGTGGAGGCCACCCATGTTGCCCCTGTACCTGGCGGCGGCCCTGCTCGTTGCAGGCTCACCGCCGCTGACTCTCGAAGACCTGACATCCCGTGCCCGGCCCAGCGCGGAGGAGCTCGAGCTCGAGGCCGAGCTGGCCGCAGTCCGGCACGCCTTGGCGGCCACCGGCTCCCGGCTGGCCGAAGGGCCGACCCTGGCCGCAGGCGTCGGGCCCAGGCGGACCGATGACGAGACCGAGCTGGACCTGGGCGTGGAGCTGGAGCTGACCCTGCTCGCCGGCGCCGCGCGGCGAGCCGAGCTGGCCCAGGCCCTGGAGTCCGCCGCCCCCGCCCTGCTCGACGCCGCCTGCGCCGAGCGCCGCGCCCGGGTGATCGCGGCCTACCTGGACCTCTGGCTGGCCCAGCGCACCCTCGAGATCCGCCGGCTGGACGTCGAGCTGGTCGAGCGCTGGCGCGGCATCGCCCGGCGCCGACTCGAAGGCGGTGCCCTGCCAGCTTTCGAGGTCGACCTGCTCGACCTCGAGCTGGACCTGGCCGAGACCGCCCAGGTGCTGGCTCAGGCCGGGCAGAGCCGGGCCTGGGCGGAGCTCGCGGCCGTGACCGAGCTCGCGGCCGAGCCGGTGCCGGTGAGCCCGCCCTCGCTCCCGTTCCTGGTCGAGCCCGGCTCGCGCCGCGAGCGCTTCGAGCAGGGAGTGCTGGCGCGGGCGGTCGCCGCCGAGCTCTTGTTGGCGTCGGCGCAGGAGCGGCTGGGCCTCTCCCGTTCGCAGTCGCGCCTGTCCCTGCGCTCGGCCCTCGAGCGAGAAGGGGAGGAGGAGGTGGCGAGCGTGGGCTTGGCCTACCGCTTCCCCCGCCGGGGCGAGGCCCAGGCCGCGAGCGTGAGCGTCGAGCGGCGGGTGGCCTCGCTGGCCCGCCAGGCCGAGCTGGCGAAGGCCCTGCTCCGGGCCCGCTTCGAGGCCGCGAGCCTGCTGGTCTCCCGGCTCGGCGCCCAGCCCGCCGCCACCGAGCCCGGCAGGGCGCTGGCCGCCCTGGAGCTACAGCTCCTGGAAGGCAAGGCCAGCGCCAGCGAGGTGCTGCCTTCCCGGCGTAGCTTGCTGGCCCTGGAGCTGGCCCGAGCTGAACGGCAAGCGACCTTGCTCCGTGCCGCCTACGAGCTGGAGCTGCTGACCTCCGGAGGAGAGCGATGAGAACCGCGATGAGCACACCGGGATGGAAGCTCGGCCTCGTCCTCATCGGGGCCCTGCTCGCAGCGGGCTGCCGAGACAAGGCGAGGGACCCTCACCAGCACGAAGATCATCCCGCGGCGAGCGAGGCCGACCACGAAGACCATGGGGACCACTCGGAGGAGGAACATGCCGGTGAACGGCACGTCGAGCTCGCGAGCGTGCGGGGCGTGAGCTTCGTCGCGGTGGACCCGCCACGGCAGGAAGGGGCCTGGTTCCCGGCCGAGGCGGTGTCGGCTTCGGCTGCCGAAAGCATCCTGTCGTCACCGGTGTCGGGGATCGTGGTGTCGCTGGGCGCCGAGCCCGGCACTCCCGTCGCCCGGGGGGCCGTGCTGGTCGAGCTACGCAGCCCGGAGGTCGCCGCGCTGAAGGGCGCGTGGCTTTCGGCGCGGGCCCGCCAGACCCGCGCCGCGAGCGAGCTGGAGCGCGAGCAGCGGCTGCTGGCCGGAGGTGCCACCTCCCAGCGTGACGTCGAGGCGGCGAGGGCCGAGGCAGGGGTCGCCGCGGCGGAGGAGGAAGCGAGCCGGCTGGCCCTCGAGGCTCGCGGCCTCACACCGGAGACCACCGGCACCCGGGTGGCCGTGCGCGCCTCGCAGGCCGGGATCGTGGCGGGCTTCGAGGTCTCGGTCGGCCAGGGAGTCGAAGCGGGCAAGGCCCTGGCTCGGCTGGTCGCCCCCGGTGCCGGCTACGTGCAGGTCGAGCTGCCGCCACCCGGCCCGGAGAGCTGGGCCGCCGGGGAGACCACCGAGGTGCGGCATGCCGATGGCCGGCGCTGGCAGGCCCGGGTGGACGGTCTGCCCCCCGCCCTCTCGGCGGAGACCCGGCGTCTGCGCTATCGACTTCGGGTCGAAGGGCGCGAGCTGCCTCTCTCGGGCACGCCGCTCGAGGTCCGGGTGCCGCTGGCCTTCGGCATCGTCGTGCCACAGGTCGCCCTGCAGCAGATCGAAGGGGTCTGGGGCGTGTTCGTGCGCAGTGGCGAGGAGGCCCAGTTCCGCCCGGTGCGCAAGGGCCCCGAGCTGGGCGGCGACGTGCTCGTGCTGGCCGGCATCCAGTCGGGGGAGACCCTCGCCACCGAAGGGGCCTACCTGCTCAAGTCGCTCTACTTGAAGCAGGCGGGAGGAGGCGACGACCATGGTCACTGAGCGTCACCCCCTGCTCCAGCGCTGGTTCGAGCGGGTCCTATCGCTGCGCGGCTGGATCCTGGCCCTGGCCCTGATCTGGGGCGTGGCCGGTCTCTCCACCTTCTCCGGCCTGCGCCGGGACCTCTTCCCCGACCTCGCCCTGCCGACCATCCAGCTGCTGATCCAGAGCCCCGGCCGCGCCCCGTCCGAGCTGGAGCTCTCGGTCACCCAGCCGGTGGAGCAGGCCCTGACCGGCTTGCCCGCGGTGCGCCGGGTCACCAGCACGACCCAGGCCGGGGTGGTGCAGGTCATCGTCGCCTTCGAGAGCGGCACGGACCCCTGGCATTCGCGCCAGCTCGTGGCCGAGAAGCTCGCCACGGTCCTCGGCAGCTTCCCGGCGGGCACCACCTCACCGCTGATGACCTCCGCGGCAGGCCGGCTCCAGGAGATCCAGGAGCTGGTGCTCCAGGGACCGACCGTCGATCCCCTGAGGCTGCGCGACCACACGGTCAAGGTGCTGGTGCCTCGGCTGCAATCCGTGCCGGGCATCGCCCGCATCGAGGTCCTGGGTGGGGAAGGCCGCCAGCTGCAGATCTCGATCTCCCCCGAGTCGATGCGGCTGGCCGAGGTCTCGCTCGAGCAACTCGTCGAGGCCCTGGAGGGCAGCGAGAAGGACACCTCGGCGGGGGTGCTCGAGATCCGCGACAAGCAGTGGTACGTCACCGTCGCCACCCTCGCCGCGTCGCCCGAGCAGGTGCGCCGGCTGCCGGTGCACACCGCCCATGGGGTGGTGGCGCTGGGGGACCTGGCCGAGGTCCGCGAGGCCCCGGAGTTTCGCCAGGGCCTCGCCCGCTTCCAGGGCTTCGAGGCGGTCTCGATGCGGGTGGTCAAGCAGCCCACGGCCGAGACCCTGGCGACGGCCTCGGCGATCCGCGCCCTGCTGCCCGAGCTGCAGCGGGGCTTGCCGGAGGGCATGTCGCTCGAGATCTTCTACGACCAGGGGGCGCTGGTGGCGCATGCCCTGGGCGGCGTGACCAAGGCCCTGCTGGTCGGCGCGGTGTTCGTCGCCCTGGTGCTGGTGGTGCTGCTCGGCAGTCTGCGGGGCGCCCTGGTGGTGATCTCCCTGCTGCCTCTGGCCACCCTCGGTGCGGCCATCCCCCTCGCCGCCCTGGGGTTGGGCCTGAACGCCATGACCCTCGGCGGCCTGGCCATCGCCGTTGGCCTCCTGGTCGACGCCGGGGTGATCATGGTGGAGAACCTGATCCACCGGCTGCACCAGCGGCAGAGCTCGGGGCAAGGTCGCCGGGAGGTCCTCGCGCGGGCCGCGGCCGAGGTGGCGGTGCCGATCGCCACGGCCGTGCTGGTGATCCTCGCCGTGTTCATCCCGCTGCTCGCGGTGGGCGGCGTGGCCGGCAAGCTCTATGCCCCCCTCTCGGTGGCGGTGGCCGCCGCCATGACCGTGTCGTTGGTGCTCTCCTTCACCCTCGTGCCCGTCCTGGTCGATCGCTTCCTGCCACCCGGCACCCGCCTCGACGAGCCGCGGCTGGTGACGGCGATCAAGCGGGCCTACCGGCCCCTGCTCGACCTCGCGCTCGACCATGGCGTGGTCGCCCAGCTGATCGCCCTGGCGGTCGCGGCGCCGGCCCTCTGGCTGGCCACGAGGCTGGGCACCAACTTCCTGCCCGCTCTCGACGAGGGGGCCCTGATGGCCCAGACCCTGCTCGCCTCGGATGCCAGCCTGGCGGCGATCGACGAGGCCAACCAGCAGTTCGAGCAGGCCCTTCCAGGGATCGCCGGGATCCAGAGCTCCTACCGGCGGACCGGCCGCGGCGAGGTGACCGAGGATCCCATGCCGACCTACCTCTCGGACGTGCTCATCGTGCTCGCCCCGGGGGCGGACAGCGAGGTGGTGGAAGCCGAGCTGGTCGAGCTGGCGGAGCGCATGGCCTACGCGGTGGAGCTGACCACGCCGATGAACATGCGGATCTCCGAGGGCATCGGCGGCACCCCGGCGGACATTCAGGTCGAGCTGTTCCATTCCGATCTGTCGGTGCTCTTCAGCCAGCTCGGCGCCATCCAGGGCCGGCTCTCGGCCCTGCCGGGAGTGGTCAGCGTGACGCAGGACACCGGCAACCCGCTGCCGCGCTGGCGGGTGGTGCCCGACGACGACGCGTTGCGGCGCCTCGACGTGCCCCGCTCCGCCCTGTTGCAAACGGTTCAGGCAGCGCTCCAGGGCATCCCTCTCGAGCCCCGCTTCGACGGCCCCCAACGCATCGAGCGCTCCGTGCGCTTTCCCAGCGACGGTCGCCTGACGATGGAGAAGCTCAAGCGCCTGCCGATCATCGTCGAGGAGGGGCGGATCATCGAGGTCGGCCAGGTGTCGACCCTGGTCGAGGAGACCATGCCACCGATGATCCGGCGCAAGAACGGCCAGCGCCGGCTGGGGCTCAACCTGCGCACCTCGGGCGACCTGGGCGGCACCGCCCGGCGGGTGGAGGAGGCTCTCGGCGAGCTGACGCTGCCGGCCGGCACCTCGGTCGGTCTCGCCGGCAAGATCGAGGAAGCGCGCGAAACGCAGCGACGACTGTTGATCGCCAGTGCCGTGGCCCTCGCCCTGGTGGTGCTGCTGCTGTTCCTGGCCCTCGGCCGTGCGCGGGAAGTGCTCGCGGTGCTCGGCACGCTGCCGCTGGCCTTTGCCGGCGGTCTCTACGCCCTCTGGCTCGCCGGGGAGACCTGGAACGCCTCGTCGATCGTCGGCATCATCGGCCTCTTCGGGGTGGCAGTGCAGAACAGCCTGGTGCTGATCGCCCAGACCAAGGAGCTGCTCGCCGGCGGGCTGCCCTTCCGCGAGGCCCTGCGGGAGGCCTGTCTGGGCCGGGTCCGACCCAAGCTGATGACCGCCGGGGCAGCGATCCTCGGCCTGCTGCCGATGCTGGTTGGTTTCGGTGGCTCCGAGCTCGAGCGGCCGCTCGCCATCGTCATGGTCGGGGGCCTCGTCACCTCCACCCTGTTCACCCTCCTGGTGTTGCCCAGCGTCTACAGCTGGGTAGGGCAGCCCGAGCCGTAACTCGGAGAGGTCGCGAACGTACAGAGACCGGGAAAGAACCCGACCCTTCCCGGAGGAACCTGCATGTCCAGACGAATCACCCTGTTTCTGACGCTGCTGCTCGGCAGCTTCTCCGCCTTCCCCTCCACCGCCGAGGAGGCGATGGCCAAGGCGGAGGCGCCCAAGTCCGACGGGGCCAAGGCCGAGGCGGCGCCAGCCGTGCCCAAGCGCTTCGTCAGCGAGCACCGCCTGCAGAGCGCCGGCACCGACATCCGCTACACCGCCACCGCCGAAGACGTCTACCTGCGCGACGACGCGGGCAAGCCCACCGCGAGCTTCTTCACCATCTCGTACGTCAAGACCGGTGTAGCCCGTCCCGAGGATCGCCCCCTGACCTTCGTGTTCAACGGCGGCCCGGGCTCGGCTTCGATCTGGCTGCATTTCGGCCTGGTGGGCCCGAGGCTGGTCGCGCTGCCGAGCGATGCCACCGACCCGGGGCCACCGCCCTACCGCCTGCGCGACAACCCGTGGACGATCTTGCGCGCCACCGACCTGGTCTTCGTCGACCCGGTGGGCACCGGCTTCAGCAAGGCCATGGGAGAGAAGAAGAACAGTGACTATTGGGGTTTCGACGAGGACGCCGACTCGGTGGCGGAATTCATCCGCACCTTCATCACCAGCCACGGCCGGTGGAACTCGCCGAAATACCTTCTGGGCGAGAGCTACGGCGGCATCCGCAGCGCGCTGCTGGTGCCCCGGCTGCAACAACGCCTGGACATCCGCCTCAACGGCGTGATCCTGATCTCGCCGGCCCTCAACATGGGCACACTGCCCTTCGTCGTGGGCGGCAACGATCTGCCCTACGCCACCCACCTGCCGGCCTACGCGGCGAGCGCCTACTACCACGGCAAGCTGCCGGAGAAGTGGCCGAGCCTCGAAGCCCTGCTTTCGGAGGTCGAGGCGTACGCCGGCGGCGAGTACTTGACGGCGCTCTTCCAGGGCGATCTGCTCGGCGCCGCCGAGCGTGAAAAGGTTGCCCAGCGCCTGCACCGCTACACGGGCCTGTCGACGCAGTACCTGCTGCGCTGCGACCTGCGGCCGTATGCCCTCCGTTTCATCAAGGAGCTGTTGCGCGACGAGGGCAAGATCGTCGGATTGATCGATGGTCGCTACACCCAGGACGAGCTCGACGACGTCGCCGACTTCGGCAACGGCGACGCGTTCGACGCCAAGACCGCCCCGGCCTACGTAGCGACGTTCCAGAGCTACTTGAAAAGTGACCTGAAAGTCGACCTCGAGCAGCGCTACGTCGGCGGCAGTGATCAGGCCAACCAGCAGTGGAAGCGTCCCGAGGGTGGCAACCACGCCTTCGCCGGCTACATCGACGCGACCGGCCAGCTGGCGCAGGGCACCAAGGACAACGAGGCGCTACGGATCTTCTCCGCCGGCGGCTACCACGACCTGACCACCTCCTACTTCGCCACCGAGTACATGCTGCGGCACAGCGGCATCGACCCGGCACGCCTGGTGATCCGGAACTATTTCGGCGGCCACATGATGTATCTCTACCAGCCCTCGCTCGAGGCCCTTTCGGACGATCTCGTCGCTTTCATCCAGGGCCGCTGAGCCGTCGCTTCCTCCGCACCTCCCCCTCCTCGGGCGGGCTTTTCCCCCCGCCGAGGAGGGCCTCGCCGGGCCTGTCCGTCCCCTCAAGTAGATTAAGCTCCGAAACCGAAGTTATAGTGAAGCTCACTTGCCCCGGAGCAACCCTTGCCCTACGATTGCGGCGATTCGAAGTTCTTTGAGATCATGTCTACATAGCACTGGCCAAATATTTTGTAGGTTTTGCTTGTATGGGGCCGAGCCCAATTCCGGGCTCCGCCCAGTCCCCGCACGGTCCTCAGCGCGGACGTGTTGCGGGGCGAAGACTCCTCGAAGGGAAGGAGCCATCCCATGCGCAAGAGCCAGCACTCGTCTGCAAACCCTCGCCCGTCCCTCCACCTGCACCCCTCCCCGGAAACGCCCGCCTCCGACTCTCGCCGGTCTTTCCGCAGCCACTGGATCGCAGTGGCCGCCACGTCGCTCGCACTGGCGCTGTGGCTGGCGCCGCCGGTAGATGCCCAGGGTACCCAGGGCTCGAGCGCCGCCTTCGGAGCCAAGGTGCTGCTCAGGCTCGTTCCCTTCTCCGGCTCCCCGGTGACCCTCGATCTCGGTCTGGTGGGCGATTCCGCCGGGCAGGCCCCTCCCCACTACCTGTTCAGCGCATCGAAGTCGGGCTTCGCGGTGACGTTGGCGGAGGCGGGCGAGGTCCTCAGCAGCTCCATGCTCAGCTCCGCGGCGGCGGGAACCGTGGAGGTCACCCCACACCTTTCTTCCCGAGCTGACGCCGAGGACCTCGCGATCCTGATCGGCGGGCCGTCGCCACTGTTCACCATCTCGGCTCAGGGAGTCGCGGCCGAGGCCTCGATGTCGGGACCTTGCGGCGATGCCCTGGGGGGCTCCGGCACGACGACCCTCTCCGGCGCCACGATCGGCGGCAGCCTGGGCTCCGGGCTGACCGTGCCGAACAGCCCCATGCCCGACACCGTGCTGCTCGATCAGGACGGCGTCCGCGTAGTGCTCAACGAGCGCTCGCTCACGGGCTCGGGCTTCGGCTCGCTGCGCCTGGCCGTCACCGCCATCCACATCGAGCTGGACGAGGTCCTGATCCCGGGCGTCGGCCTGCTCAGCGGCGAGATCGTGGTCGGCCACGCCGAAGCCGACCTGGTCTGCGGTGACGAGCTCAGCCCCACCGAGCCCGCAGCAGGCAGCACCAACTAGCTCCCCTCCCGCAGCCAGCAGCCGGTGGGTGATCCCACCGGCTGCTCCTCCCCGCCTGCTTCCCCCCTCCCGCCTGTTCCGAGTCATACTCCCATTCGGACATTGTGAACCCAGGGCCACGCGAGGTGGCCCGCGACATCCGAAAGGAGAAGGTATGAGCACCGTCAACCGGCGGCTCGCGGGAGCCGTCCTCGCCCTCAGCCTGCTCGCGCCGGTGGCTTGGGCCGCACCCACCGCAGGGCAACCTTGGTGGCAGGAGCTGTGGGAAGTCCTCACCAGCTTCCGCCCCGATGCCTTCTGGAGCCTGGGTCCGGTGGAGAAGGAGGGGCCGATGATGGCCCCCCTCGGCCAGTCAGGTGCCGACAAGGCGGGGCC
>JBIOYC010000027.1:0-17590 GCA_044869955.1 Thermoanaerobaculia bacterium | reverse complement strand
GCGCCAGATCCGTCCCGTACGTAGCCCGGTACCTCTCCAGGAACTCCTGCCGGGTGTAGGTGTGGCATTGGGTGCCGTAGCACTCGATGCAATAGACCGCCGCGATGCTGCCCATGCGAGCGCAGATCTCCAGCGGCAAGCCCTTCATCAGCCCGGCCAGGAAACCGCCGCGGTAGGCGTCCCCGGCGCCGGTGGGGTCCACCGCCTTGCCGACCTTCGCGGCCGACACCCGCAGCGTCGAGCCGTCCCGCAGCAGGACCTCGCTGCCTTTCTCCCCGTAGGTGATCACCAGGAGCTCGTGCTCGGCGCGGATCTGGTCGGCGGTCTTGCCGGTCTTCTGCTGGAAGACGCTGAACTCGTAGTCGTTGAGGAAGAGGCCGAGGGCGCCGTCGGCGGCCCGGGCCAGGGGCTCGCCGTCGAGGGCCGTGACCTGGAAGCTGGCGTCGAAGAAGAAGGGCAGCCCCATCGAGCGAGCCTCGCGGCAGTGGCGCAGCATGGCCTCCGGGTCGTCCGGCGCCACGATCGCCACCGAGGCGTGCGGCCCGGCCAGCTCGGCGAGGCTCAGATTGCGGGCCTTGCCCATGGCCCCCGGGAAGAAGCCGGTGATCTGGCAGTCGGCGCGGTCGGTGGTGATGAAGCACGTGGCGGTCATCTCTCCCGGCACGATGCCCACCGCCTCGACGTCCACTCCCAGGCTCACCAGCCAGTCCCGGTAGTCTCCGAAGTCGCTACCCGCCGTGCCCACGATGCGCGCGCTCTCACCCAGCAGGGCCAGGCTGTAGGCGATGTTGGGGGCGCAGCCGCCGCGCTGGCGCTTGAACTGCTCGACCAGGAAGGAGATGTTGATGACGTGCGCCTTGTCGGCCAGGATGTGGTCCCGGAAGCTCCCGGGGTAGTCCATGATGTTGTCGAAGGCGATCGAACCACAGACGACAACCTGTCCGGGCCGACGGATGGGCAGCGGGTGGCTCGACAAGGGCAGTCTCTCCAGAGAAAACGGGCCGCGGTCCGTCCCGGCCCAAACCGCGGGATTGTGGCACAGGTTACCCCGCGCACTCTCGCAACGCCGCCTCCACGTAGCGGGGCAGCACCGCTCCCCGCCAGGCGGGGCTCAAGTCGGTGTTGTCCATGGGGGTGGCCTCGCGGCGGGCGAGGTCGGCGGCGGCGCGGAGCGTTTCCGCGTCCAGGGGCTTGCCGAGGAGGGCCTGGGCGGTGGGGGCGGCCTCGACCGGTTGCGAGGCCACGGCGCCGAGGAAGACCCGGGCCTTCTCGACCGTGCCGTCGTCCGCCAGCCACAGCGCGGCGCCCACCGAGAGCACCGCAAAGTCGATCGAGCCCCGGCGGCGCAGCTTGCGGAAGGCGCTCCGGCAGCGGGCGGCGCGCGAGGCGGCCGGCACCCGTACGGCGGTGAGGATCTCCTCCGGCCGCTTGGTCAGGTAGGTGATGCCGTCGTCCTGGTAGAGGACCGGCAGGGGGATCCAGCGCTCGCCCTGGCTGGAGACCAGCTGAGCCTCGGCCTCGAGGGCGCAGAGCATCGGCGCCGAGTCGCTGGAGGAGACCGCCCAGCAGCGCGGCGAGCCCGGCGCCACCCAGCAGACTTTCCCCTCCTCCTTCAGGCAGAACTCGATCGACCGCCGCCACTCCTCGGTCTGGTTGTAGTAGGTGCAGCGGGTGTCCAGGCAGAGGTTGCCGCCCAGGGTGCCCATGTTGCGCAGCACTGGGGCCGAGATGCTCGCCACGGCCGCCACCAGGGCAGGCAGGTCGGCGCGCAGCAGCTCGCTCTCGACCATCTCGGAAAGGGTGGTGCCGGCGCCGATCACGATCGCCCCGTCGGCCTCCTCGCGGATCCCCCCGAGCCCCGGCACCTTCGACAGGCTGACCACAACCTCGGCCTTCTGGTGCCGGCGCTTCAAGTTGGGAAAGAGGTCCGTGCCGCCGGCCAGCAGGCGCACGCGGCCGGGACCCTCGGCCAGGAGGGCGGCGGCTTCTTCCAGGGTCTCGGGACGGCGCAGCTCGAAGGCGGGCAGACGCAGCATGGCTCTCTTCCCTACTTGGTGGTCAGGGCGGTGTACTTCTTCTCGCGGAAGACCTCTTCCCGCGTGGTCATGGTGCCGGTGGCGCCGCGCCGACCGGTGCCCGAGCCGCGGCCGAAATCGTTGGTGGCACGGCCATCGCCGCCCTCGGCGGGAGTGGGCACCAGCAGGGTCTCGCCGAAGCCCACCAGCGGGAAGCTGCGGGGGCCGAAGCGAGATTCCTTGCCCGCGGCCTTGGCTTCCAGGGCTTTGAGCACCATGTGGGGCTGGATCGGCACCTGGTCCACGCGCACTCCCACGGCGTCGAATACCGCGTTGGCCACCGCCGGCGGGATCGGCAGCAGGGGGCCCTGGCCGACCTCCTTGGCGCCGAACGGGCCGCGCGGGTCTGGGTCCTCGATCAGGTAGGTGGTGACCGGCGGCATGTCGAGGAAGGTGGGGCTCTTGTAGTCGAGCATCGAGGGGATCTTGTGCACTAGGGCGCTCGACAAGCGCTTCGGCAGGCGGCGGAAGCCCTGCTCTTCCATCAGCGCCTCGCCCAGGCCCATGTAGACCCCACCCTCCACCTGGCCCATCACCAGCACCGGGTTGATCGAGCGGCCAATGTCGTGGGCCACCCAGACGTGGACCACGTTGATGATCCCCGTGACCGGATCCACCTCCACCTCAACCACCGCCGCGCTGTAGGAGTAGGTGGGGGAGGGGCCCACGCCGGCGCCGCGGTACTTGCCCGGGGAGCGGGGCGGGGTGTAGGAGCCAGTGGTGGCCAGGGTGCCGAAGCGGGCCTCGGCGAGGATCACGGCCTCGGCGAAGGGCAAGCCGCGGTCCGGGTCCTCGGCGTCGAAGACCCGCCCCTCGGCGAAGACCAGCCGCCCCGTCGGCACCTCCAGCCGCTCGGCCGCGGCGCGGGCCAGCAGATCCCGCGCCCGCTCTGCGGCCTCGCGGGCGGCGTGGCCCATCATCAGGGTCACCCGCGAGGAGTAGGAGCCGAGGTCCACGGGAGTCAGGTCGGTGTCGGCCACGCAGAGGCGCAAGTCGGCGAGGGGAACCCCGAGCACCTCGGCGACGATCGCCGCCAGCACCGAGTCCGAGCCCTGGCCGATCTCGCTCTCGCCGCAGAACACCGCCACGCCGCCGCTGCGATCGAGCTTGACCATCACCCCGCTTTGGGGCATGTGGTTCCAGTAGATCGGCAGGCCGGCGCCGCAGAGGTAGGCGCCGCAGGCGAGGCCCAATCCTCGACCCTCGGGCAGCTTGCCGTAGCGCTGCCGCCAGCCGCTGCCCGCCACCACCGCCTCGATGCAGCGGCGCAGGCCGATGGTGCCCAGCTGCAGCCAGTTAGCGGTGACGCTGCCCGGCTCGGCGAGGGTCCGGAGGCGCAGGTCGGCCGGGTCCAGCCCCAGGGCATGCGCGGCCTTGTCCAGCTGGACCTCGAAGGCGAAGCGGGGCTGAGGCGTGCCGTGGCCCCGCTTGGGGCCGCAGGGAGGCTTGTTGGTGAAGGCCCGCACACCTTCGAACCAGTAGCGAGGTAAGTCGTAGGTGACCGTCTGGAGGGCGCCGGTGTAGTAGGTCGAGGCCACGCCGTAGCTGCCGTAGGCGCCGCCGTCGAGGGTGGTCTGGAGGTGCTGGGCGGTCATCGAACCGTCCTTGCGGAAGCCGGTACGCACCTTCATCTGCACCGGGTGGCGGCCCCGGTGGCAGTAGAAGACCTCCTCACGGGTGAGGGCGACCTTCACCGGCCGGCCGAGTTTCAAAGCCATCTTGGCGGCGACGATCTCGTGGGGAAAAGGGTCGCTCTTGCCGCCAAAGCCGCCGCCGTTGGGGCATGCGACCACCCGGATGCGCGCCGGCGGCAGCTCGAGCACCTTGGCCAGGGCCCGATGCACGTAGTGCGGCGTCTGGGTGGAGGAGTAGAGGGTGAGGCGGGTCTCGTCCTCGGGCACGGCCACCGCCGCGTGCTGCTCGAGAGGCAGGTGGGTGTTGCCCTCGTAGAAGAAGAGGTCTTCCAGGATCAGGTCCGCCTCCGCGAAGCCCTCCTCGACCTTGCCAAACTTCATCGACACCTGCTTGTGGAGGTTGCCCACGTCCCCGTAGTCGTGGATGCGCGGCTCGGGCGTGGCGATCGCCTCCTCGACGCTGGCGATGGTCAGCAGGAGCTCGTAGTCCACCACCACGGCCAGCGCTGCTTCGTAGGCTTGTTCCTCCGTCAACGCCGCCACGGCCGCCACCGGGTCCCCCACGAAGCGCACGGTGTCCGGGCAGAGGGCGTGCTCGTCCTGGGACACCGGCAGGATGCCGAAGGGGATGGGCAGGTCCTCACCGGTCAGGAAGCCGAGGACACCGGGCATTTTCACGGCCGCTGAGAAGTCGATGCCTCGGATGCGGGCGTGGGGCACGGTGGAGCGCACCAGCCGCACGTGGACCATGCGGGGGAAGGAGAGGTCGTCGGCGAAGCGGGTCTGGCCGGTGACCTTGGCCCGGCCGTCCACCCGCCGAAACGGGGTGCCCACCAGGTTCAGGGGGCGCTCGGCCGGGGCGTCCTCGATCGGCAGCTTCTCAGCGGGTTCCATGGAGCGCCTCCTCGGGGATCGGGTCGCCGTAGAAGGCCTCGCGGGGCGGCTGCCAGCTCTGGTCGCCCCGCATCTTGGCCGCGCCCCAGGCGATCGCCTGGACGATCTTGTGGTAGCCCGTGCAACGGCAGAGGTTGCCGGCCAGGGCCTGGCGGATCTCCTCGTCCGTGGGCGCCGGGTTGGCGGCGATCAGGGCCTGGGCCGCCATCAGGATGCCCGGCGTGCAGTAGCCGCACTGCGCCGCACCGAGGTCGGCGAAGGCCGCCTGGAGGGGGTGGAGCTCGTTGCCGAGCTGCATGCCCTCGACCGTCTCGATCGCCTTGCCCTCGGCCTCGGCGGCGAGCAGCAGGCAGGAGAGCACCGGCTTGCCGTCCACCAGCACGGTGCAGGTGCCGCACTCGCCCAGCTCGCAGCCGTGTTTGGTGCCCGTGAGGCCGCACTCCTCACGCAGCACCTCGAGCAGGGTGTGGTGGCTGGGGAAGACCACCCGGCTGGGCTCGCCGTTCACGGTGAGGGTGGCCATGACCAGGTCGGTTGGAGTCAGGCCGTCTGCCATCGACGCTTCTCCATGGGGATCTCCTCGGGCCGGGGGAGGGCGGCGAGGTCAGGGTGGGTGAGGGTGCGGCCGGGGGCGAGCAGGCCGGAGACCAGGAGCTGGGCGAAGTCGGCGCCGATCTCGCGGGCGCTCTTCTCCCCCTCGGGGCGGAACCACTTCACCGTCCAGTTGAGGGCACCCAGGATGGCGCGCGCAGCGATCTTGGCGTCTCCGGGGTGGAACACGCCGGCGGCCTGGCCCTCTTCGATCAAGCCGCGCAGGGCCGCCTCGTAGGCCGCCCTTCGGGTGAGGATCTGCGCCCGGTACTCGCCTTCCAGGCCCTCGATCTCGAGGTGGGCCACGGAGCCGGGGGTGGTCTCGTTGAGCCGCTCGACGTGGCCGACGATGAGGAGAAAGAGCCGCGCGTCCGCCGGTAGGGAGAGGCGGCCCGCAAAGGCGGCCAGCTCCGACAAGCCCGCCAAACCGTCTTCCTGGCAGAAGGCGAGCAGCTCCTGCTTGTTGCGGAAGTAGTAGTACAGGCTCCCCACCGTCATCCTCAGCTCGGCCGCGATGTCCCGCATCCCCGTCCCCCGCACTCCCTTGTCGCGGAACACCCGCGAGGCGGCGGCGAGGATCTCGCGCTTGCGTTCGAGGACGCGGAGTGGGTCGGTGGGCATGGGGTGAGAGGGTGTTCGGTCGCGCGATTGAACCGCGGTTCAAATATGCGGGAGGGGCTGGGGGGATGTCAAGGGGTCAGAGTAGGGAAGGTCGTTGACGCTTTGACTTTTTGAGGAGGCTATGTAGAATGCCCAAAACTAAAGATGCGGCGAGGAGTCACGAGGTTTCACCATGCTCGCGCGCAGGCTGCTGGGGTGATAACGACCGGAGGCGATCGCTACCTGCTGCGATGTCGGAGAATCGAGAAGCACCACTTGTGTGGCAATGATGCTGACAGGGCACGAGTAATCGAGAACTACCTAGTAAGCTCGCCATGGGCTCCAGACTCACCATTCCGCTAGTCTTCGCTCTCCTCCTAGTGTTGGCGGTGGACGCGGAAGGCCGGACGGGCCAGTGGGTGGTCGCGACCGATAGGTTGAACCTCCGGCAGTGCCCGAGCGTCCGGGGCTGTGCCGTTCTGACTATTCTGCAGCGGGACTCGCGTCTCGAAGTACTCGCCCGAACTGGGGAGTGGCTCCAGGTCCGGGTTCATCCAACTCCGTCGATCGGGTGGGTTCATTCAGGATACACACGCCCGATTGCAGCTCCGGCAGGTGGTCAGGGAGGCCAACGGCCCGCATCGCCTCGCCCGAGCGTGGTCGAAACAGTTGTCAATAAGGTTGCTCCGTTCCTGCTATTCGGGGCCGTGCTGTTTGGGCTCGGCTATTCGGGCCGAGTCCTAAGACGCGGCGTCAAGATGCAGCGTGAGCTGATTAGCATTAGGTCCCAGATAGCGACAGCTGCTAAGCCGCTCAACGAGGAGAAGTGGAACAGTGCTATGCGAGGCGCGAAGCTCCGTATAGTGATACCTTGCGTTTTCTGGACTCTGCTCTACGCCACCCTCTACAACGTGCTGCCAACAAGGGTCTTCTTCTACTCTCTTGCGGGACTGTTGCTGCCTGTGATGGGTTACGTAGGGTTCTTTCT
Source organism: Thermoanaerobaculia bacterium (assembly GCA_044869955.1). Lineage (GTDB taxonomy): Bacteria > Acidobacteriota > Thermoanaerobaculia > Multivoradales > SZUA-115 > CALMKX01. Next base: position 10,808 of record JBIOYC010000027.1, on the reverse strand, counting down.
CGTTCCGAGCTTGGAGAGCCTCGTCTCTGACGATTGACTCGCCCGACGACGCACGTTACACGCGTGCAGCTCAGCTTCGCCACGCGCAGCACTGGAGGCCGGTGAATGGCACGGCACTTGAGGGATGAACCTAGGAGGAAGTGAATGATGGGGTGGCTTTTCTGGGCACTACTCGGGGCACTCATCGGGATCTCTGCCGCCCAGAGGAAGGGCTTCAACGTCGCAGCGGGAGTCATCGGAGGGCTGCTGCTAGGGCCTTTTGCCTTTCTCATGTACTTTGTCTCCGGCGTCTCTCGGGGCGACCAGCGAAAGAAGTGCCCATACTGCGCAGAGTGGATCAAGGCAGAGGCGATAGTTTGCCCGAAATGCCGTCGGGACGTGCCAGCCGCAGCCTCGCCGCCGCAACGAACACGTTGAAAGGCATGCCCCCATGGCGCTGCGTCAGCGGCTGAGAGGCCCCTCACCTGGCAAGGGTCGGCCACCCCGCCACTCTGGCAGGCACTCGGAAGTCCGCGTTGCTAGACAGCTCTGATCAGCAGCCGCCCGGCCTCCATCCCAGGCTCGAACTCCGGCCCAGGTCGAAGCCAGTCTCCTGCAGCCAGGCGCCGGAGAGCTGTACCTCGGGAACGTGCTTGGTCTGGCGCCATCGGCCGCAGACGGTGCCGCAGCGGTGGCCCTTGCTCGGGCTTTGCTCAGCCAGGCGCGGCTGCGCGCTTCTCGGCGGGGGTGAGGTGCAAATGAAGCGGTTGGCGTTGGGACCGGTCTGTGCCGGCTGGGACCCCCTCACCCCGACCCTCTCCCCCCTGCGGGGGGCGAGGGGGCCGGAAGGATGGATTCCCGCCTTCGCGGGAGTGACTGACGAGGACGGGAGAGGCGGACCGGCATGTCCGCTCTCCCCGTCTACGGGTCACTCCGAGTCATGGTAGCGTCGCAGCGAGGTAACCCCATGAGCCTGCTCGAACAAATCACGATCGGCCCCAACATCTGCCACGGCCGACCCACCATCCGCGGCCTCCGCTACACGGTCGAGATGGTGCTCGAACTCCTCAGCTCGGGCATGACCAAGGAGGAGATCCTCGACGATTATGAGGACCTGGTGCAGGACGACATCCTGGCGGTCCTGGCCTATGCGGCGGGGCTCGCACGAGTCAAGCGGATCGAGCCGGCGGAAGCGTGAACTTCCTCGAGTGAGTGCCATGCCCCAAGCGACAGCGAAGAGAACGGCGAAGACCAGAACCACGCCCTACGACGTGGCCGAGCACCTGCGCACACCAGACGAGATGGCGGTCTACCTGGCTGCCTGGCTCGACGAGGCACCCGACGACCCGGCAGGCATTGTCCGTGCCCTGGGCGATATCGCGCGAGCCATGGCCGCTCGCCCGTCCTGAGCCGAAACCGCCTGCCACCTCGGCAGCCCTCACCCCTGCACCTCGGACCCTGCTCTGAGCTCGCCGAAGGGAGCCCGCCCACACCATCCCTCCGGGAGAGGGGTTCCGGAGGGAGATTCCGGTCCGGCCTCCCCCTCTCCCGGACGGGAGGAGTGGGCGGGCCGGGAGAGGGGGATTAGAGGGGGTGAGGGGCCACGGCCAAGCCGATGGCACCTGCTAAGCTGGGCCGCGAGGGCACATGCTCAGCAGACTCCGCGACTGGCTCCGGCGCAAGCGTGAGGCACGAGCTGCGGCACTCCCGTTCGAGCGCCAGGTCGTGGTGCGCTGGGACGAGGGCGAGATCTCGGCTTCCTACCCGAACGGGACAACATTGGCCATCGCCTGGTCGGACGTTCGCTGCGTCGCCATCGAGACCAACGACACGGGTCCCCTGGGCGCCGACGTCTGGTGGCTGCTGGAGGGGGGCTCCTCGCGTTGCGCCTTTCCGCAAGGCGCTACCGGGGAGACCGAAGCGTTCGAGGAGCTGCCGCGGCGCTTCTCCGGCTTCCGCCACGAGATGGTCCAGCAGGCGATGGTGTGCGCGGACAATGCGCGGTTCGTGTGCTGGGAGCAGCTGAGCTCAATCTGACTGGGGAGGAGACGCGAGCATGCGAGCACGCACGTTGGATGGCGGCGAGGTCGACCTCGAGCCCGTTGCGCTGGAGGGCCTCAAGGCCCGCCTCAAGGGACCGATCCTCCTGCCCGGTGACGCCGGCTACGAGGACTCCCGCAGCGTCTGGAACAGCATGATCGACCGGCAGCCAGCGTTCGTCGCACGCTGCCTCGGCGTGGCCGATGTGATCGCCTGCGTCGAGTTTGCGCGTGCTCACCGGCTCTTGATCTGTATCAAGAGTGGTGGACACAACATCGCGGGCCTGGCCGTGGCCGACGGCGCCATGATGCTGGATCTATCGCTCATGCGGGGCGTCTGGGTGGATGTGGAACGGAAGATCGCCCACGCTCAAGCGGGCTGCCTGCTGGGCGACCTGGATCGCGAGACCCAGGTGCATGGCCTCGCCACGGTCCTCGGCTTCGTCTCGATGACCGGCATCGCCGGCCTCACCCTGGGGGGTGGCTTCGGCTACTTGACCCGACGCTGGGGGTGGACGACCGACAACGTGGTCGGGGTGAACCTCGTCACCGCGGACGCCCAGCTGGTCCGCGCGAGCTCCGACGAGAACCCGGACCTGTTCTGGGGCTTGCGGGGTGGTGGCGGCAACTTCGGCGTCGTCACCGGGTTCGAGTACGCGCTCCACCCGGTGGGGCCGGAGGTGGTCGGCGGCGTCGTGGCCTGGCCCGCGAGCGCCGCGCCCGAGGTGATCGAACTGTACCGGACGATGGCCGAGACGGCGCCGTCCGAGCTCACGCTGGTCTGCCTCATGCGACCGGCCCCGCCGGCTCCCTGGCTGCCGAAGGAGATGCACGGGCAGCCGATCGTGGCGATCCTGGCCTGTCACAGCGGCCGGCCCGAGGAAGGGGAGCAGGCGGTCGCGGGGATCAAGTCCTTCGGCACGCCGGTCGGCGACGTGCTGGTGCGCCGACCGTACACCCAGCTGCAATCCATGCTCGACGGCACGCAGCCCAAGGGGCGGCGCTACTACTGGAAAAGCGAGTACCTCGCGGGCATCGAGCCGGCCCTGTGTGAGGGGTTCATCCGCCACGCGGCGAGGATCCGCTCCCCCCACTCGTCGATGATCCTGTTCCAGATCGGCGGCGCCCTGAACCGGCTCGAGGACGAGCACTCGCCGGTGGGCAACCGCGACGCCCGCTACGTTCTGAACATCGGCGGAGCCTGGGAACAGGCGGTGGACGACGCGGCCAACATCGCATGGGCGCGCGAGGCCTGGGACGACCTGAAGGCGTTCTCGACCGGCGGGACCTACGTCAACTTCCTGACCGAGGACGAGAGTCCCGAGCGCGTCGAGGCGTCGCTCGGCCGGGGCCTCTCGCGGCTCGCCGAGGTCAAGGCGCGGTGGGATCCAGAGAACGTGTTTCGCACCAACCGCAACGTCGCACCGGCGTGATCCGGGGAGGCGAGCACGCATCACGAAGGAGATTCTCGAATGACCGACTCCGCGGTGTCGCCATCGCAGGCGTGGCCGAGCCTTCCGCTCGAAGCGTGGAGCGACACCTGTGCCACCCTGCACCGGTGGACCCAGATCGTCGGCAAGATTCGCCTGGCCCTGAGCCCATGGACCAATCACTCCTGGCACGTCACGCTCTACGTGACCACCCGAGGCTTGAGCACGTCGCCGATTCCCTACGGCACGCGGACCTTCCAGATCGACTTCGATTTCATCGATCATCGGATCGTTGTTCAATCGAACGACGGCGGCATCGCCGGTTTTCCCCTTCTACCGCAGTCGGTCGCGGCCTTCTATCGGCGACTGGCGGAGGAGATGGCCAAGCTAGACCTGCACGTGGACATCGACCAGCAACCGAGCGAGGTGCCCGATTCCATCCCCTTCGACCAGGACGAGATCCACTGCGCGTACGATCCGGAATACGCCAACCGGTTCTGGCGGGTGCTCGTGCAGGCGGATCGGGTTTTCAAGGCGTTCCGCGCACGCTTCATCGGCAAGTGCAGCCCGGTCCACTACTTCTGGGGCGCCCCGGACCTGGCGGTGACGCGGTTTTCCGGGCGCCCCGCTCCCGAGCATCCGGGCGGTATTCCCCATCTGCCCGATTGGGTGACGCGGGAGGCGTATTCGCACGAAGTCAGCAGCTGCGGCTTCTGGCCTGGCGGGGGTTCCGTTCCTTACCCGGCGTTCTATTCCTATGCGTATCCGGAGCCAGCGGGCTTCACCGAGGCGAGAGTCCGGCCCGACGGAGCGTTCTACAGCAGCGAGCTTCGTGAATTCCTGCTGCCGTACGACGTGGTCCGAGAATCTGACGCCCCCGACGACACCCTGCTCGATTTCCTGCAGACGACGTACGAGGCAGCGGCGAGCCTGGGAGAGTGGGATCCCGGTTCCCTGGAGCGTCGTACTCCCAGGAGGCCCCCACCATGAGCTTCGATCTGCGTCTCGCCCCTCCGGTGCTTGAGCGCACTCCCACCGTGCTCGACACCGGGCTGCGGGGCCTGCCCCCGGAGTGGACCAAGGCCGACGAAGGGCCCGAGACCTGGAGCGCCTTCGACGTCGTGGGGCACCTGATCGACGGCGAGGAGACCGACTGGATCCCGCGGGCGCGGATCATCCTTTCCGGGGCGGCTGAGCGCCGCTTCGAGCCTTACGACCGCTTCCGCCACCTCACCCGCAACCGGGGTCGCCGCCTCGAAGACCTGCTCGACGAATTCGCCGCCCTCCGCCGGGCCAACCTGGAGACGCTGCGCGGCTTCGACCTCCAGCCGGCGGACCTCGAGCGCACCGGCGAGCACCCGGCCCTCGGCGCCGTCACTTTGGCCCAGCTGCTCGCCACCTGGGTGGCTCACGACCTCGGCCACCTCGCCCAGATCGCCCGCGTCATGGCCCGCCAGTACCGCGAGGCGGTCGGGCCATGGGTGCCATACCTGCCGATCCTCGAACGGCACTGAACGAGCTCTCGAAACGGCTGGCACCTCGGGAACCGGTCTTCAGCTTCGGTTCGGTGCCGCGAGCGCGAGGCCCCTGATCCCCGCCCGGGTGCAGGTGGACTCCCAGTCCGCTGCGGCCAGTTCGCCAGAAGCCAAGCGCTCGACCGCCTCGAAAGGTCTGACCTCGCTCTGTTCTTGGCGCAGGGCGACGGCCTCGCCGGGCAGGCAGGATAGGCTCCACCCCTCGTCGACGAGCCGACAGGCAAGGGCGCTGCCTATGGCGCCTCTGGCGCGCTGGGCGGCCGCTTCGGCGTCGAGCTTCTCGACGTCGTGTTGGCCGAGGTGGGAGAACAGGGGGGAGGGGTCCACCGCCAGAGCGGGCAGCTCGGTCGTGGTGACCCCCATCAGGGCTCGCGCGTTGCGCTCACCATCCTCGCGCCAGACCTTCAGCCAGACCTGCTTCCCGACATCCTCCCAGCTGGCCGGCTTCAAGGCTGGGAACCCCGGCTGCTGGCTGAGGAAGGCGAAGAGCCGGTTCTCCTCGCGGCGGGCGTCGCCCAGCAGCGTTAGCGCCGCGTGCGCCTCGCCCTCCGGCCGCCCGGGGGGCATTCCCTCGAGCGCGGCCAGGCGTTCGCGCAGCGCGGGGTGGGTGTCGTAGGGGTCGGCCTCTCCGGAGCGCACCGCCTCGTCGACCGCCTTCGAGATCGCCTCGGCCACGCTGGGGGCGGCCTGGAAGCGCGCGAACCCGTCGGCCACGGGCGGTTGCAGGCCATGATCGAAGGCCGGCGCCAGCTCCTGATGCCAGTAGGCGTCATAAGCGAGGGAGGCCGCCCGAATCCGGGTCAGCGCGCCCGCCATGGCTCTCGCCCCGACGACGCGGGCGGCGAGAGCGTCGGCGGCGTACTCCTGGGTGCGGGAGATGGCGTGAGTCAGCCGAAGGAAGAGCATTCCATACCAGCGAAATGGCGCCTGGAGGAATGACTCGGCCTCGCCCAGCCGCTGCACGGTGCGCCCGATTGCGGCTCGGGTCTTGTAGATCCAGGGGCCGAGCTGCACGTCGCCACCATGGAAGTGGCCGAGCTCGTGAACCAGCACGGCTCGCAACTGGGCAACGTCGAGGGCCTGGAGCAAAGGCAGGCCGAGACCCATCACCCGGCGACTGCCGAAGCCCATCACGCCGCCGCGCTGGGTCACCCAGGCGTTGACCTCCGGCACCAGGTAGACCTCGGTTGGCATGGCCTGGGAGGTGGCGGTGGCGAGGCGGCGAAGCTCGCTGAAGAGGCGCGGGTTGCTGTCTGCTTCCAGGCGAGGCCCGGGCGCCTCGAAGCGATCCCACCGTGGCACGATGGCCCACAGGATCACGCCGGCGCCCACGACGCAGCCGATCGCGAGCTTGATGTGCAGCCGACCGAGGTGCTTCATCTCGGCCCAGGGCAGGTACAGCAGGCCGCCGGCGATCGCCAGCGCCAGCAGGTAGAAACCGATCATCAATGCGATCGCGGCGGTGGCGCGACCGACCAGGGACGGCCCTTGGGACATGTCATCTCCTCTCGGGTTGCACAAACAGTCTACTCAGCAACAGACGGTGGAGAGGAGTCAAGTCCCTCACTACGCAGGAGCTCAAACTTCAGCACCCCTGGTTCGCCGGGTTCGCCGACGTGCCCGGCACCTCGTCTATGCCCCAGAGGACCCCCTCACCCCGACCCTCTCCCCCCTGCGGGGGGCGAGGGGGCCGGACGAGACCGGGGCTGCGTCCGCACCGGTTCCTCGAGCCGGGCGCCCCAGCCGAGGTGCGCTGTGCCTTCACCGAATCTTCAGCGACTTCTTCAGCCTCGTTTCAGCAAGCTCCGCGGCTCGCCGCGGCATCCTCGGGGCCGTCCACAACGACCTTGGAGAAACTCGATGAGCCGATCTCGATGCCGTCTCAGCCTCGCCGCCTTCCTGTTTCTGTCCGCCGCCGCTTTGCGAGGTGAGCCTCCCGTCACCCCTGCACCCGAGCTGTCCCCGCTCGAGCTCGGGGACGGCCTCGCGGTCGCCTCCGCTGCCGCGACCGGGTTGGATGCGGCCCGCCTGGCCTCCCTCGCGGGCGAGATCCGCGAAGGTCGCTTCGAGGACATCACCAGCGTGCTCCTGGCCTTGGACGGCCGGCTGGTTTACGAGGGCTACTTCGAGGGCGCCGAACGGGCGACCCTCCATGACACCCGCTCGGCGACCAAAACGCTCGCGAGCATGCTGGTCGGCCTGGCGATCGCGCGGGGGCAGATCTCAGGGGTCGACGCTCGATTGCTGGACTTCTTCCCCGAGCGCCGGCCGGCTAACCCGGACCCCCGCAAGCAGGCCATCACCCTCGAGGACCTGCTGACCATGAGCTCCCTGCTCGAGTGCGACGACGAGAGCTCCTACTCGCGCGGCAATGAGGAGCGGATGTACCTGATCGAGGACTGGCTGGGCTTCTTCCTCGACCTGCCGATCAAGGGCTTCGCCCCCTGGGCGACCAAGCCGCAGGAGTCGCCCTACGGCCGCAGCTTCTCCTACTGCACCGCGGGAGTGGCGGCCCTGGGCGCCGTGCTCGAGAGGGCCACCGGCAAGCCGGTGCCCGAGCTCGCCCGCGAGGCCCTGTTCGACCCCTTGGGCATCGGCGAGGTGCGCTGGCTGTCTTCCCCTCTCGGCCTGACCCAGACCGGCGGCGGCGCCCGGCTGCGCAGCCGCGACCTGCTCAAGCTCGGCTTGCTCTACGCCGAGGACGGGCGATGGCAGGGCAGAGCCGTGGTTCCCGAGGCATGGGTGAGGGTCTCCACGACGGCTCACGTCCAGGCCTCGGACAAGGACACCTACGGCTACCTGTGGTGGCGGCGGGACTTCGCCAGTAGCGGCCGGACCTTCCCGGCCTTCTACATGGCCGGCAACGGTGGCAACAAGGTGGTGGTGGTGCCCTCGGCCCGGGTGGTGGCAGTGATCACCAGCACCCACTACAACACCCGCGGCATGCACCAGCAGACCGACCGCCTGCTGACTGACTACTTGCTGGCGGTGCTGCCGGCGAGCAAGTCCAGCGGCAGCCAGGGGGCGCCGAGCACCCGCTGACGCTGGGCCGCGATCAGGGCCTCGATCCGAGCGAGGGGACCCGCCAAGAGGCCGGCGGCGCCCAAGGGAGCGAGGTCCGGGTCCCGGCGCAGCCAGCCGGCATCCCGGAAGCCCAGCTCGATGGCGTGATCGAGAGCCTTCTGGGCCTCGGCGAGGTCGCTCCAACCGGCGTGGAGGAGGGCCTCGACGTAGGCGCCATCCGGCCACTCATCGCCGTCCTCCCGCCCGGCCCGGAGCCCGGCCAGCAGCTCGCGGCGACGCGGCTCGGTTCCAGCGCCGGGAGAGCCGGCTGCCGTCCGCTCGAGCAGGAGGAGGCGGGCCTCGGCCTCTGGCTGGCCCTGGTGAATCTCCCGAGCCCGACGGAAGAAGGCCGCCGCGGCCTCCGGCTCCCCCTCGAGCAAGGCCACCCGCCCGCGCACCAGGGCCAGCTCCGTCCGGCGGATGCCTCGGCCCAGGGCGTCGGCAGCCACTGAATCCGCCTCCCGCAGCCGCCCTCGGGACAGCTGCGCCTGGGCGAGGGCCGCGGCCGCGAAGACGCTGTCCGGCCGCAGCTCGGCGGCCCTCACCAGCCACGTCTCGCCCGCTGTCTCGAACCCCAGCAGGCTCAGCACGGTGCCGATCTGGACCTCGAGATAGGGCAGAGCTTCGCCTCCCGGCCCGGCCCGCACGTCGGCCTCCAGAGCCTCGGCCAGCTCGCCCCGGACGGTAAGCAGGTGCGCCAGGCTGGCGAGGGGAGCCGGTTGGGAGGGATCGAGCTCCCAGGCTCGGCGATACGCGGCGATGGCGTCGCTGATCCGGCCCTGGCCGTCGAGGGCGAGGCCCAGGGCGTGGTGGGCCCGGGGCAGGCGCGGGTCCCGTTCGAGGGCACGACGGGCCAGCAGCAACGCCTGCTCGACGTCGGCGTAGGGACGGTTGAACTTGGTGGTGCGCTGGCTCAAGGCCAGGCTGAGACCGGCGAGGGCATCGGCGTGCTCAGGGTCGAGGGCGAGGGCCTTCCGGTAGAGCTCGATCGCCAGCTCGTTGTCGGCCTCCTGATGGCGGGCCAGGTATGTGCCGGCCCGTGCAACCAGCTCGCCGGCACCCAGGGGCCGGGTGGCGAGCGGAGCCGGGGCCGCCGTCGCGGTGGGCCGCTGTTCGTGCCAGAGCCCGCGGGCCAGCAGGCCCACCGCCGTCGCGGCCAGAGCGAGCCCGAGCAGTCCGGGAAGCCAGCGTGGGCGAGGGCGCGCCGGGGCTCCGGGCGTCTCAGCAAGAGCTTCGACCGGCGGCGCCAGCTGGTAGCCCCGGCCGCGCACGGCGCGCAAGTAGCGGGGCGTGCGGGCGTCATCCCCCAGGGCCCGGCGGAGCAGGGCAACCCGCTGCGTGAGGGTCTCGTCGGACACCGCTACCCCGGCCCAGACCTCGGCGATCAGGTCCTCGGCGGAGACCACGTCCGGTGCGTGGCGGGTCAGGGCGACCAGCAGGTCGAAGGAGAGCTGAGGCAGCTCCAGCCGCCCGCCTTCCCGCCACACCGCCGCCGCCCCGACGTCGAGAGTCAGATCGGCGAGCCGGTAGACCTCGCGGGGCATGGGGGGAGCATAGCCCCGAGGGGGATCCCACGGAGCGACTCCGTGATCCTCGGCATCTTGACGTCCCTCGAAGTGGACTTCATGATGCTGGCATGCGAACGACCTTGACTCTCGACACCGATGTGGCGGACTTGCTCGGCACGGAGATGCGCCGCAGCGGCCGCGGAATGCGAGCCGTGGTGAACGACGCTCTCCGGGTCGCCTTGGCTGCTGCCGCCAAGCCGGTGGCCATTCCGCAGTTTCGAGTCGAGCCCCATTCCTTCGGCATCAAGCCTGGAATCGATCTCGATCGGATCAACCAATTGGTGGACGAGCTCGAGGCCCAGGAGCTGGCGAGCCGGCTGGGGCGGAGGTTCTGCCCGACTCCGACCTCTGGCTGAATTGGTCGAGCTAGCGCTTTGTCGCCGACACGTCGTAAAGCGCTACGAAGGCGGGCTGGGCGAGCCCGTTGTGCACGAAAAGGGTCATCACGTAGTGCTGGTTGTAGAACGACTCGGCTCGAAAAGCCTGCGCACTCGAGTTCTTGTCCGACAAGACAAACTCGAAGATTCCAACTGGCCCGCCCTTGCGCTTCTCTGCTCGCGCATCGACTGCCGCCCGAAGAACCTCAGGATCTGGAAGAGTGAACGCTGAGTCGAAGCTTGGAGAAGGCACAAGATAGCGAATACGTCCTGCCTGGTCGGCGGGCTTCTCGTCCCACGGGGCTGTTGAGACCAGCAAGAGCATCGCGCACTGTGGGCCCTCAATCACGTAGCGACGAGCGGTGCTGAGAAGCGACTTCTTGTAGAGTTGTCGAAGGCTTTGGATGCTCTGCCAGGAGGGCGCTGTATCGAGAGCGTCCCTGGCAAACACCCTTCCACAGAAGAGGAGCCCCGAGGCGGCATAATTCGCCTCGGCTTCTAGCTCCTCGTGCCATGCTGGGTCGAGCGTGAGCACGGTATCACCCCGGCAGAACTCGCGGTGCCAGGGGATGATCTGGTGCCCGGCTTCATGGGCGGCCGCCCAGTCGTGCTTGGGTTTGGGCAACTCGCTGTCCAGGAGGACTTGTCGATCGTCAAAGAGGAGGATCGCCCGCAAGCGCACCTTCTCGACCAAGTCTGCGAGCCGTCGGGTGCCGATCAGTAAGCGGTGGCGCAGGCTGCGAAGGAGGCCGGGATCGTCCAGATCATAGAAGTGGACATCTACTTCGAGAGCCTTGAGCACCACATTGATGTCTAC
>JBIOYC010000026.1:0-7578 GCA_044869955.1 Thermoanaerobaculia bacterium | reverse complement strand
GAGGAAGCGGAGCACTCGGCGGATGATACCGCAGCGCCACGGGCCGACCGGACGGCAATCCGGGGTCGAAGGCGCGTCGTATACTGCTGCGAAACCTATGCGATCCGGTGCCCCGACGCTGCTGGTCTTCACCCTCGGTCCCCGGGGGGAAGCCCGTCGACGCAGCCTGCTGCCCGCTGCCTTCGCCGAGGTCGAGCAGCAGCTCCACCGGCGATGCCTCGACGCCGCGCTCGGGGCCGGGACGGAGGCCGGCTGTCGGGTGGTCCTCGCCGCTCCCACGCCTCTCGACCTGTCTGCCGAGGTCGCGACCCTGCTACAACCGGAAGGCCCGTTCGGAACGCGGCTCGCCGCCGCCATCGACGAGCTGGAAGGCGGACCGCTGGTGGTGGTGGGCACGGACGTTCCCGGCCTCACCGGCGCGGCGGTCCGGCGCGCACTGGATCTTCTGGCCGAAGACCCGGCGCAGGCGGTCGTCGGCCCCAGCCCGGACGGCGGCTTCTACCTGCTTGCCGTGGCCCGGCCCGTCGCCCATCTACTGGACACCGTGCGCTGGTGCGGCCGCCACACTCGGGCCGACCTCGAGCGAGCCCTCCGGGCTGCCGGTTTCCAGGTTCGAAGGCTGGCTCCCCTGGCCGACCTCGACCGCCGCGGTGACCTCGAGCGGCTGGCCGCCGTCGGTCGCCGGGGCCTCTCCGAGGGCTGGCGGGAGCTGGTGGCGATGTTGCGCCGGGTCCTGGCGACCCTGTCCGCCCTCCCGATCCTCCCGCAAGCCGAGGCGCCGCCGGTTCCCGCCCTGTCCGGACCGGCCGGTCGCGCCCCGCCCCGCCGCACCTCTCGCTGAGCCCACTCCGCAGCATCCCCTGACCCGGACCGGCCTCGCCGGTCCCGACGCCGAGCCTTCTCGGGAGAAGAGCGCATGAGCACCAGCCTTGCCGTCGAGAGAGTCGTCCGCGAGCGTTACACCGAAGGGGCCAACCAGCGGGTGGCCGAGCTGTGCTGCCCGGTCTCCTACGACCCGAAGTACCTGGCGGCGATCCCCGACGAGGTGCTCGAGCGCGACTACGGCTGTGGCGACCCCAGCCGCCACCTGCGCCCCGGCGAGACGGTGCTCGACCTCGGCAGCGGCACCGGCAAGATCTGTTTCATCGCCGCCCAGGTGGTGGGCGCCACCGGCCGGGTGATCGGCGTCGACATGACCCCGGACATGCTCGCCGTGGCCCGCCGCGCCGCGCCGCAGGTGGCGGAGAACCTGGGCTACGCCAACGTCGAGCTCCGCCGCGGCCGGATCCAGGACCTCGCTCTGGACCTCGACCTGCTCGAAGCCGAGCTGGCCGCGCGGCCGATCGCCAGCGCCGACGGCTGGCTGGCCGCCGAGGAGCTGGCCCGGGAGCTGCGGCGCACCGAGCCCCTGGTGGCCGACGCCTCGGTCGACGTGGTGGTCTCGAACTGCGTGCTCAATCTGGTGGCGCCGGGGGAGAAGCGCCAGCTCTTCTCGGAGATCTTCCGCGTCCTGCGCAAGGGGGGCAGGGCGGTGATTTCGGACATCGTGGCCGACGAGCCGGTGCCGGCGGAGATGAGGAACGACCCCGAGCTGTGGAGCGGCTGCATCTCGGGTGCGCTGACCGAGGAGGGCTTCCTCGCCGCCTTCGAGGAGGCCGGCTTCCACGGTGTGCGCATCCTCGAGCTGCCGGCCGAGCCCTGGCGCACGGTCGACGGCATCGAGTTTCGCTCGATCACCGTCGAGGCCTTCAAGGGCAAGCAGGGCCCCTGCTTCGAGCACCACCAGGCGGTGATCTACAAGGGGCCGTTCAAGGAGGTCCTGGACGATGACGGCCATCGCATGGTCCGGGGCGGCCGCTACGCCGTCTGTGCCAAGACCTTCGAGCTCTATCAGCGCGAGCCCTACCGCGACCAATTCCTGTTCGTCGAGCCGCTCGAGCCGACCGACCCCGAGTTGGCCCTCCCCTTCGACTGCAGCCGCACGGCCCGCCGCCATCCGCGGGAGACCAAGGGCCAGGAGTACCACGCCACCACCGAGGCCGTGGCCTGCTGCGCGCCGGGAACGGGATGCTGCTGATGGCCAGACCGGCCACCGTCGCGCTGCTCCTGGCCTCGGCCCTCTGGGCGGGTCCGGGTGAGGCGACGCCCCTGCGCGTCGTGGGGTCGACCACGGTCAATCCCGTGGTGAGCCTCGCCGCCGAGACCCTGCGTGCCGAGCGCGGCCTCGAGATCGTGGTCGACACCCAGGGCGGCAGCTCGGGTGGCATCGCCGCCCTGGGCGAGGGGAGGGCGGACCTCGCCATGAGCTCTCGCCCCCTCACGCCGGAGGACTCCCGCCGCTTCCCCGGCGTGCGCTTCGAGGCGCACCGCGTGGCCCTCGACGGCGTCGCCGTGGTCGTCGCCAAAGACGTCTGGGAGCGCGGCGTCCGCGCCCTCTCCCGCGAGCAGCTGCGCGCCCTCTACGAGGGTCGGATCCGCAACTGGAAGGAGCTCTGCGGGCCGGATCGGCGCGTCGTCTTCTACAACAAGGAGCCCGGTCGGGGCACGTGGGAGGTCTTCGCCCACTGGCTTTACGGCGACCCCAAGACGGCGCCGATCGCGAGCCACCCCGAGGTGGGGGCCAACGAGGAAGCCCGCCAGAAGGTGGCCACCACCCCGGGAGCGATCAGCCAGCTCTCCTTCGCCTGGGCCGACGGCGAGCGGGTCTTCGCCCTCGGCCTGCGCCTCGAGGACGGCACCGTGGTCCCCGCCGAGCTGGGGACGATCACCAACGGCACCTACCCGCTCAAGCGGGACCTGCTGCTGATTTCGAACGGCCCGCCCTCCGGGCCGGCCAGAGAGCTGATCGACTATCTCCGGGGCCCGCGCGGTCGACAGATCATCGAGAAGCTGGGCTACCTGCCGCTGCCGCCCGGGGAAACCGGAGGCTCCCGCTGACACTGGCCGGCCGCCCGATCGACGCTACGCGTTGGACGGCCTTCGGCCTGGGTGGCCTCGCTGCGGCGTTCTTCCTCGGGCTGGTCGGGCTCTTCGTCTGGCAGAGCTTGCCGGTCTTCCGCCACGAGGGGCTGGGCTATCTCACCGGCACGGTCTGGTCCTTCCGCCATCAACGCTTCGGGGTCCTGCCGATGGTCTACGGCACCCTCGCCGTCTCGGGCCTGGCCCTGGCCCTGGCGGCGCCGGTCGGGGTCGGCACGGCGATCTTCACCTCGGAGTACCTGTCGCCCCGCTGGCGCTACGCGGTCAAGGGGGCGATCGAGCTGCTCGCCGGTGTGCCCTCGGTGGTCTATGGACTGTTGGGCGCAGTGGTCCTGCGCGAGGCGATGGTCGGGGTCCTCGCCCCGTTCGAGCCGCTTTCCGGGGACTCCCTGGCGACGGCCGGCGTGCTGCTGGCCGTGATGATCCTGCCGACCGCGGTGAGCCTCGCGGACGACGCCCTCTCCGGCGTACCGAAGGAGCTCAAGCGGGCGGCCCGGGGCCTCGGGCTCTCTCACGCCCAGACCATCCGCGCGGCCACCCTGCCCCTCGCCCTGCCGGGGATCGCCGCCGCCCTGGTGCTGGCCCTGGGCCGAGCCCTGGGCGAGACGATCGCGATCTTCCTGGTGATCGGCCGGCAGGACGGCCAGTGGCCGGAGCGCCTGCTCGGCTTGGCCTCCCTGGCCGAGGCCGGGCAGACCTTGACCACCAAGCTCGGCGGCGCCGAGATCCACATCGCCTACCGCGATCCCCTGCATTGGGCGGCCCTCGCCGGCCTGGTGGTGATCCTGCTCACCCTCTCGGTGGGAATCAGCGGGCTGGGGTCCTGGCTGGGCAGGAGGGCGTGGCGATGAGGCGCCGGCTCCTCGACGGCCTGTTCGCCGGCTGGGCCGCCTCCTGTGCCGCCTTGGCGCTGGCCCTGGTGCTCGGCGTGGTCGGCCTGCTGCTGGTCCGGGCGGCGCCGGCCCTCTCCCCCGAGCTGCTGCTGGCCCCCAGCCGGGGCGCCGGCACCGAGGGGGGCCTGCGCTATCAGCTGCTGGGCACCCTGGTGTTGGCGGCCAGCGCGCTCGCCGTCTGTGCACCCCTGGCCGTGGCCCTGGCCCTGCTCCGGACGACCTTCCTGCCATCGCGGGCCGCCCAGGCGCTTGGCGTCGCCCTGGCCTGCTGGAACGGCCTGCCTTCGGTGGCCCTGGGGATCTTCGGCTTTGCCCTCTTCACCCAGGAGCTGGCCTGGGGCAAGTCCTGGCTGGCCGGCGGCGTCGTGCTCGGCCTGCTGATCACCCCCATCGCCACCGGCGCCCTGGCGGCGCGCATCGAGGCGATCCCGGCGAGCCTGATCGAGGGCGCTCGCGGCCTCGGGCTGTCGCGTTCGCAGGTCGCCTGGGCCGTGCAGCTCCGCCTGGGCGCCCGCGGTCTGGTGGCCGGCCTACTCCTGGGCTTGGCGAGGGCGGTGGGGGAGACGGCCCCGATCCTGTTCACCGCGGCGGTGTTCTCGGGCGCCACTCTGCCGCGGGGGATCGTCGAGAGCCCGATCCTGGCCCTGCCCTACCACATCTTCGTCCTGGCCCAGGACCTGCCGTCTCCGGCGGCCCGCGACCGGCTGTGGGCCGCCGCCCTGCTTCTGGTCGGCGTGGTGGCGGCCTTCGCCGCCATCGCCCTGCGACTGCGACTCGGGGACCGCGAGGAGGGGCAGCATGCTGGGTAATGGCCACCACCCGGCGCCCGAGCCGCACCTGCGGATCGAGGGCCTGTCGGTGCGCACGGCCACCCGGCCGATCCTCTCGGACGTGCGCTTGGAGGTGCCGCCGTGCCGGGTGACAGCGATCCTCGGACCCTCGGGAGCCGGCAAGAGCACCCTCCTGCGCTGCCTCAATCGCCTGGTCGAGCTGATCCCCGGCCTCTCGGTGGCCGGCCAGGCCTGGTTGGGGCGGGAGGCGATCTTCGCCCCCGGCTGCGACCCCGACCGGCTGCGCGCCCGGGTCTGTTTGGTGCTCCAGGAACCGATCTGCTTCCCCGGCTCGATCCGCGACAACGTGCTCTTCGGCCTCGCCCGCCTCTCTCGCCTGTCTCGGGCGGAGCTTGCCGAGCGGGCCGAGGCCGCCCTCGTCCAGGCCGCCCTGTGGGACGAGGTGTGGGACCGCCTCGCCGCCCCCGCCCGCGAGCTCTCGGTGGGCCAGCGCCAGCGACTGGCCCTGGCCCGGGTGCTCGCCCTCCAGCCCGAGGTGCTGCTGATGGACGAGCCGACCAGCGCGCTCGACCCGGCCTCGGCGTCGGCGATCGAGAGGCTGGTGTCGAGCCTCGCCGAGCAGATCACCGTCATCCTCGTCACCCACAACCGGGCTCAGGCCCGTCGCCTGGCCGACCGCGTCGCCTATCTCGCGGCGCCCTCGCCCGCCGAGGGCGCCCGGGTGCTCGCCGAGGGCAGCTTCGACGAGGTGCTGGCGGCCACCCGTGAGCTTTCCCCGGAGGAATGGTCTTGATCGCGCCTCAGCCCCGCGCTGCCTTGGCCCGCGCCCCGCAGGTCGGCCTCGGCTCCCTCGACACCTTGTGGTTCCAGGTCGCCGGCACCCTGTGCAACCTGGCCTGCACCCACTGCTTCATCTCCTGCTCGCCGACCAACCACACCCACGAGCACCTGCGCCTGGCCGATGTCGAGCGTCACCTCGCCGAGGCCGTGGCCCTGGGAGTGAAGGAGTACTACTTCACCGGCGGCGAGCCCTTCCTGAACCCCGAGATGGAGGCGATCCTCGAGGCGACCCTGCGGGTCGGACCGGCGAACGTGCTAACCAACGGCCTGCTGCTCGACCCACACCGCTGCGCCCGCCTCAAGGCGCTCGCCGACGGCTCGGAGTACTCGCTCGACCTGCGCGTCTCCCTCGACGGCTTCACCGCCGCGACCAACGACCCGATCCGCGGCACGGGCACCTTCGAGCGGGTGCTGGCCGGGGTGAGGAACCTCGCCGCCGTGGGCCTGAACCCGGTGCTGACGGTCACCGAGGTCCACGACGAGAATGGCTCGGCCCGAGGCAAGGAGAGCTTCTTCGAGCTACTGAGGAGCCTGGGGCTAGCCAAGCCGCGGCTCAAGGTGCTGCCGGTCTTCCACCTCGGCGCCGAGGCCGAGCGCTCCCGGGCCTACGAGAGCTGGGAGCGCCTCTCCGAAGGCGACACCCCGGCCGGCGGCTGGGAGCATCTCCAGTGCAGCTCCTGCCGTATGGTCACCGACTCCGGGGTGTGGGTCTGCCCGATCCTGGTCAACGAGCCCGGCGGGCGCATGGGCGCCACCCTCTCGGACACACTCGGCCCCTTCGAGCTCTCCCACCCCGCCTGCTGGACCTGCCACGTCCACGGCGTCTCGTGCAAGACCTGAGGAGTGATGGCGAACCGCATCCCGGAAGACGAACAGAAGAAGAAGGAGCGCGAGCGTCTCGCCGCCCACCGTGGCCTCGCCACCTGGGGGGAGAGGCTGGTGCCCCTGGGGGAGTTCCACCAGGCGGCCGCGGCAGCCGGCCGGGAGCTTTCGACCGAGGAACGGGCCGCGGCCCTGGCTCGCCACGCCATGCCTGCCGAGGACGGCGTGCCGATCGAAGGGCCCTTCGACCGCCTGCTGGTCTTCGGCGGCATCTACAACAACCACCACGGCCTCGCCGCCCTGCTCGAAGTCGCTCACACCCACCGGGTGGAGGCGATCTACTGCCTGGGCGACCTGGGCGGCTTCGGCCCGAATCCCAACCGCGTCTGGCCTCTGCTCGAGGAAGGGAGGGTGCGGGTGATCCAGGGCAACTACGAGCAGTCCCTGGCGGGCGGCGCCACCGACTGCGCCTGCGGCTACACCGACCCGCGGGACAACCACTTCGCCGCCCTCTCCTACGGGTACACGGAGCGCCACACGGCTCCCGCCTTCAAGCGCTGGATGGGGGAGCAGCCGGCCCGGCGGCGCATTCGGGCCGGGACGAAGGAGCTGCTGCTGGTGCACGGCTCACCGCGACGGGTGAACGAGTTCCTCTTTCATTCGACCTCGCCGGTGGCCTTTCTCGAGGTGCTGGTGCAGCAGAACCGCTGCGACGGCTTCCTCTGCACCCACACCGGCCTGCCCTGGCATCGCCGCCTGCCCTCCGGGGCGGAGGTGGCCAACGTCGGAGTGATCGGCCGCCCGGCCAACGACGGCAGGACCGACGTGCGCTACGCCTTGGTCGAGGCCACCAGTGAGGGGATGGAAATCACCCTCCACCGGCTCGCCTACGACCACGCCGCCCTCGCCGCCGAGATGCACGCCGAGGGGCTGCCTCCCGAGTTCGTCGAGACCATCGAGACCGGCTGGTGGACCACCTGTCTCGAGATCCTGCCGCCCAAGGAGCGGGCGGCGTCGAAGTTCTAGCCAGCGAGGAACGTCATGAGCGCCCAGAAGAAGCACCTCGCCATCCTCGGAGCCGGCCCCACCGGCCTCGAAGCCGCCCTCGCCGCCGCCGAGCGGGGCTTTCCCTTCACCCTCTACGAGGCAGCGGGCACGGTGGCCGGCAACGTCGCCGAGTGGGGCCACGTGCGGCTGTTCACGCCCTGGGAGCTGATCGTGTCGCCGCGCATGCGCCGGGCCCTCGAGGCGGC
>JBIOYC010000025.1:0-11447 GCA_044869955.1 Thermoanaerobaculia bacterium | reverse complement strand
ACGCCGTTCTCGAGCCGGAAGCCGGCGGCTTCACGGCCGTCGGGCCAGGCGTAGTAGTACTCGCGGACGCCGCTCATCTGGTAGGCGAGGAACTTGGCGCCGTGGGGAGCGCGGTCGCGCTCGCAGGTCTCTTCTCCCAGCAGCTCGATCACCAGGTCGGGTACCCGGGCGGCGGTGTCCGTGCCGGCCAACACCGGGACTTCCGGCGTGCAGTGCAGGGCCAAGTCCGGGAAGACCACGGTGTCGGGCGGAGCCGGCAGGTGGTGCCGGGCGTCCTGGAGGAGGGTCCAGCCTCGGGCGTCGCACTGCGCGAGGAGGAGGGCCGCGAGGCGCGGCAGGGCCTTGCCGGTCTTGACGTTGCCGGGAGACATCGGCACCACCCATCCTGCGATCAGCTCGTAGGGGTTGTCGGCGTCCTGGGCCCAGGTGTCGAACTCGGCGGCGGCGACCGGTCCCACCCGGCCGCTGTGGATGGGCAGCTCGGTGTCCGCCGGCAGGTGGGTCTCGAGGACGGCCATTGGCCCGGGATGATACCAGCGGGTGACGCCGGGGCCGCGCCCTCCGAGGCTATGATTCCCCCCCGATGACCCCCGAGCGCTTCCTCCGCTTCGCCAGGATCTGCCTCGTCTACAACCTCGGCGTGATCCTCTGGGGGGCCTTCGTGCGCGCCTCGGGATCCGGGGCTGGCTGCGGCAGCCACTGGCCTCTGTGCAACGGCGAGGTGGTGCCGCGGCCCCAGCAGATCGAGACCCTGATCGAATTCGCCCACCGGATCACCAGCGGCCTCGCCCTGCTGGCCGTGCTGGTGATGTGGGTGGCGGCCACGCGGCTCTTCCCGAAGGGCCACGGTGCCCGCCGGGCGGCCTTCGCCTCGCTCCTGCTGGAGCTGGTGGAGGCCCTGGTGGGGGCCGGGCTAGTCCTGCTCCGGCTGGTCGGGGTCAACGACTCGATGGCCCGCGCCGGCTGGATGGCCGCACACCTGGTGACCACCTTCCTGCTGCTCGGCGCCCTCGCCCTGACGGTCCACTTCGCGGCCGGGGGCCGGGCGATCTCCTGGTCGAGGACGCCGGCGCCCCTGCGGCGGCGGGTGCTGCTGGCCCTGGTGGGATTGGCCGTCGTGGGCGCGAGCGGCGCGGTTTCCGCACTGGGGGACACGCTCTATCCGGCCGATAGCCTGGCCGAGGGGATGCAGCAGGACCTCTCTCCCACGGCCCCCTTGTTCGTCCGGCTGCGGGTGATCCATCCCTTCCTGGCCGTGGCAGTCGGCCTCTTCCTGCTCTTCGATCAACGGACCCAGCCGCTGCGGTCCGGGGTCGGCTCCCGCGCCGGCCTCTGGGTGACCTGGCTGGTCTTGGCCCAGCTGGCGCTGGGGCTGGGGAACGTCGCCCTGCTGGCCCCGATCCCCCTCCAGCTGCTGCACCTGCTGCTCGCGGACCTGCTGTGGATCGCCGTGGTGCTGGCGAGCGTCCAGCGGCTGGCCGAGCCGGCACGGCCCTGAGGGATCCGCGCCGTCGCCGCCGTTACTGTCGAGAGGCAGGCTGTTAGGATCCGCTCATCCAGGCAGGGCAGGGGACCGGCGCGAGGCGCCGGCAAACCGTTCGACGGAAGGAGATCTCCTGATGAGAAAGCATCGAATCGCGACCGCTCTCGCCACCGGGCTCATGGCGGCCCTCGGCGCCGGAGCGCAGCCACCGGCGGAAGGGGGCACCCAGGGAATGTCGCCCGAGATGGCTGCGATGATGGCCCTGGCGTCGCCCGGGGAGCACCACAAGCACCTCGATCACCTGGCCGGCACCTGGGAGACCACGGGCAAGAGCTGGATGGCTCCGGGAGCACCCCCCACGGAGTGGAAGGGTGCGTCCGAGGCCCACTGGGTCCTGGGCGGGCGCTACCTGGCGTCCACCTACACCGGTGACTTCGGGGGCATGCCCTTCGAGGGCCACGGCCTGGACGGCTACGACAACCTGGGCAAGCAGTACGTCAGCACCTGGGTGGACAACATGGGCACCGGCGTGATGTACATGCAGGGTCAGTGCTCGGAGGGTGGCAAGGTCCACACCCTCCATTCCGAGATGCTCGACCCGATGGGCGGCCCCAAGGTCAAGACCCGCAGCGTCACCACGATGGTCGGCCCCGACTCTTACCACACGGAGATGTTCGTGACCGACGCCTCCGGCGCGGAGACCAAGGTCATGGAGCTGATCGGCACCCGCAAGAAGTCCTGATTCCCCGCCTCTCTCGGATAGAATGCCGGAGGCGTTCCGCGCCTCCGGCAGCCTGGCGGCGCACCCCAGAACGACATCTCCAGCATCCCGCCGACCAGGAGGATTCCATGCCTTACCCCGAGCTGATGGTCAAGCCGATGCGCGAGGAGCTCACCACCCTCGGCATCTCCGAGCTTCGTACCCCCGAGGACGTCGAACGCTTCATGGCCGCCAAGGAGGGCACCACCCTGGTGGTGGTCAATTCCGTGTGCGGCTGCGCCGCCGGCGCCGCCCGCCCGGCGATGCGCCTGGCCCTCTCCGGTGCCGCCCGCCCCGACCGTCTCGGCACCGTCTTCGCCGGCCAGGACACCGAGGCGACCGCCCGCGCCCGCGGCTACTTCGCCGACATCCCGCCCAGCAGCCCCTGCTTCGCCCTGTTCAAGGACGGCGAGTTGGTGCACTTCGTCCCCCGTCACCGCATCGAAGGCCGCGACGCCACCCAGATCGCCGACGACCTGATGACCGCCTTCGAGCGCCACTGTGGCGCCCCGGTGGCCTGAGCCGGCGGCATGGGGACTTTCCATCAGAACAAGGACCCCCTCCACGGCATCACCGTGGTGGTGGACACTCCGGGACCGGAGATCTGGATCGGCCGCTGTGACGACGTCATCGGCGGCGACGTGATTCTGCTCGACGCCGATCGCCACCAGGACGGTGACGGCGGCCGCTCCAAGGCGGAGTGGGTGAGCCGAGCCGCCCAGGTGGGCCACTGGGCCCGCCATCCGCGGGTCGTGGTGCCGCGGGCCGCGGTGGCCTCGATCCGCCGCCTGGGCGAGATCGAGGCCTCGTAGCCGCATGCGTCCCTGGCTCGCTCTCGGTGCCCTGGGCTGTGCGATCGGTGTGGCCGCCGGGGCGTTCGGGGCCCACGGCCTCGCCTCCCGCCTCGATGCCCGCTCGCTCGCCCTGTGGGAGACGGCGGTGCGCTATGGGTTCATCGCCAGCTTCGGCCTGCTGGCCCTCGGCCTCGCCGCTGGGCGGCTGGGCCCGGGGCTCGCCCGCGGCGCCGGCATCTGCCTGGCGCTGGGGGCCTTGGTCTTCTCGGGCACCGTCGCGGCGCTGGCCCTGGGCGGGCCACGCTGGCTGGGTGCCGTCACCCCGATCGGCGGGGTGCTCTTGATCGTCGGTTTCGCGCTCTTCGCCTGGGCGGCATGGAGGATGGGAGATGGCTAACGGAATCGTCAACGTTCCGCACCCGATCAACGAGCCGGTGCGCGCCTACGCCCCGGGCTCGGCGGAGAAGAGCTCGCTCAAGGCCCGGCTGGCCTCGATGATGGCCGAGGAGATCGAGATCCCCCTGGTGATCGGCGGCCGCGAGGTGCGCAGCGGCCGGGTGGCCCAGGCGGTGTGCCCGCATGACCACGGCCACGTGCTGGCGACCTTTCACCTCGCCGGTGAGCAGGAGGTGAACCAGGCGGCGGAGGCGGCGGCCGAGGCCTGGCACGAGTGGTCCGAGATGGAGGGGTCAGCCCGTCTGGCAGTTTTCCTGCGCGCGGCCGAGCTGCTGGCCGGGCCGTGGCGGGACACCCTCAACGCCTCGACCATGCTCAACCAGTCCAAGACCTGCTTCCAGGCGGAGATCGACTCGGCCTGTGAGCTGATCGACTTCTGGCGCTTCAACCCCTACTTCGCCACCCAGCTCTACGCCGAGCAGCCGATCTCCTCGCCCGGGGTGTGGAACTACGGCGAGTACCGGGCCCTCGAGGGCTTCGTCTTCGCCGTCTCGCCGTTCAACTTCACCTCGATCGGCGGCAACCTGCCGACCGCGCCGGCGATGATGGGCAACACCGTGCTGTGGAAGCCGGCGTCGACCTCGATCGTCTCGAACTACTACATCTTCAAGGTGCTGGAGGCCGCCGGCCTGCCGCCAGGGGTGATCAACTTCGTCCCCGGCCACGGCCGCGAGGTGGGGGATCCGGTCTTCGCCCGGCCCGACCTGGCGGGGATCCACTTCACCGGCTCGACCGGCACCTTCAACGGCATGTGGCGCACCATCGCCGGGCGGCTGGGGCAGTACAAGGCCTATCCGCGCATCGTCGGCGAGACCGGCGGCAAGGACTTCGTCTTCGCCCACCCGAGCGCCAGCGTGCCGGCCCTGGTGACCGGCCTGGTGCGCGGTGCCTTCGAGTACCAGGGGCAGAAGTGCTCCGCGGCCTCGCGGGCCTACGTGCCGCGCTCGCTTTGGCCGGAGGTCCGGGAGCGATTGGTGGCGGCGGTGGAGTCGATCGCCATGGGCAGCCCCCTCGACTTCCGCAACTTCATGGCGGCGGTGATCGATGAACCCTCGTTCGACAACACCATGAGCTACGTCGAGCACGCGAGGTCGACACCTGGCTTCGAGGTGGTGGCCGGCGGCGCCGGGGACAAGAGCGTGGGCTACTTCGTGCGGCCGACGGTGGTGGTCTCCGAGGACCCGCGCTCGAAGCTGATGAGCGAGGAGATCTTCGCGCCGGTGCTGACGCTCCACGTCTACGACGACGCGCGGGTCGACGAGGCGGCGGCGCTGGTGGACTCGACCGGCCCCTATGCCCTGACCGGCGCGATTTTCGCCGAGGAGCGTCAGGCGATCGTCAAGCTGAGCAAGGGCCTGCGGCACGCGGCCGGGAACTTCTACGTCAACGACAAGCCGACTGGCGCGGTGGTGGGGCAGCAGCCCTTCGGCGGCGCCCGGGCCTCGGGCACCAACGACAAGGCGGGCTCGAAGGCGAACCTGATCCGCTGGGTGTCCCAGCGCTCGATCAAGGAGACCTTCGTGCCGGCGACGGATTACCGGTATCCCTTCATGGACGAATCGTAAACCCGGAGGGCGGACACGTTGGTCCGCCCCTACACCAGAATCCGGTCGTTCCCGTAGGGGCCGACCCATGTGTCGGCCCGTCTTGCCTGTGTCATAATCCGCGCCGTTCTTCCGAACAGGTCCCCGCGCCGTGGCCGAGCCGACGCCTCGCACCCATCTCGCCATCGATCCCCGTCTGTGCGGGCATCCGGTCTCGCTCGAGGTCGGCTCCGCGCGGGTGGATTTGACCACCTTGCCCGAGATGGGGGTGGACGAGGCCGGCCTGCTGCACGGCGGCTTCGTCTTCGGCCTCGCGGACCATGCCGCGATGCTGGCCGTCAACCATCCCAACGTGGTGCTGGGGGCCGCCGAAGTGCGCTTCCTGATGCCGGTACGGGTGGGCGAGACCCTGCGGGCCGAGGCCCGGCTGGAGCCCCAGGAGGGGACGGCGCGCAAGCAGCGGGTGCGGGTCTCGGTGTTCCGGAGCGACGAAGAGGTCTTCCACGGCGTCTTCACCTGCTTCGTCCTCGAGCGCCACGTGCTCGCACCGCGGGGTGGCGCGCTACAGGGCGGCTCCCGGCCGTGAGCGGCGGCGACCTCGTCGCCCGTGAGCTCGAGCGACAGGGCGTCCGTTTCGTCTACACCCTCTGCGGCGGCCACGTGTCGCCGATCCTAGTCGGAGCCAAGCACTGCGGCCTGAGGGTGGTGGACGTGCGCCACGAGGCGACGGCGGTCTTCGCCGCCGACGCCACGGCGCGGCTGACCGGCGTCCCGGGAGTGGCGGTGGTCACCGCCGGGCCGGGGGTGACCAACACCATCACGGCGCTCAAGAACGCCCAGCTCGCGCAGTCGCCCCTGGTCCTCTTCGGCGGCGCCACGGCCACCGTGCTCAAGGGCCGCGGTGCCCTCCAGGACATCGACCAGCGCCCCCTGGTGCGGCCCCACGTCAAGGCAGCCTTCTTCGTCGAGCGGGTGCGCGACCTGTCGCAGGCGGTGGTGGACGCTTTCGCCGTCGCCCGCTCGGGGGTGCCCGGGCCGGTCTTCGTGGAGTGCCCGGTGGACCTGCTCTATCCGGAGGCGATGGTGCGCAGCTGGTACGCGGCGAAGACCGACCGGCCGGCGCGCAACCTCGGTGAGGCGCTGCAGAAGCGCTATCTCGCCTGGCACCTCGGTCGGACCTTCCAGGGGCCGCGGCGGGAGCGAGACGTCGAGAGGGCGACCCTGCAACCCGGAGCGCCCTCCTCCCGGCAGGTCCGCCGGGCGGCGGCGCTGCTGGCGGAGGCGAAGCGGCCCCTGCTGATCCTCGGCAGCCAGGCCATGGCCGAGCCGGCGGCGGCCGAGGACGTCGCCGCGGCGGTGACCAGGCTGGGGGTGCCGACCTATCTCGGCGGCATGGCGCGTGGCCTCCTGGGCAAGGGCAGCCGCGTGCAGATGCGCCACGAGCGGCGTTCGGCTCTCAAGCAAGCGGATCTCGTGCTGCTCGCCGGCTTTCCGAGCGATTTTCGCCTCGACTACGGCAGCCACGTGCGGGGCAAGACGGTGATCGCCGTCAACCGCTCGGCCCACGACCTGCGGCTCAACCTGCGGCCCACCCTGGGCGTGCTGGCCGATCCCGGGCTCTTCCTGGTCGCCCTCGCCGAAGCTGCGGGTGGTGAGCCGGATCGTTTCGGCTCGTGGCTCGGCGAGCTCGCCGAGCGCGACCGGGCGCGCGAGGAGAAGATCGCCGCGGACGCTGGGGCGCCGCCGGCGGGGGAGGGAGTCAACCCCCTGGCCCTCTGCCGGGCGATCGAGGAGGCTCTGCCGGAGGCCTCGGTGCTGGTGGCCGACGGCGGCGACTTCGTGGCCACCGCCTCCTACGTGGTGCGGCCCCGGGCCCCCCTCTGCTGGCTCGATCCGGGAGCCTTCGGCACGCTCGGGGTCGGCGCCGGCTTCGCCCTCGCCGCCCAGCTCTGCCGGCCGGGCTCGGAGGTCTGGCTGCTGTGGGGAGATGGCGCGGCGGGCCTATCCCTGGCCGACTTCGACACCTTCGCCCGTCACCGGCTGCCGGTGATCGCGGTGGTCGGCAACGACGCCTCGTGGGCGCAGATCGCCCGCGAGCAGGTCGAGATGCTGGGCGACGGGGTGGGCACCGAGCTGGCCCGTTGCGACTACCACGTGGCGGCGCAAGGGCTGGGTGGGGAGGGTTTGCTGCTGACCAGGCCGGAACAGGTCGCGGAGACCTTCGCCGAGGCCCGCCGCCTCGCCGCGGCTGGCCGGCCGGTGTTGATCAACGCCCACCTGGCGAAGACGGATTTTCGGAAGGGATCGCTGTCGATGTAGGGGCGACCGGGCGGCCTATCCTCGCGGGGCTCAGCCTCTGTAGGCTGGGTTAGCCGTCTGCGGCGTAACCCAGCTCTCGAGCGCCGCCGGCACAGCTGGGTTACGGCTGGCGCCTAACCCCAATACCGTTCAGTTAAGCCTCTTCGCTCGTCATCCCCGCGGAAGCGGGGATCCATCTTCGTCTCGTCCCCCTCCCTGGATTCCCGCTTTCGCGGGAATGACGACCGGAAGGGAACCGCCCGACCAGAGCGCCCCGGCCTAAGTGAACGGTATTGCGCCTAACCCAGCCTACGGACTGTGCCTCAATGGCTACGAAGCCATCTCGGGCTGGGCGGCCATCGGCTTCGCCGTGACTTTCTTCGGCCGCTTGCCGAGGCTCGCCAGCAAGGTCTCCCACTCGGCCCGCAGCCACACCTTCATGCCCGAGCGCAGCATCGGCATGCCGCCGGTGCGGCCGAGGGTGGCGGTCTTGACGAAGAGGCGCCAGCCGACGTTGCGGTGACCGTAGATGCCCAGCTCGCGCCGCCGCCGGGCCAGCCTGATCAGCCGGTGGTGGTAGTACTTCATCCAGCCATAGGCCAGGCGGGTGGGCAGGATCTCCTCGGAGAAGATCGGCGTGCGCAGGGCCTCGACGTTCTCGTAGACCGGGGTGACGATGCCCATGTAGTACATCGCCGTGTCCATCAGGAAGGCGGCGGCGGTCAGCTCGGCGTCGCCCATCAGCTCGTACTTGCCGATGTAGAGCGCCGAGATCCAGCGCTGGTAGGAGCGCAGGAAGTGGCCGTTGTGGCTCTCGAGGGCGGCGCCCAGGGCCGGACGGTCGAGTCGGCCGGAGAGCTCGTCCTCGATCAGCCGGGCGGTGGCGTAGGAAGAGATCGAGGCGTGATCGAGCCCCGGGCTGTAGTAGGGATCGATGAAGGAGGCGGCATCGCCCACCAGGGCCCAGCCGAAGTCGGCGTAACGCTCGGTGCAGTAGGGCAGGTGGGCGTAGGAGCGGAAGTCCTCGAGGTCGAGCTCGGCGTGCTCGAGCAAGTCCCTCAAGCCCGCGTTGGTCTCGGTGAACTTCCGGTATTGCTCGAGCAGGTTGGCACCGGCCGGCAGCTGGTACAGCTCCTTGTTGTAGACCAGGCCGACCGAGGTGTCGCCGCCCGCGAGGGGAATCACCCAGCACCACCAGCCATAGCCGCAAAAGTGATTGGTGGCCAGGCGGCGGGCGCTCGCAACCGGCTCGAGGCAGGGCTTGCGGGGATCGAGGCCCATGACCTCGCGGCCGTCCATGTCCTTGACCCCCTTCCACCGACCCCAGACCGCGGCCGTCGGATGGTCCTTGGACTGGTGCAGCAGGCCGTAGCGGCGGGCCAGGAGGGCGTTGCGCCCGGAGGCGTCGACCAGCCAGCGAGTGGCGATCTCTCGCTCCTCGCCGTCCTCGGTCTCGACGGTCAGCCGGCTCTCCGGCCAGGCCAGGCCCGTCGCACCGACCTTGGCCGGGCGGAGGATCTCGACGCCGGCCTCGCTGGCCACCCGCAGCAGCGACTCGTCGAGCTTCGCCCGGTCGAGCTGGAAGGTCGGCAGGCGCGGAACCTCTCGAGGGCCGATCTCGGTCATCTCCGACAGTCGCATCTCCGCGGAGCCGTCGGTGAACCAGTAGCGCAGCCCGTGCTTGGGGAGCTGCTCGCGGCAGAGCAATTCGTGCAGGCCCAGGACCCGGTAGAGCATCAGGGCCGAGATCTCGACCGTGGCCTCGCCGACCTTACGGTCGAAGGCCGGGCTCTTCTCGACCAGCAAGATGCGGGTCTCCGGCCGGAATCGCTTGAGCAGAGTGGCGACGACGGAGCCGGAGAAGGCTCCGCCGATCACGACGACATCGTAGCGATTGGTGTCCATCGAAGCCGAAGTTTACACCCAGGGCTAGTATCATCGCGCTCCGACG
Organism: Thermoanaerobaculia bacterium; assembly: GCA_044869955.1. Lineage (GTDB taxonomy): Bacteria > Acidobacteriota > Thermoanaerobaculia > Multivoradales > SZUA-115 > CALMKX01. Next base: position 2,161 of record JBIOYC010000025.1, on the reverse strand, counting down.
GAAGGAGACCTCGGCATGGCTCAACGCGCGCTCGCCTTCGCGGCCCTCCTGCTGGCCGCCCTGCCCCTCTCGGCTTCTCAAACCCATCCCTTCAGCGCCCAGGACCTGGTCGGCATGGACCGGGTCAGCGACCCGCAGCCGTCCCCCGACGGCAAATGGGTGGCCTTCACGGTGCGCAAGGTCGACCTCGACGCCAATCGGGGCCGGGACGACCTCTGGCTGGTCGGGGCCGACGGCAGTCCGGCCCGCCAGCTGACCCGCCACGAGGGGTCCGACACCGAGCCGCGCTGGGCCCCGGACGGCAAGAGCCTGTACTTCCTTTCCACCCGCTCCGGCTCGAGCCAGGTCTGGAAGCTCCCCCTCGAAGGCGGCGAGCCCGAGCAGGTGACCGACCTGCCCCTCGACGTCTCGGCCCTGCTCATCTCTCCGAGCGGCAGCCACTTGGCGTTTTCCCTCAACGTCTTCACCGACTGCCCGACCCTCACCTGCACCAAGGAACGCCTCGACCAGAACGCCAAGAAGAAGGGCTCCGGGCAGGAGCACGACCGCCTCTTCATCCGTCACTGGTCGAGCTGGGAGGACGGCCAGCGCCAGCACCTCTTCGTCAGGCCCGTGGCCGGTGGGGAGCCCATCGACGTGAGCAAGGGGATGGACGCCGACGTGCCCTCTCTGCCCTTCGGCGGGGCCGAGGAGTACGCCTTCACGCCGGACGGCAAAGAGATCGTGTTCTCGGCGCGCATCGCCGGCAAGACCGAGGCCTGGTCGACCAACTTCGACCTCTACGTCGCGCCGATCGATGGCTCGGCCCCACCGCGCAACCTCACGGCGGCGAACCCGGCCTGGGACACCCAGCCCCGCTTCTCCCCGGACGGCAAGACCCTGATCTACCTGGCGATGTCGCGGGCCGGCTACGAGGCGGATCGCTTCCGCATCCTGGCCCAGCCCTGGCCGGGCGGCACCCCGCGGGAGGTGGCCCCGAAGTGGGACCGCTCGCCCTCCTCTCTGGTCTTCTCGAGGGACGGCAAATCCCTCTACGTCACGACCGACGACCTCGGCCGCTCGGCCCTCTTCGCCCTCGAGGTGGCGACCGGCGAGGCCCGGCGGCTGCGCTCGGAGGGCAGCCACCACACTCCGGCCCTGGCGGGCAACCGCATCGTGGCGACCTGGGACGACTTCAAGGCCCCAGCCGAGCTCTACAGCTTCTCCCTCGACGGCAAGGACGCGAGGGCCCTGACCAGCTTCAACACGGCGAGGCTGGCCGCCATCCGCCTCGGCGACTACGAGCCCTTTACCTTCTCGGGAGCCGGTGGCGACACGGTCTACGGCTGGCTGGTCAAGCCGGTCGATTTCGATCCGGCGAAGAAGTACCCCCTGGCCTTCCTCATCCACGGCGGCCCGCAGGGCTCCTTCGCCAACAACTTCCACTACCGCTGGAACCCCCAAAGCTACGCCGGACGGGGCTACGCCGCCGTGATGATCGACTTCCACGGCTCGACCGGCTACGGCCAGGCGTTCACCGACGCCATCCGGGAGGATTGGGGCGGCAAGCCGTTCGAGGACCTCCAGAAGGGCCTGGCGGCGGCGCTCGAGCGCTATCCCTGGATCGACGGCTCACGGGCCTGCGCCCTCGGCGCCTCCTACGGCGGCTACATGATCAACTGGATCGCCGGCAAGTGGTTCGACGCGGCCGGCAAGCCAGGCTTCCGCTGCCTGGTCAATCACGCCGGCCTGTTCGACCATCGGGCCATGTACTACTCGACCGAGGAGCTGTGGTTCGTGGAGTGGGAGCACGGCGGGCCCTACTTCGCCAACCCGGCCGCCCACGAGCGGCACAACCCGGTGGCCTACGTGGACAAGTGGCAGACGCCCACGCTGGTGGTGCACGGCGCCCTCGACTTCCGGGTGCCCGAGGCCCAGGGCTTCGGCACCTTCACGGCCCTGCAGCGGCGGGGGATCCCTTCGAAGCTGCTCTACTTCCCGGACGAGAACCACTGGGTGCTCAAGCCGCAGAACTCCCTGCAATGGCACGAGGCGGTGCTCGGCTGGTTGGACCAGTGGACGAAGGAGTAGGGCAACGCACTCCGATCCCCTCGCCCCCCGAAGGGGGGAGAGGGTTAGGGTGAGGGGGTCTTCCGTCCCCGCGGCTGCGTCGGATCCCCCT
>JBIOYC010000024.1:0-8292 GCA_044869955.1 Thermoanaerobaculia bacterium | reverse complement strand
CTTCCGGGGCACGCCGGTGGGAATCGACGTCACCAAGGTAGTGGAGCTCGGCATCACGCCCAGGGTCAACACCGGCATCGCCCACAAGAACGCCGGCGTCGGCCAGATCGGCGCCGGCCTGGTGCGCCCCTCGATCAGGGTGTTCGAGGAGGCGTTGCTGGCGTTCGCGGAGCGGTATGGCGTCTGAGCGGAAGCCCTGCGGACCGAGCTGCTCTCACCCCACCTCCACCTCGAACCCCTCCTGCCGGAAATGCTCATCCAGGGCCGCCACAGGCGGGCGGCCGTGGCGGCGGAGGAGGACGAACGAGGTGCAGTCGGTGAAGGAGTAGGTCTTGTCCGGTCGCTGCTGGAAGAGCTGCCAGGCTTCGGCCTCGTCGTGCGTCTGGACCCGCACCAGGTTGGTCAGTCCGGGGTCGAGGAGGGCGTCTCCGACTTGCTTCGCAATGTGGTGGCCGAGGCGCACCAGGCAGAGGGTGACGGTCTCGTCGAAGACGAAGTTCGAGGTCAGCAACCGGCCCTCGTAGCGGGCGAGCACCCGGGCCACGACCTCGTGGTCCGGGTCGGCGCGATTGATGAAGGCGAACCAGGCGCTGGTGTCGACGAAGAGTTGCGGGCGAAGCGTGTGGAAGGTCTTGACCTTGCCCATGGCGGAGGGCTCCGGTTTCAGGAGCTGGGGTAGAGCAGGCGGTCGTGGTCTCGGCCGCGACTCTCGGGATCCTCTGCCAGACCCCTGAGCTCGGCGAGGGCGCGGCGCGGCACCGGGGGCTCTACCAGGTACTCGGCCACCGCCTCCCGCACCAGGTCGGAGAGGCTGCGGCCCTCCCGCTCACCCTTTGCCAGCAGGGCTTCGTACTGCCAATCGTCGAGGTTGAGCTGCGTACGGTGCATAGCGGACGGTATCTTACATCTAACAGCGTCACCGCGGCAAGGCTGCGGAGCGCCGCACCCGAACCACCTGCCATACAATGCCGCTCCAGCTCCTTCCCCACCCGATCGGAGGCATTCGGTGTACGTTCCTTACGACCTCTCCCGCGTCAAGGTCCTCGACCTGTCCCAGAACTTTTCGATGAACTCGCCGTCGTTCGCCTTCTACGAGGGGCCGACGGTCAAGTGGGTCAAGCGCTTGGCCTTCGAGGGGGTGAACGCGCAGTTCATCTCCACCACCAACCACATCGCCACCCACCTCGACTCGCCAATCCACTTCTACGACCCCGGGCCGGACATCGCCGGCATCCCGATCGACCAGCTCTTTGGCCCGGCCTGCATCGTCGACCTCGCCCAGTTCGGCGTCGGCGACTACCAGATCTACGGTCCCGAGCACTTCGAGGCCTGGGAGAAGAAGCACGGCATCACCATCGAGCGGGGGGACATCCTGGTCATTCACACCGGCTACCACCGCTTCTACAACGAGGATTGGCACAAGTCCGCGCACTGCCCGATCCTCGACGTGGTGGGCCCGGGCGCCCACCAGCCCGACCTGCCCCGCTGCTTCCTGAAGCACCCGGGGCCCCAAGGCCGCTTCGCCGAGTGGGTGCTGGACCGCGGCATCCGCTGGCTGGCCCTCGACTGCATCGCCGCGGACCACCCCTTCAACACCAACGTGAGGAAGGCTCGGCCGGACCTGATCCCCGAGGTCGAGGCGGCCATCGGCGCCTCCCTCGCCGACGCCATGCCCTGGCCCCAGGACTACCAGGTGATGCACGTCAAGCTCTTCCCCCACGGCGTCTTCCACGCCGAGAACGTCGGCGGCCAGATCGACGAGCTCCTGAACCAGCGGGTGTGGCTGGGCTGCTTCCCCTTCCGCTTCGCCGGCGGCGAGGCGGCCTTCGCCCGCGTCGTGGCGTTCGTGGAGGAGAAGTAGGCTTTGTCCACCCGCAGCTTCGGGCAGCCGATTCGCCGCAACGAGGATCCGCGCCTGCTCACCGGCCGGGCGTTGTTCGTGGACGACCTCGACCTCGCGGGGATGGTCCACGTCGCCTTCGTGCGCAGCCCCTATGCCCATGCTCGGCTGGGCGCGATCGACGGCTCCCGGGCGAGGGCCCGGCCGGGGGTGCTGGCGGTGGTGACGGCGGCCGACCTCGGCGACTACTGGCGGCCCGGCCCCCTCTTGGTGCCGCCGCCGCCCAGTCCGGGCTGTGTGTTCCATGCCCGCACCCAGGTGCCCCTCGCCCGCGGCAAGGTGCGCCATCTGGGGGAGCCGGTGGCCCTGGTGGTCGCGACCAGCCGCTACCTCGCCGAGGATGCGGCCGAGGACGTGGACGTCGACTACGACCCCCTGCCGGCGGTGCTGGACCTGGAGGCGGCGCTCGCCCCCGGTGCGACCCTGGTGCACGACGACCTGGGCACCAACCTGGCCGCCCACGTCCGGCAGGGAAGGGGCGACTGGTCCGCGGCCAAGGCTCGGGCCGATCTGGTGATCGCGCGGCGTTTCCGCTACGACCGCGGTACGGCCGCGGCGATGGAGAACCGCGGCATCGTGGCCGACTGGGACGACCGCAGTGGGCGCCTCACCGTGTGGGACACCACCCAGGCCCCCATCCCGATCAGGAACGGCCTCGCCGCCATGCTCGGCCTCTCCGAGAGCCAGGTGCGGGTGATCGCTCCCTTCATCGGCGGCGGCTTCGGCCCCAAGATCATGATGTTCTACCCGGAAGAGGTGCTCGTCCCCTGGTTGTCGCGGCGCCTGAAGCGGCCGGTAAAGTGGATCGAGGACCGCCAGGAGAACTTCACGGCCACCACCCAGGAGCGCGGCCAGGTCCACGACGCCGAGATCGCCCTCGACCGTGACGGCCGGGTGCTCGGGGTGAAAGACACCTTCCTCCACGACGCCGGCGCCTACGACCCCTACGGTCTGACGGTACCGATCAACAGCCAGTGCACCCTGCTCGGCTGCTACCGGGTGCCGGCTTACGAGAGTGAGTTTTCGGCCGTCTTCACCAACAAGCCGATCGTCACCCCGTACCGTGGCGCCGGGCGCCAGCACGGGATCTTCGTGATGGAGCGGCTGCTCGACCTGGCGGCCCGCCAGCTGGGGCTCGACGCGGCCGAGATCCGCCGCCGCAACTTCCTGGCTCCGGAGGCCTTCCCGGTGCACCAGGGTCTGATATACCAGGACTTCACCGAGCTGGTCTACGACAGCGGCAACTACCCGCCTCTGCTCGAGCAGGCTCTCGAGCGCATCGGCTGGGAGGCCTTCCGGCGGGAGCAGCAGCCGCGAGCACGTCAGGAGGGGCGCCATCTCGGAGTGGGGGTGGTGTCCTACGTCGAGGGCACCGGTATCGGCCCCTACGAGGGTGCCCGGGTACAGGTGGAGGCGAGCGGCCGGGTGAGCGTGGTCACCGGTGTGGGCACCCAGGGCCAGGGGCATATGACGACCTACGCACAGATCGCCGCCGAGCAGCTGGGAGTGGACGCCTCGCAGGTCGACGTGGTCACCGGCGACACCGACCAGTTCCACTGGGGGGCCGGGACCTTCGCCAGCCGGGGCGCGGTGGTGGCGGGCAACGCCATCAGCGCCGCCGCGACCAAGGTGCGAGCCAAGGTGCTGCGCCTGGCCGCCGACGAGCTGGAGGCCGCGCCCGAGGACCTGGAGCTGGAAGGCGGTGAGGTACGGGTGAAGGGCGTGCCGGGCAAATCGATCCCGCTGGGGGTGCTGGCCGTGCGCGCCAACCCGATGCGCGGCGCGGTCAAGCCGGGCACCGAGCCGGGCCTCGAGGCCACGGACTACTTCGGCCCCGAGCGGGGCACCACTGCGGCCGGGGTGCACGCGATGATCGTCGAGGTGGATCCCGAGACGATGGGGGTGACGATCCAGAAATACGTGGTGGTGCACGACTGCGGCACGGTGATCAACCCCCTGGTGCTCGAGGGGCAGATCCAGGGCGGCGTCGCACAGGGCATCGGTAACGCTTTCTACGAGGAGTTGGTGTTCGACGAGGCCGGTCAGCTGCAGAACGCTTCGTTGATGGACTACCTGCTGCCCACTTCCTTGGACGTGCCGTCGATCGAGACCGGCCATCAGGTGACGCCCTCGCCCTTGAATCCGCTCGGAGTCAAGGGAGCGGGAGAGGCCGGTGCCATCCCCGTCGGCCCCCTCTTCGCCCAAGCGGTCGAGGACGCACTCGGCATCCCGGGCTTCGAGATCCTCGAGATCCCCTTGAAGCCGAGCCGATTGTGGGAGCTCGTGCAGGAGATGAAGAAGCAGGATCGGAATGGATCCCCGCTTGCGCGGGGATGACGGCGCAGTAGGCTGGCAGGGCTTCCGGCACGCCTCCCGTAGGCTGGGTTGAGCGCAGCGGAACCCAGCTCTTCGGCGCGGTCGGAGCTGGGTTACGGCTCTCGGGAGAGCCTAACCCAGCCTACTCATCCCAGCCCGCTGCCTTGCCCTTGACCCTCGCCCGACTCTGGCGCTATCCTCTGCGCTCCATCGCGGCCGGGCAGCCGGCCCACCCTCCGGGGCGTAGCTCAGCCTGGTAGAGCGCACGGTTCGGGACCGTGAGGTCGGAGGTTCAAATCCTCTCGCCCCGACCATCTCCCTCCCGCAAGTCCTCCCCACAGCCTCTGGTCTCCTCTTTGCAGCGCGAGGCCCGTGTTTCCTCGCTTTGCGTCCCCTGTCTTGCGCCCGATAGGGGGCTCGCCTATCCTTGCGCGAGCCCTGAGCTGAACAGTTCCGGCCCCGTCTCGAGGAGGCATTGATGATCTACCTGTGGACAGTGATCCTGTACCTGGTCTTCCTGGCCGGCGTGAGCATCTACCGCGGGCGGGGCGTCAAGACGCAAGAGGAGTTCATGGTGGCCGGTCGCTCGGCCTCCGCCCTCTTCCTGGTCGCCACCTTGATCTGTACCTGGATCGGCTCCGGCAGCCTCTTCGGTGGCGCCGGCCGGGCCTTCCGGGAGGGCTTCTCGGCCCTGTGGATGAGCGCTGGAGCCTGGGTCGGGATCGCGATCGTCTATTTTCTGGCGCCGAAGGTGCGGCGGATCGCGCAGTTCACCGTCTCGGACATCCTCGAGATGCGCTACACGCCGCTCGCCCGCCTGCTCGGCACCCTTTCGATCATCATCGCTTACCTGACCATCGCCGGCTACCAGCTGATCGGTGGCGGTCGGCTGATCTCGCTGGTGACGAACCTGACACCGCAGCAGGGGCAGTGGATCACCTGCGGCGCAGTGGTGGTCTTCGTGATCTTCGCCGGCATGCGCTCGATTCTCGCTCTCGACCTGATCAACGGTATCTTGATCATTCTCGGGATCTGCATCGCGGCGCCGATCGCCCTGTCGCTCGCCGGCGGCTGGAGCGGCGTGACCACCACGCTCCCCGAGACGCACTTCACCGCTACGGGCTCCAAGGGCATCCTGCCCGCCCTGGGGCTGTTTTTCCCGACCTTCTTCCTGCTGCTCGGTGAGAGCAGCATGTATCAGAAGTTCATGTCGGCGAAGGACGAGCACGCGGCGCGCAAGGCCGTGATCGGCATGATCATCGGCGTGATCGTGATCGAGACCCTGCTCGACACCACGGCGATCTTCGGTGCAGCCGCCTACTGGGACGATGCCCGCTTCCACCTCGCCGACGGCAGCTTCGATCAGAGGATGACCGAGACGGTGCTGCTCGAGATGGCCCGCCACCACTTGCCCGTCTGGGCCGGAGTGATGCTGCTCGCTGGCGCCGTGGCGATCATCTTCTCGACGGCTACTACGTTCCTGATGATCCCAGCAGGCAACATCACTCGCGACATCTATCAGCGATTCATCAACCCGCAGGCGAGCGAGCAGAATATCCTGCTGATCAACCGAGTCATGATCATCGTTCTGGCCCTGGTGGCGGTGCTGGTCACCAGTTTCTTCCGGAGCATCCTCGACATGGCCCTCTACGCCTACACCATGGTGGGCGCAGCGGTCACACCGGCGTTGTTGGCGGCCTTCTTGTGGAAGCGGGTGACGCCTCTGGCAGGGACTCTCTCGGTGGGTGCGGGCATGCTCGCGACGGTGATCTTCGGCATCCTCTACGAAGCGGGCCTGAGCAAGTGGGACTACGACTACATCATCTACCCGGCCGGGGGAGCGTCGATCCTCTGCCTGATCGTGGTGAGCCTCCTCGGCAAGCCGCCGGCGGAGGAGAAGTGGCGCCCGTTCTGGGCTCAGTGATCGAAAGCAGCGATCACAGATAGCCGAGAGAGCGCAGGCGGGCCTCGTCCTCGGGGCTGAGCACCGAGGGGGCCGCCTGCCCCGGTCCGGGGCGCCGAGCCGCCAGCCAGCGGGCCAGCAGCTCGGCGAGGCGAGCTTCCTCCGGATGGCCGTGGTTGGCGAGGTTCTTCTCCTCGGCCGGGTCGCTCCGCAGGTCGTAGAGATAGGTGCCGTCGGGCACGAAGGGGTTGCCGGCGCTCCTCATGAAGCGAAAGGCTCGCGTGCGCACCGACACTCCCAGCTGCGAGGCGTGCTCGGAGAAGGCCGCGGGCCGGGCTCCCTCGCCTGCGGCCACCAGCTCGTAGAGATTCTCCCCGTCCTGCGCCGGCACCGGCCTGCCGAGCAGCCGCAGGAGGCTGGGGAAGAGGTCTACCGTCTGCACCAGGCCGCGGTGCCGGGCTCCGGGGCTCTTCCGGCCGGGTTTGCGGATCAGCAGCGGCACGTGGGTGGTGGTGTCCCACAGCCCGCCGTGGCGGTGCAGCACGCCGTGCTCGCCCAGGTTCTCGCCGTGATCGGAGACCAGGGCGATCACGGTGCTCTCGAGCAGGCCGCGGCTGCCGAGAAAATCGAGCAGGCGGTCGACCTGGCGGTCGAGATAGGCGACCTCGCCGGCGTAGAGCCAGCGGTGGCCGGCGAGCACCGGCTGCTCGTGAGGGGTCGGGCCGGCAGGGCGGAACCGGGTCCAGCCGGGCACGGCCTCGAGCCCGGTTGGAGCGCTCGGCCTCTCGCCCAACGCGAACGGGGCGGGCGGCGTGTGGGGGGTGTGGGGGTCGAAGAGGTGCAGCCAGAGGAAGAAGGGCTGCTGGCGCTCGGCCAGCCAGTCCATCGCCGCCTCGACCGGTAGCTCGGCGGCGTAGTGCTCGTTCGACAGCATCACTTCGTCGAAGCCCTGACCGAGGGCAGAGTTGTGGGGCCCCAGGTGGCGGGCCGCGATGATCGCCAGGGTGTCGTAGCCCGCGCCATCGAGCACCTCGGCGAGGGTGACGTGGGCCTCCGGGAGCGGCGTCTTGAGGTCGTAGACCCCGTGGTTCTTGCCGTAGAGGCCGGTCAAGATGGAGGCGAAGCTGGGGTTGGTGACGTTGAAGGCCGAGAATGCGTCCAGCCAGACGTCGCTTTCCGCGGCCAGGCGGTCGATCGCCGGAGTCAAGGACACCGGCCCCAGGGGGGAGCCGCCGTCCGCCCGGAAGGCGCCCACGTGATCGGCGCGCAGGGTGTCGACGCCGACGAGGATCAGATTCGGCGGCCCCGGGGGCCGCGGGGGCTGGGCGGGCACCCGGTCGTAGACCGCCGGGCTGGCCCAGCGCACGCGGGGAACCGCGGCGGGGTCCCATGGGCTTCCCGCCGGAGGCTCCACCGCCAGGATCAGCTCGACCTTGCGCCCGGCCCAGCGGGAGAGGTCCACCCTCTCCACCGGCGGCGCAGGGTTGGGCACGCCCTCGGGCCGGCTCTCGTGGACCAGCGTGGAGCGCTCGCCTTCGCGGATCTCGACCCGGAAACGGGCGGGCCGGGGATTCCCGTCGGCGAGCAGGGGACTGAAGGAGAGGTAAGGCTCCTGGCCCAGCTCCAGGGAAAAGGCCAGCCGCGAGCCGGCCACCTGCTCGAGGGTTCGCACCTGTCCGGCCGCCTGATGGGGAAAGACGCGGAAGCTCGACTCCGGCACCTGCGAGAGGTCCCGCACCTCCTGGGCCCCGAGGTAGCCGATCTTCGCCTCGAACACCGCCTTGCGTTTGTTGGCGAACGGCGACAGCTCCACCCGCGGCGCCACCTGCCAGAGGTCCACCCGCCGCCAGGCCCCAGGATCGGGGGCGGAGCAGGCGAGCGCGAAGCCGAGAGAGACGAGAAGCAGGGCGCGGCGCATCACGGCACGATGGTATCCGCCCCGGGCGGCTGCCTGCGCCAACGGCGGTGCATCCACACCCACTGCTCGGGGTGACGGCGGATCTGGGCCTCGATGGTGGCGGTCATGTCCGCGGTGGCTTCCGTCGCGTCCTCGGGCAGCTCGAGAGGAGGGTGGAAGGTCACCCGATGGCTGCCGTCGGGCCGCCTCTCGATGAAGGTCGGCAGGGCCGCCGCGTCGAGTCTGGCGGCGAGGCGGGCGGCCCCCACCGGCGTG